>JAIOPT010000018.1 GCA_021413765.1 Betaproteobacteria bacterium
TCTCACTATGGAACCGATATGATTTCGCCCCGGGATGGGGTGTTGGGCTTGGTGTGATCAATCGTAGCGCCATGTACACCTCGACTGACAATACTGTTCGCTTGCCGGGTTTCACTCGGGTTGATGCGGCAGTCTATGCCAAGATTGATAAAAATCTGCGGGCTCAGTTGAATATCGAAAACCTGTTTGATACTAAATATTTTGCTTCCGCCCACAATAACAACAATATCTCACCTGGTTCACCCATTGCTGCAAGAGTGTCACTAATCGCTAATTTCTAGATTTCCAGGTGTCAAAAATTGAGTAAGCTCCGCCGAAGTGGCGGGGCACATTGTTCATTTGAGAGGATGTCCTCTCAATTATTCTTGCGTTGAGTCATTTGAAGCAACAGACCAGCAAATCTTGTTCTGGATAATCTGATATAAAATCTAAACTTCCTTTAATGTTTATTTTTGATGAGATTATCTCTATGAAAATATTCATAAAGTACACGGTATAACGTTATAATTTCAGCACTATGACTGACCGCTATGCCGTAATCGGCAATCCAATTTCACACAGTAAATCACCGCTGATTCACACCCAATTCGCTTATCAGACCGGACAGGATTTAAGCTATGAGGCAATCCTCGCACCGTTGGATGGCTTCCGTGACACCGTGTTGACTTTGCGTGATGAAGGCTGCCGCGGCGTGAACGTCACCGTTCCATTCAAGTTTGAAGCGTTCCAACTTGCCACTCAACTCACCGTCCGCGCACAAGCGGCTCAGGCCGTGAACACGCTAAAATTTGATGGCACAGAGATAATTGGCGATAACACCGACGGCGCAGGGTTAGTTGCCGACATCGAACGTAATCTTGATTTCACATTGCAGGGTAAGCGCGTATTGCTGATGGGGGCAGGCGGTGCGGCATATGGCGTGGCGCTACCACTACTCAATGCAGGAGCAATTATTACGGTAGTGAATCGTACTGAAGACAAGGCACACCAATTGGCCGCTGTATTTGCCTCGCACGGCCCCATTCAGGGCAGTAGCTATATCGCTCTCGCAGGTTCGCAATTTGATTGTGTGATTAATGCGACTTCCAGCAGCTTGGCTGACTCACTCCCGCCGTTGCCGCGAGGTGAAAATGCGAAACGCGGGGGAATTTTTGCGCCTGATGCACTAGCCTACGACATGATGTATGGAAAGGAAACTCCTTTCCTGCTCTTCGCCAAAGAGCAAGGCGCAGCGAGGCTTGCGGATGGACTTGGCATGCTGGTTGAGCAAGCCGCCGAGTCATTCTTTCTGTGGCGCAACATACGCCCCGATACCGCCACCGTCATCTCCACACTGCGTCTGATTTGAGCAAATCAACGGTCACGTCATGAAAAAACTATGGTCCGGGATATGGCGCATAGTCGGAGTACTGCTGCTACTTTTACTGCTCTATCAACTGTGGATTTTTGCGCACGTCGCTTGGTGGGCAAAACACAATCCCTCCACTAGCGCCTTCATGGATCAACGATTGCTAATGATGCAAAGCAAGCACCCGGACGCTGAGTTAAGGCATCAGTGGGTGCCCTATGCAAAGATATCCAACAATCTCAAACGAGCCATGATTGCCTCTGAAGACGCTAAATTTGTTGACCACGAAGGCTTCGACTGGGAAGGCATCCAGAAAGCTTATGAAAAAAACATGAAAAAGGGCAAGATCGTAGCGGGCGGCTCTACCATCAGCCAGCAGTTGGCAAAAAATTTATTTTTATCCACCAAACGCACGCCATGGCGCAAGGCAGAGGAAGTGCTTATCACCGTGATGCTGGAACAGATGATGACCAAGCAGCGTATTTTTGAGATTTATTTGAACGTCATAGAATGGGGCAATGGTGTGTTCGGTGCAGAGGCAGCTGCTCGGTATTATTACCACGTTAGCGCAGCCCAACTTTCTCCGCCACAAGCTGCTAAGCTTGCCTCTATGGTTCCTAATCCGCGCTATTATGACCTTCATCGTGAAGCACGAGGCATGTTAAGAAAGACTGAAATTATTCTAAAACGTATGAATGACGCGGAAATTCCTTGAATATGAAAGCAAGGTATTATAAATAGATATTACATTTTTCATCGTTTTAACTGCTAACGATTTCGAACTAAAAACATAACTGGTGCATTTATTTAACGACTGACAAAAAAGCTTTGATATAAGTTGAAGGAATGGTAAAGGTCTCTTCACCCCCTTTGCCGTTTAACTTGAAAACAATACCGTTTTCCTGATTTTTTTCCAAGTACTCCCGCGACACATTGATTCCAAGATGTTCTTGGTGGGCGCAGGTAACGTAATCACAAGAACTGACATCTCGTGAATTAAGTTTAATAACAAGACTATTGCCTTTTGAATCAGTCGCCGTATCGTAAAAACGCCAATCGCCATGGTAGTAATCTATAACGTATATCTGATAACCGAACCCTCCACCCTCATCCGATTTCCATGCACGTAATAAAACTGTGTCCAGAATACCGCTACTACTGTTTGGACCCTTAAAGTTTGTGATTTTATTTAAATCGTCACGTTGAACACTGATTGCACTTGCAATGGATTGAACGTCATTCCAATTAACTTTTGGCCTTGGCACGACTCTTGGCTCCGGCTCAGCACATCCGGCGAGCATGAAAATGCCAGCAACAAGCATGGTGATTATTAAAGCTTTCAATTTGCTTCTCCTTGTTGCGAATGCCAATGGTAAAAGATAAGCGACACGATGAGTTTAATACACATGAATGGAGACTTTTTCCTCTTAGTCTCAGCCAGTCCAAGTTTGTTCAACAAACAATTCAGACGGTGGCTTTGCTTCGCTCGCACTATCCAGCCATATTCGTTATGCATGTGTTATTTCAGAGGTAGTTCAATAACTTCTTTTTTATTGTGGGTCATATCCCGATCAAGGCAAATTGATTGGCATGCACGCTTTGATATAAAAGCCCTTGATCCATCTCGTGATATTTCAAAGAAACAACGATTACCAGCAGCCAAGTAATTTACAGGAATCCCACTGCTATTTTTCGATATCAAGAATTTAATCTCTGCACTTTGTGCATCTTCTGAAGCAGATTCAAAGTTATCGTCAACGCCATCGAATTTTAACGACTCAGCATATTTGTCAAGGCCAGGGCATACAGCCCTGAGTTTTAGAAAATTGTTTTCAATTAATAATTTTGTTTCGGCTTTCGTGCCATCAGGTATGGAAATGCCAATTTTTGAATTTATTTTATTTGAGTCGTTACCCGATGAGCATTGGGTAATGAGCCACCCCAAGAACATGAGAATCAATATGCCAACAACCATGGTTTTAGTAGTGACCCCTGGATTCTTAACGCCGCAATGTGGGCACGTCTTAGCGCTTGATTAAACATCCTTCCCACACTCTTTGCATTTTTTCAAAGCTATGGGCTACCTCTTAATAACGAAAAAAAGGCTGCGCGCTTTTACGCAGTCCCGCTTGATTGCCGGATTGGATGAAGCGGCTACGCGGAGAATTCAGTTTCGATGGGTCGAAGTAAAAAATAACCTCGCTCCCTTTCGCGATTGATTATTCCATGGCGAACTATAAGTTTATCTTAAAATCGAGGCATTATTCGACTTCGACGCAACTTTCAAACTGAACTGTCAGCCTAGTAGTTTTGGCTGACTGAAATGAAGCCCAACATTACATGGGAATGAACACATGCGTTACCGACGTGCCGACGCAGCGGGAGGCATCTTCTTCACTGTTAATCTTGCTGAACGACGCACCGATGTATTGGTGCGACATATTGGCTACATTCATTTCAATCCCGTAAAACATGGCTGGGTCACTCTCCCTGTTGATTGGCCACATTCAACATTGCATAGCAAGATTGAGCGGGGAATGGCAGCATCGAATTGGGGTGGAGAAATGGGTGATAGAGTAGATGGTTATGGTGGGCGGTGAGATGTTGGGCTTCATTTCATTCAGCTCATCCTACTGGGCTTAATCAGACCAAAAGACCAAAATCAGCCATCAAGAGGTGCGCCGCTTAATCCAGTTACTGTATGAGTCTATCTCCGATTATATCGTGCCAGAACGACCAGGTAGAAGTGAACCTAGAGCAGTGAAACGAAGGCCCAAGTCGTATCAGTTATTAACCGCTCCACGACATGAAATGAAGATGACTCTGCATAGGAGCAGATACCATGGCTAAAGGTGCTTAACTTAGTGGCATTCGGGTCAAGACCCTAATTGATTCCAAATCTTCCATGGGCGCATCCTGAATGCGTTGGTGAGCCGGTGTGAGTATGTCGGACAGGCGGGGCTCAGTCGCCGTCTTCAAACTCCGCCGCCAGTAGATACTTGAGCGTAAATGTATCGTAGTCAAATTCGGTGTCGTCCGAGACCTTCGCCAAAACCAGGGGTGCAAGGTGCTTCCGCTCCTCCGCAGTCTCTAAGTCTGAGAAGTTGGCCGCAGCCGCCGCGGCGTACATTTCATCCATCAGCCGTCTTGCCCGCGCATCGTAGTTCTCGATGTCGGGATTACCGCCATGAAGGATGTTATCCTCGATCCAGGTCTCAGCCCAATTTTGGAAGCGCTTGCTCATGATTGCCCACCTTTCTTCTGCATCGTATTCGGGGCCGGTTTTCCCGGGCTACTGTGACCCACCCGATATTTCGGCCTAAGTAAATAAAAGTCTACTACATCGCATTATATGCTTCAATAGCGCGGTAGGTTTTTTGTCTGTCGGCATCATACTCGCGCCACCTGGATTCCTTCACGTTTTGCCGCAGCAATTACCTCCCGAGAATCTTGCTGGCCTTGCGTGGCAATGACGACATCAATGCGCTGTTCATCAAGCAGCCGGTAGATGCGTGAAACAAAACGGGTGCGACGGCGCACCAACTCCGCAGGAGCCATGGCTTCGGGAATCTCAACCAGCAAATCAATGTCCCCCCCACGCTTGCTGTCATCCACTCGGGAACCAAAGAGAAACACTGCTGTACCAGGCGTAAAGGCATCACGGGCAGCTTGTGCAATGGCATTCACCTCTTTGGGTTGCAATCTCATGTTTATCCTAAAAAAACGCGCATAAAAGATAACAAGAGGGTCTAAGGTTCCCTTGGTTTTTCATCTTCCAGCGAGTGTGGTTCATGCTACAAGTTTTTCATCACGTTGAGCGCGGTTGGGCTGAATGAAATGAAGCCCAACATTACAGAATGAACACATGCATAACTTGATACTTAATTTCTAAAAAATCTACTTGCGGTAAAATGATCCTTTGCCACTAACTGGCTCCTTGTTACTCCTTGACAGAATATATCCGGAATACTGTGCATGTTGCGATTGACTGAAGTTAAGCTTCCTTTAAACCACCCTGATGATGATCTCAAGACCGCGCTTCTAAAACGGCTGGGTATTAGCGTGGATGAGCTGATTGGCTATGTAATATTTCGCCGCAGCTATGATGCCCGCAAGCCATCGGCTATCGTTTTCACGTATACGCTGGATGTAGAGGTTAAGAACGAAGCTGCGCTGCTTCAATGCTTGCAAGGCGATAAGCATATTTCACTCACACCAGATACAAGTTACCATTTTGTAACTCATGCGCCGGCCAAGCCGGTTTCTCGTCCAATCGTGATTGGTACCGGTCCCTGTGGAATATTTGCGGCTCTAATTTTGGCGCAAATGGGTTTCTGTCCGATTGTTCTGGAGCGCGGTAAATCCGTGCGCGAGCGTACCAAAGACACTTTCGGTCTGTGGAGGCAAGGCAAACTCAATCCAGAATCCAACGTGCAGTTTGGTGAAGGTGGCGCAGGAACATTTTCTGACGGCAAACTGCATAGCCAAATTAAAGATCCCAAACACTACGGTCGCAAGGTGCTCACGGAATTCGTAAAGGCGGGTGCGCCAGAGGAAATTCTTTATGTGAGCAAGCCACATATTGGCACGTTTCGGCTGGTGGGAATGGTGGAAGAAATGCGTGCGAGCATTGAAACCCTCGGTGGAGAAATTCGTTTTCAGAGCAAAGTTGAAGATATCGTTATCGACAATGGACAAGTCCGGGGAGTGGTGCTGGGTAGTGGCGAACTCATTGCCAGCGATCACGTTGTGCTCGCTGTTGGGCACAGTGCGCGCGACACCTTTCATATGTTGTATCAGCGTGGCGTATACATGGAGGCAAAACCATTCTCCATAGGTTTTCGCATCGAACATCCGCAACCACTGATTGATCGCTGCCGCTTTGGTAAGAACGCTGGTAACCCTCTGCTGGGTGCGGCCGATTACAAGCTTGTGCATCACTGTGACAACGGCCGTTCAGTCTACAGCTTCTGTATGTGTCCGGGCGGCACCGTGGTAGCAGCTGCTTCCGAGGAAGGTCGCGTTGTTACCAACGGCATGAGTCAGTATTCGCGCAACGAGCGCAATGCCAATAGCGGGATTGTTGTGGGCATTACCCCAGCTGATTATCCGGGAAATCCATTGGCCGGCATTGAGTTGCAACGGTACTGGGAATCACGCGCCTTTGAGCTGGGCGGCAGCAATTACTATGCACCGGCTCAAAAAGTGGGTGATTTTCTCGCAAACCGGCCTTCCACTACGCTTGGGTCTGTTGTGCCGTCTTACGCGCCCGGTGTGCACCTATGCGACCTTTCTGCATCGCTACCGGATTACGCTATTGCAGCGATAAGAGAAGCTATCCCGGCATTCGATAAACAGCTTAAAGGGTTTGCCATGTTTGATGCCTTGCTCACTGGCGTGGAAACTCGAACTTCTTCTCCCGTACGCATCAAGCGCCGCGAAGATTTTCAAAGCCTGAATACCTCAGGACTCTATCCAGCAGGGGAGGGCGCGGGTTATGCAGGCGGCATACTTTCCGCTGCAGTGGACGGCATACAGGTCGCTGAGGCCGTGGCATTGAGCATGATCCAGCATAATAAATGCTGAAAGAAAAAATTTGAAATTTTATTCATCCAATTTCACGATAACAGTGAGTCTTACATGTTATTGCTGTGCAATATCCCTGCTACAATACTTTTGTTCAGCTTGCAAAGTTCCATACATCCATCAAGCGAATTCATGAATGCTCAGATTGAGCATTTAAATACGCTTAATCTGGCAAGTTCAGATAGACACACCACTTGTTATACCTGTTCAACTAGAAAATTCTAGTTTTGTGCAAAGAGCACCGTGATTCAAGACACATGCACATTCCAAACGGACTATAAATGAACCTGCTTAAAGCTCTTGGAACCATAGGCAGCTTTACGCTGGCTTCGCGCATACTTGGCATAATTCGCGATATATTAGTTGCGCGCGTTTTCGGTGCGGGCATGGCGACCGATGCATTCTTCGTCGCTTTCAAGTTACCCAACCTGCTGCGCCGCTTATTTGCTGAAGGGGCATTTTCCCAAGCATTCGTACCAATTCTGGGCGAATATAAAAACCGACGTGGGCATGAGGAAACCAAGTTGTTGGTCGATCATGTAACCACATTGCTGGCAATCATCCTGTTCATTGTTACGCTTATCGGCATAATTGCTGCGCCGATTTTGGTCTACGTCAGTGCACCTGGTTTCGTTGCGACGCCGGCGAAATTTGATCTTACCGTTCAGCTGCTGCGCATTTCTTCTCCCTACATATTTTTTATTTCGTTGGTCGCCGTGGCTTCGGGGATACTTAATACCTACAATAAATTTTGGGTACCTGCATTCACCCCCATTTTGCTTAACCTGTGTTTTATCGGCGCTGCGTTGTGGTTGGCTCCGTATTTTGATCCGCCTGTTATGGCGCTGGCATGGGCGGTGTTCGTAGCAGGGTTTGTGCAGCTTGCATTCCAGCTGCCATTTCTGAAAAAAATAGGTATGCTGCCGACCCTGCACCTCAACCTGAAGGATGCGGGCGTGTGGCGCATCATCAAACAGATGGGGCCAGCGGTATTCGGTGTATCGATCAGCCAGATCAGCCTCATCATTAACACCATCTTTGCCTCGTTTCTGGTTGCGGGCAGTGTATCCTGGCTTTATTACGCCGACCGCCTGATGGAGTTTCCATCCGGCGTGCTGGGTGCTGCAATTGCCACTATTCTGCTGCCATCGCTATCAAAGCATCACGCCGATGGCCATCCGGCAGAGTATTCCAAGCTGCTCGACTGGGGGTTACGCCTGACCTTCATGCTGACCCTGCCCGCAGCACTTGCGCTAGGCATGATTGCAGTGCCACTTCTGGCAACCTTCTTTCAGCATGGCGCATTTACTGCACACGACGTGCTTATGACGCGTAACGCTCTGGTCGGCTACAGCGTCGGCCTGATCGGCATCCTCTCGGTGAAGGTGCTGGCGCCGGGCTTTTATGCGCGTCAGGATATCAGGACCCCGGTGAAAATTGGCATCATTACCTTACTTGCTACTCAAGCGATGAATCTGCTGTTCATTGGCTGGCTCCAACATGCAGGGTTGGCGCTGGCCATTGGCCTTGGTTCCTGCCTTAACTCTGCCATCCTGTTCTACTTACTGCGCAAGCGTGACATCTACCAACCAGAACCTGGCTGGGGCAAGTTTCTCGCAAAACTAGGTGCGGCAATGCTGGTGCTGGGGTTGACGCTCTGGTTTGGTATGGGGAGTGAACAAAGCTGGCTCACCAGCGGAGGCTGGATGCGTATCTGGCGGCTAACTGGATTGGTGGTGATGGGCATGACGGTGTATTTCGCTGTGCTGTGGTTGCTCGGTTTTCGGCTTAAAGATTTTTCAAGGCGCGGAGCATGAATATGACATTTGCATGAAATATTGAGGGGATACGTATGACGAATCTTGTTTTTGAGCTGGTGATGATGCTTTTTATTATTCTTGCAGCCTCTGAACTCTTTACTAATGCATTAGAGCACCTTGGAGAGCAACTAAAAATATCGGAAGGCGTGACAGGCTCTGTGTTCGCTGCCATCGGAACGGCCTTGCCCGAAACAATGGTTCCACTGCTCGCACTGTTCGCCGGTACAAAGAACATCAGCATTAATGAAGAAATTGGTGTCGGCGCTATTCTGGGCGCACCGCTAATGCTATCGACGCTCTCTACTTGCCTTATGGCATTTGCCATTCTTCATCGGCGCGGAGTCAATGGCCATGTCCGGCCGGAACGTAGCGGTTTCATACGGGATTTAAATTTTTTTCTGTTCGCTTTCATTCTCGCCGCGGTGGCTATGTACATTCCGCAAGAGGCGCGCATCCTCCGTGTCGCGCTAAGTTTTGCACTGGTTCTCACCTATTTCGTTTACATCCTACTTACGTTGCGTGCCTCGGAAAAGCTGGTCGAGGACGGGCATGGCACTGTGGCTGAGGGCAAGATGTTTTTTGCAAAACTTGGGTTGCCGACTAATTTATGGACTATCTTGCTGCAACTAGGAATCGGGTTGGCACTGCTTGTTTTTGGTGCCAAGGGGTTCATCCACGGTATTGAGGGTACTTCGCACATCTTGGGTATTTCTGCATTGCTGCTTTCTCTGCTTATTATCCCGATAGCGACCGAGCTTCCTGAAAAAGTAAACAGTATTTTATGGATTCGACGTGGTAAAGATACGTTGGCTTTCGGGAACATTACCGGGGCGATGGTGTTCCAAGGAACGCTGTTACCCGCTATTGGAATTATGCTGACACCTTGGCAACCGCGTATAGTAGTGTTGACCGGCATACTTGTCACCTTGGTCGCTGCCGCGTGGCTCCGGTTCCATGCACGTTCAGGCGGATTGCCGGTGTGGACGCTGCTTGTAAATGGTGGCCTTTACGTTATATTCCTCGCGATCACGTTATCGCGATAGGGCAATAATAATCAGCTATGCAGACCCGTAACCAGCCATCTTATTCTCATCATCGCGTCTTCGACGAAGGCCGTCATGTTGCCGAGCGTGGCACGCGCGCGGTCATGTGGATAACTATCGCCATGATGGTCGTGGAAATCATATCGGGCTGGTGGTTTAATTCAATGGCATTGTTGGCAGATGGTTGGCACATGAGCTCTCATGCTGTGGCCATTGGCTTGAGCGCTTTTGCATACTCATCAGCTCGACACTATGCCCAAGATCCGCGTTTCACATTTGGCACATGGAAAATTGAAGTGCTGAGCGGATTCACAAGCGCAATCTTTCTCTTGGGTATCGCCGTAATGATGGTTATTAGCTCAGTGGAGCGTATTTTTTCACCGCAGCCGATTCACTATCTGGAAGCGATGATCGTTGCGGCCATCGGTCTTGCTGTAAATGTTGTTTGCGCAATTATTCTTGGCAGAGCGCATGATCACCACCACCACCACGAGCATCATGATCATCCGCATCATCATGACCTCAACCTTAAGTCAGCGTATGTGCATGTAATCGCTGACGCAGCTACGTCAGTGCTCGCCATCATTGCCCTGGCAGGTGGTTGGGCCTATGGCTGGTCGTGGTTGGACCCTGCTATTGGGATAGTCGGTGCGATATTGGTAGCGATTTGGTCTAAGAATTTGATCATTGCGACTGGAACAGCGCTTCTCGACCGTGAGATGGATCATCCTGTTGTGGACAAAATCAGGAAGGCCATAGAACCAGGGTCGGCAACAGCAAATACATTGATTACTGACCTTCACGTCTGGCGTGTAGGTACGCGAGCATATTCTTGTGCGCTAAGCGTCGATACCAACGACAAAACATTGACACCTCGGCGCGTGCATAAGCAGCTCGCCCAACATGAAGAAATTGTCCACGCCACCATCGAAATCCATCATGTGAATAATGTAGGGGAGTGATCAAAGTTAGTGTTGCGGAAGCAACTGATATCCTTCGCCAAACAGCACACTATGACAGGACAATTTCAGTTATCTGATGCAACGCCGTGGTGTAAATAAATCAAATCGGTTTAAATTGCAGCTAAATTAAATGTTATATTTGGACAACTTTGGCGCTAAAAACCCATAATTTCGCCTAAATCGAATCCCCATTGCAGTGGATTTTCCATACTGGCGATACTGTCTGTCGATTTCGATAGGTCGATTATTTCGTGCAGAATATGCACGTTAGAGCGGGTTGAGAAGAACACTTTCACTATGGGCTTGACCAAACTTTTCTTCGATTGGTCAGTCACTACACCTAGGCGGCCGGATTTCAGCTTAAGCAAGGTGCCGGTTGGATAAATGCCAACCGTTTTAACGAAGGCATGAAAGATGACGTCATCGAAATGCCCATTTTTCCATTCTGCCATCTTGCGGATGGATTCCGCAGGTTCCCATCCTTGTTTATAGCAGCGATTTGAAGTGATTGCATCATATACGTCACATACCGCACCCATACGCGCAAATACAGTTAACGCCTCTCCGGATAATTTGTCTGGATAGCCCATGCCATCTACGCGCTCGTGATGATGTCGACAGACATCCAACACCAAATCGTTTACCTCATTAGAGTCTTTGAGAAATTCCCATCCTTTTAGCGGGTGCATTTTAACTATATTGAACTCTTCTTCCGTCAATTTCCCTGGCTTGTTGAGCACCTCGTTGGGGATAAAAACCTTGCCGACATCATGCAGCAATCCGGCAATGCCAGCTTGCTTTAGCATATCGTCTTTCATTCCTAGCTGCCGCCCCAGTGCAATCATGAGGATACAGACGGAGACTGAATGCAAATAGGTATAATTATCTGCAGTTTTAAGCCGGGACAAACATATCAATGCAGAGGGATTGCGTGTTATTGATTGGTTTAATTCATTTACGAGTGATACCGCACTATCAAGCTTGAGTGCATTACCCATGCGTACATCTTTGAATATGGAGACAACTGCTTCTTTAGTCTTGGTGTGTAATTTTTTCGCTGCAATTAACTCGATCTGCAAGGATACAAGTGCTTCAGATTTTTGTGGGGTTTGCTCGACTTTCTTCAGTTCACTCTCGACCTTAAGTGCCTCTTCATTTTGCGAATGTGTTGTTACTCCGGCATCGACATCCAAGCCTAGGCTAGTGTCTATCCATATTTCGTCCACTCCACAATTTTTGAGAGTATTAAGGTCTTTATCCTCAGTCAGCTTGAATGAGCTTTTCCAAAAAGGATGATCCATCCAACTGCCACAGACCTCTTGGATATACATGCCTAAGCGGATGTCATTAACTTTTATTTTCTTTAGCATTACTGAATTATGGCTGAACAATTCGACAGTTTAATATCTAAACTTGGCGTGCGAGAAAGTGATTGATCAAGCCATTAGTTGATGAGTCATGCGCAAAAACGTGTTCTTTCCTTTGAAGTTCAGGTAGTAATTTACCGGCAAGTTGTTTGCCGAATTCAACACCCCATTGGTCAAAAGCATTGATGTTCCAGATCACGCTTTGCACAAACACTTTATGTTCATAAAGGGCAACCAGCATTCCCATTGTGTATGGATCCAGCTGATCAAATAATAATGTATTGGTTGGGCGGTTACCCGGAAATACTTTGTAAGGCAACAGTGCTTCCAGCGCTGCACCACTTAGGCCTTGCAGCTCAAGTTCAGCACGCGCCTCCACAGTAGTTTTGCCTAGCATCAATGCCTCAGTCTGTGCAAAGCAATTCGCCAATAATATGGAATGGTGTTCGCCTATGGAGTTGTGGCTGGTAATCGGCGCGAGGAAATCGGCAGGCACCATGCGCGTTCCTTGGTGTATCAGTTGATAGAATGAATGTTGGCCGTTGGTGCCGGGTTCGCCCCAAATTACCATGCTGGTGGCATAGTCCACTAACTGCCCATTGCGGTCTACGCGTTTGCCATTGCTTTCCATCTCCAGCTGCTGCAGATAAGCTGGGAAGTGTTGCAGATATTGATCGTAGGGAAGGATGGCATACGAAGCTGCACCAAAAAAATTGGTGTACCAGATGCCAAGCATGCCAAGTATTACTGGCATGTTTTGCTCCAGGGGAGTTTCGCGAAAGTGCTTGTCCATGGCATGAGCTCCGGCAAGCAGGCGCTCAAAATTGTCTATGCCAATATAAAGCGCAATGGGCAAACCTATAGCCGACCACAACGAGTAACGGCCGCCAACCCAATCCCAAAATTCAAACACATTTTCCGGGTTAATGCCAAATTTGGATGTTTCAGCGAGGTTGGTTGAGACCGCAACGAAATGTTTGCTGACAGTCTCGTCTGCGCCCAAATGCTTAACTAGCCAGTCGCGTGCTGAATGGGCGTTGGTAAGTGTTTCCAGTGTGGTAAATGTTTTTGAGCTAATTATAAAAAGAGTGGTTTCTGGATCGAGACGTTTTAATGTTTCTGCCAAGTCCGTAGCATCTACATTAGAAACGAAATGCACATTCAATTGCGCGCTGCCATAAGGCTTGAGTGCCTCGCTGACCATAAGCGGCCCTAAAGCTGAACCACCAATGCCAATATTTACCACGTCCCGAAATGGTTTGTCGGTATGTCCACAGAACGTTCCATTGCGCACTGTTTCGGAGAAATGACGGATATGATCTAACACGCGATGTACGTCTGGCACCACATCTTTGCCGTCTACATACACCGAAGTGCCTCTGGGAGCTCGCAATGCAGTGTGTAGCGCCGCACGCTGTTCGCTAGTATTGATTTTGTCGCCATTGAACATGCAAGCGATCCAGTCATCCAGTTTTGACTGGCGAGCAAGGTTAAACAACAGCGTGAGTGTTTCTGCGGTAATGAGATTTTTCGAGTAATCCAGCAGCAGGCCATTCAACTGCAAGGAAAATTTGTCGAAACGCTTTGAATCGTCGCAAAACATCTCGCGCATGGTTCGCTGGCTTATTTCTGTTTGATGAGCTGTTAAAGCTTGCCAAGCTGGCGAATGGATTAAAGTCGACATGGTTGTCTTAATATTATTGTTTGGACATTTACATTATTGACGATTTCACTATTACAGACAGAGGTTCGTCATTCAGAATACTTGCAATATGCAGAATATTATTCCGCTTCTTTCTTACAAAGATGAAAATAATGAGTTTGATTTGTTATAAATTCCAAAGATCAATAAAGGGCAATAGGGTGTACGCAACATTAGTTGTATGCTCAGACGGGTGTTAGCATAATACCAGCGAGCGGCGGCAACTCAATCTCGACAGAGTAGGGTTGGCCCATCCAGGGTAGAGATTTGGCATGAATTTCACTGGGATTTCCAAGATTGCCGCCACCATAATAGTGTGAATCGCTGTTGAAAATTTCCCGATAAGCACAATCGAACGGAACTCCGATGCGGTAGCGGTGACGTGGGATCGGGGTGAAATTAAAGGCTGCTACAACTGTCTCGCCATTTCGCCCACGGCGCAAAAATGACAGCAGCGAACGTTCGGCATCTTGACAATCAATCCAGGAAAAACCATCTTGTCCGAAATCCTGTTCATACAAAGCCGGCAAGTTACGGTACAGATGATTCAAGTCGCGCGCCAAGCTTTGTATTCCCCGATGCGGCTCCAGGCCGAGCTGCCACCATTCAAGTTCCCAGCTCGATCTCCATTCTCGTCCTTGGCCGAATTCATTGCCCATAAAGTTGAGCTTCTTGCCCGGACTCGTCATTTGATATGTAAGTAATAACCTCAGGTTGGCAAATTTCTGCCAGCTATCGCCGGGCATCTTGTCGAGTAGCGAACCCTTGCCATGTACCACTTCATCATGTGAAAACGGCAGCATGAAATTTTCGCTATAAGCATAAAGCTGACTAAAGGTAAGTTGATTAAGGTGATAACGGCGGTGAATCGGGTCTAACTGCATGAAGCTAAGTGTGTCATTCATCCAGCCCATGTTCCACTTCATGGAAAAGCCGAGCCCGCCAAGATAAACCGGGCGCGAAACCCCCGGCCATGAGGTGGATTCCTCAGCTAATGTCAATGCACCCGGGAATACGTCATGTACCATTATGTTAAGTTCGCGCAGGAACTCGATGGCCTCGAGATTTTCCCGCCCGCCATATTTGTTCGGTAGCCATTCATCTTCCTTGCGCGAATAATCGAGATATAGCATGGAAGCCACCGCATCCACACGCAGGCCATCGAAATGAAATTGCGACAGCCAGTAATGCGCACTCGACAACAGAAAGCTTTTTACCTCATTACGACCATAGTTAAAAATGTGCGTGCCCCAGTCCTGATGGAAGCCGAGGCGCGGATCTTCGTGTTCGTATAGCGCGGTGCCATCAAAATGCGCCAGCGCAAATGCGTCCTGCGGGAAATGCGCTGGCACCCAGTCGAGCAGCACGCCAATTCCGGCCTGATGACAGTTATCTACGAAATGGCATAAATCATCAGGGGATCCGAAGCGACTGGTCGCAGCGAAATAGCCAGTCGCTTGGTAACCCCATGATTCGTCAAGTGGGTGCTCCGAAACCGGCATTAGTTCAACATGGGTATAACCCATATCTTTGAGATAGGGAACAAGGTTTTCAGCCAGCTCGATATAGGAATAAAAGCGCCCATCTGGGTGACGCTTCCATGATCCCGCATGAATTTCGTAGATATTGAGAGGTGCGTGTAGCCAGTCCCATTTGTTGCGTTGCTCCATCCATTCTGCATCCTGCCAAGTATGGTGGATAGAAGTTCCAGCGCGAGCAGCAGTGCCAGGCCGTAATTCAAATGCGTTGGCATAGGGGTCAGTTTTGACCAGCAAAATACCGGCGTGATTGCGGATCTCAAATTTGTACAACATACCTTGTTCAATTTCCGGGATGAATAATTCCCACACACCGCTGGAACCATGAGCCGCCATCGGATGAATGCGACCATCCCAGCGGTTAAATTCGCCTATCACGCTGACTCGCTCGGCATTTGGTGCCCACACTGCAAAACGTACACCTGGAATACCGTTATTTTGCGTTGCACGTGAGCCGAGTACTCGATAGGCCTGATGTAACTTTCCTTCGTTAAAAAGGTGTAGATCAAAGTCTGAAATTTTTGGTGCAAAGGCATAGCAATCATGTACCCAGCGCTCTATACCGTTGTTTAGCCCCGGTCCATTTTCCTTGATACTTAGGCTATAGGGATGGTGCGGTTCTTCGCTACCATGCCATTCGAATAAACCATCTGGGTGCACGCGTTCCAGCGCCTCGCTGCCATGTGTAGTTTTCAGCCAAATTTCACTTGCGTAAGGGTTAAATACCCGCACTATATATATATCTTTTTCTTGATGTGGGCCAAGATAAGCGAAGGGATTATGCAGTCGCCCTTGCAACAATAGTTCAGCGCGTGGATCAAGTTTGATGCGAAGATTCTTTTTCATGGTGAGGTGATTATAACCACAATTAAGACCCGGCTATAATTACAATTCTGATACAGTTATGAACAAGATTCTAAATCAACGACTAGGAGGGGAGTCATGCCGCTACCTGAGAATTTACGTTTTGTCAGTTCAATAACTAAAAGCACATATGCCATGATTTTAGCTGGGGGACGTGGCACCCGTCTGCATCAACTTACAGATTGGCGAGCCAAGCCAGCTGTGCCATTTGGTGGCAAGTTTCGAATTATTGATTTTGTGCTGTCAAATTGCGTCAATTCTGGCATCAGACGGATAGGTGTAGCGACTCAATATAAATCACACAGCTTGATCCAGCATACTCAGCGCGGCTGGAGTTTTCTGAATGGCCAGTTCGGTGAATTCATTGACGTGCTACCGGCTCAGCAAAGAATAGAGGAAATGTGGTATCGGGGCACGGCCGATGCGGTATTCCAAAACCTGGATATCATGCGTGACACCAATCCAGAGTACGTGCTGATTTTGGCGGGCGATCACGTCTACAAGATGGATTACGGCAAGCTCCTCGCTTTCCATGTTGAAAAACAGGCCGATATGACTGTTGCCTGTATCGAGGTTCCTATCAAAGATGCTAGTGGATTTGGCGTAATGGGTGTGAATAATGAATCACGAGTGGTGAATTTTAACGAGAAGCCAGACCACCCCACTCCGATCCCGGGAAACCCTGATATGGCGTTGGCCAGCATGGGTGTGTACGTGTTTAACACGCGTTTTTTGTACGAACAACTGGTGCGGGATGCAGATGATAATAATTCTAGTCATGACTTCGGTAAGGATATCATTCCGCATCTGGTGTCCGCGCACTACCGCGTGTTTGCGCAGAGCTTTGAAGAAAGCTGTGTAAATCTGAATGGTGAAGCACCCTACTGGCGAGATGTGGGAACAATAGATGCCTACTGGGAGGCTAACATGGAGCTTACCAAGGTCACCCCTGCTCTCAATATGTATGATCAGGAATGGCCGATCTGGACGTATCAGGAACAATTACCACCGGCCAAATTTGTATTCGATGACACTACTCGCCGTGGCATGGCTGTGGATTCTTTAGTTTCGGGAGGCTGCATCATCAGCGGTGCTTGCGTGCGGAATTCGCTGCTATTCTCTAACGTGCACGTACATAGTTACAGTAATGTAGAAGAGTCGGTAATTTTGCCCAACGTAAAGGTGTCACGTAATGTAACTCTCAAGCGCGTGGTGGTGGACAAGGGTTGCATCATTCCGGAGGGCATGACCGCCGGGGTTAACCGTGAAGAGGATGCGAGACGTTTTTTTGTAAGTGATAACGGCATTACCTTGATCACTCCCGACATGCTGGGTCAGGAAGTGCACCGCGTGCGTTAAACTAAGACCTATTCATATTAATTAAATGGAGTTTTCATGTCCAGGCCAATCGATTTAGTTTTTCTCTGGCACATGCATCAGCCAGATTATCGCGATCATGCCAGTGGAGACTTCTTGTTGCCGTGGGTTTATCTGCACGCGATCAAGGATTACACCGACATGGCGTATCATCTGGAACAGCATCCTCAGGTGAAGGCGATAGTGAATTTCGTGCCGGTTTTGCTGGATCAACTGGAAGATTACGAACAGCAGTTCATTACCGGCCATATGCGCGACCCGTTGTTGCGACTGCTGGCGCGTGAAAATCTCAATGATCTGAACGCAGCTGAACGCGATCTGGTGCTGACGAGTTGTTTCCGTAGCAACCATCATAGTATGGTCGCGCCGTATCACGCCTATAAGCGTCTATCTGACTTGTATAAAAGTCTCGAACCCGGCGGTAGTACAGAACTTGCCTATCTGTCTGGTCAATATTTTGCCGACTTATTGACGTGGTATCACTTGGTTTGGTGTGGCGAAAGCGTGCGTCGTGAACACGACTTGGTCATTCGCTTAATGAGCAAGAACGAAAGTTTTAATTATGCTGATCGCAAGTGGTTATTTGACCTGATCGGACAAGTCATTACCGGCATTATTCCGCGCTATCGCAAGTTGGCCGATAGCGGTCAAATAGAACTTTCCACGACACCTCACTATCATCCGCTTGCGCCGTTGTTGCTGGATCTCAATAGTGCTCGTGATAGCAAACCGGATATTAGCCTGCCGCATTCGAAATGCTATCCAGGCGGAAAATCGCGCGTCCAGGCACATCTTCATTCCGCCAAGAAAAGTCACCAGGCACGCTTTGGCGTCACTCCCCACGGTGTCTGGCCAGCAGAAGGTGCAGTTTCAACTGAGTTATTGGAAGTGTTTGCGCTGCAAAAATGCCGCTGGACGGCGAGTGGGGAAGGTGTGCTGGCTAATAGCTTGCGCACCGCAGAGCATTACTTGCCTGAGCGCTCACAATATCTCTATCGCCCTTATCACTTGCAAGGTGCAGCAAATGGTGTGCGCTGTTTTTTTCGAGATGACCGCTTATCCGATTTGATCGGATTTGAATACTCGCGTTGGAATGGCAAGGACGCCGCACTGCATTTTGTTTCTCAGCTCGAAGCGATTGCACAACAGGCACCTGATGGCGAAGTGCCAGTTGTCAGCGTTATCCTTGATGGTGAAAACGCTTGGGAATATTATCCATATAACGGCTATCATTTTTTTACCGATTTATATTCTGCATTACAAACACACTCGTCAATTAGCACGATGACCTATAGCGGATATCTGGATCGGCTTGTAGATTCTGAAGAAAACCAACAGCTTGCCAAGGAAGGGGAGATATCGCGTCTTGTTGCCGGTAGTTGGGTTTACGGTGATTTCTCCACTTGGATTGGCTCGCCCGACAAGAACCGCGCTTGGGATTTGTTGTGCATGGCGAAACAAAATTATGACTTGGTGGTGGCAAGCGGCCGTTTGAACGAGGCAGAGTGCTTGGCTGCAGAAAAACAGTTGGCTTCATGCGAAAGTTCCGATTGGTTTTGGTGGTTTGGTGATTACAATCCTGACCATGCGGTGAAAAGTTTTGATCGCCTCTATCGCAGCAATTTAATGCAGTTATATCGTTACTTGAAATTACCAGTTCCGGACATCTTAAATTCTCCAATCAGCCAAGGTGGTGGTTTACCTGAAGCAGGTGGTACGATGCGTCGTGGTTCTTGATGGCGCGCTCGCATTTGCCTCGTGACTAATACCGCTTCTCAATATTTTTTGGCTGTGAATGCTTTGTGTGTGGAAGTGATACGATGAACACGAAAAATTACTAATTTTGTTGCCAATTGCAATATGACCGTTCATCCTGAACTTAGATAAACTCGATTATAAAGATTGATTTTATGCCCCAATTTTGTGGATACTGTGGGAACCGTAGAGAATCTATTATTCATCGTTTCTGTAGGTGTCAGCATGACCATTTTTTGAGATATCCCAATGTCATTGGCAATTAACACAGAGTCCGAAAAATGAAAACACACGAAACAGTTTCCTTGCTTTTTGGTGTTCATGCCCACCAGCCGGTGGGCAATTTCCCGGAAGTGGTGGATGACGCGCATCAGCGTTGCTACAAGCCGTTCCTGCATATCTTGCATCGTTATCCTGAGTTTCGTTTTGCCGCACATTTCAGCGGCTGGTTGCTCGATTACCTGTTTAATAAATATCCGCAAGATATGGCATTACTCACTGAAATGGTACAACGCGGCCAAGTTGAGTTGTTCGGTGGTGGGGATACTGAGCCGGTTCTAGCGGTCATTCCCAACCGCGATCGTATCGGCCAGATCGTCAGGTTATCTGACAAACTGGAAGCCAGAATGGGCGCTAGGGCACAAGGTGCATGGTTAACCGAACGCGTGTGGGAGGCAACGGTAGTTCCTGCCTTATCAGATTCCCAAATTAAGTACGTCACAGTTGATGATTACCACTTCTTGTGCAGCGGCAAGCGCGTTGAAGAATTGAATGGCTATTTCACTACCGAAGAGGATGGACGCAAACTCGATCTGTTTCCAATTTCAGAGGCGTTACGTTACCGCATGCCGTTTTCTCCGGCGCATGATGTAGTGGCTTATTTGGAAAGCCTGACGCGTACCGACATGCAAGCAGCAGCCGTGTATTTCGATGACATCGAAAAATTTGGCATCTGGCCAGAAACTTACGCGTGGGTTTATGAAAAAGGATGGCTGGAAGATTTTATTCGTGGGGTGCTGGCTTCATCAAAAATCACCACACAGACCTATCGTGACTATCACGCAAACGAAAAAACTCGTGGCATTGTATATCTGCCTACCACCTCTTACATTGAAATGAACGAGTGGACTTTGCCGGTGGCTGCTGCACATACTTATGCCGATTTGGTCCATACGGAAAAAGCAAGCGGCCATTACGAAGAGCGCAAGGCTTTTCTGCGAGGCGGAATCTGGAAGAATTTTCTCACCCGATATCCTGAATCGAACTGGATGCACAAGCGCATGTTAGGGTTATCTGAGCGTTTGCATGCCTTACCGGAAGAGAGGCGCACACTTGAGATGCATGATGAGCTTTATATTGCGCAAGCCAACGACGCATACTGGCATGGCTTGTTTGGCGGGTTGTATCTGCCACACCTGCGCCGTGCAGTGTATGGCGCCATCGTCAAGTTGGAATCTTTACTAGATAAGGTTCTTCCACGTGCAGCCTGTATTTGCACCGATGCTGACAGTGATGGCCACGATGAAATTTTTCTACATAATGCAATGCTGCAAGCAGTTGTGAAACTTGACGGTAGCGCCAGCATATCCGAATTTGATTCGTATCAATTACACCACAACTTCGGTGATACTCTGCGCCGCCAGTTGGAGCATTATTTCCGTAAAATTGAATCCAACCAGGCCACGCAGTCACACGAAGGCAGTGGCATTGTTTCAGCGCATGATCGAGTGGCTTTCAAGCATGAAATCACTGCGACGAATTTGATGGCAGATAGCCATGCACAGACCTTATTTCGCGATTTCTTACTGCTGGATGACGAAGAGGTTGAGCTTGCTTACGAACTGATCGTATCGGATACTGAGGGAATATTATTCAGCACCGAGTTTGGTGGAAAAGCCATACAAAAACGCATTAGCCTGAACGCTAATTGCTTATGCGTTAGTTACACCTTTGATAGCGCATTACAAGGAAATTTTCTCACACGTGTGGCATTGGCGATGCCGAGTTGTGATGGTTATGCCGGCCGTTATATCCAGGGTGAGAAAATTCTCGGCGGTTTTGGCAGTGGGCTCGAATTGAATGATATGAATGGCTTGGTGCTGGATGATAGTGTACTAGGCGGATATTTAGTGCTGAATAACAACCACCCGATCCAGTTACGAGGTATGCCATATTTCACGGTTTCGCAATCCGAAGCTGGATTCGAAAAAATTATGCAGGCCGTAATGCTAACCCTGCAATGGCCGCTGTCACAAAATGAAATGAGTGTTACGTTGACCATAAATCCGGGCAACGCAATGCTGCAATAATTATTTATTATAACGCATTATCTTCCAAGGATTATAATTTAAATTATCACACAATCAAAATGTTATGTATTTACTTTAATGTAAGTTATGGAAATATATTGTACAGGTAGGGTAAGCAACTCACGCTAGCAGTGCTGCTTCGAGATAGACATCCACACCGTTTGTCGGACTAATAGCAGCAGCAGGAATGGCGACTCTATTGCGCCAGTTTCTTACTGCTTGCTGCTTCGTAGCACCGCTCACTAGAAATATAACTTTGCGTGCCGCACTCAAGCGATGCGCGCTGAGCGAAATTCGCTGTGGCGGATATTTTGGCGCATTCTCAACCACAATAACGGCTGGAGCATTGGACGTGTTACCTAGCTCTTGACCAGGAAAGAGGCTGGCAGTGTGGCCATCTACCCCCAATCCCAGCAAAACCAAATCAAATAACTCAATGCCTGCTAGCGTCTGTGCATAGGCGCTGGCTGCTAACTGCCCATCTTTCTCTGCGGGAATAAGGTGAATCTGGGTTTGCGGGATAGCGACATGGTTCAGCCAAGCCTGAGCAGCCATCCAACTATTGCGTTCCACATGGTCAGCTGGCAGGCAACGTTCATCACCAAAATACACATGCCAGGCAGCCCAGTCTGTATCAGCATTGCGCAGTGACTCATATACATGCCGCGGTGTTGTGCCGCCGGCTAGAACGATATGGAATGTTCCGCGCAGATTCACGGCCTGTAGCGCCGCCTGTAATATTGCTTGTGTTGCCGCCTGCTCAAGTTCTGCGGTTGTGTTGAAACTGTGCCAACGGCATTGTTGCGGTGGGTTGTTGGATAATAAAGGCATACAATTCATTCGGGAGTAACATGGTAGTGTATACGATTGTAAGGCTGACTGAGATTGCTGCATTAGTTTATTAAAGGTGACAGAATTAAAGCGACGTTGCAATTGCCTGTTAGGTTATTGAACAGTGAACGTTATGTATTGAACTCTGCCTAATTTTTTGTATTAAAATCCCCCCTGTATTTACTGTAAGCAGACAATATAAGCATGAAAAATATTTTTCAATGGACATTGATCGGTGCATTACTTTGCACTATGCCCGCATGGGGAGTGCCGCAACAAAGTCATGTCGAAATACGCGAGATCGTTACGGCTTTCGTGCACGAGCAAACACTGAATCTGCCGGGCCAAGTTACTATCAACGTGCATGAGATTGACCGGCGTATCTCGCTACCAGCTTGTCCATCGCTGGAGGCATTTCTTCCTCCTGGCGGACAGCTACTGGGCAATAGTTCAGTAGGTGTCCGCTGCACTTCTACCAAGCAGAAATGGACACTGTTCGTACCAGTGCAAATTAAAGTGACTGTGAATTTGCTTGTCGCCAGTAGCCCATTGCAACAGGGGCATGTGCTACGTGCCGAAGATATTGGAAACCAGAAAAGTGAGTTAGCTCAAACAGGTATTCTCACCGACCCTTTGCAAGCCATTGGCAAAGTACTTAAATACAGTGTTGGGGCAGGGCAAGTGTTGAAACAGGACATGCTGCGCGCGCCCTATGCAGTAAAGCAGGGACAGATAGTACAAATTCAAGTTGAAAGGCAAGGCTTCAAAATTCGCGCTGATGGTCAGGCATTAAATAACGCGGCGGAAGGGCAAGCCGTACAGGTCAAAACCTCATCCAATCAGGTCGTGAGCGGTATAGTGCAGTCGGATGGAGCGGTACATATCCGGCCTTAGCAGTTAATGGGGTGTCCGACAGACTGCCAGAGCATCATCAATTGCTAGGCAACGCATCATTCGTCTTTGTCCAATTCTGCATCCCATCCCATGCTACGGGCGGTCTGGATAGCATGCGCATACAAATTTGAATGTTTTTCACGCAGCTCTTCCGGCAGTCGGCTGGGCAGGTGTGCATAAGGTTCCCAAGCGGCATAAACCTGTTCGTACAAATTTTGCATGCGTGCAGAATCCCAGCCTGCACAGGTTTCTGTTTCTGGCAAGATATCAAATACCCATGCATCGCGCACAATACGTCCCAAATGGGTCAATCCGCCCTGGGCGTCTTTGTCGACGCCGACATAAAGTTGTAGTGTCATCGTGTAAGTCCTGCATAAAGTGCGGGTAATTTTTCCGGCAGCCGTTCTACATGGTCTAAGACGATGTAATTTTTGGCTCCGAAAATCCGGGAAACGTATTGATCTGCTCTCGGGTCGAGTGAAATGCAGAATGTGGTCACGCCGGAACGGGCCATTTCCTCTACGGCTTTTTTAGTATCGAAACGTAAATACTGTGGATCACGTACATCTATGTCTGCCGGCTCGCCATCGGTAATCAACAGCAACAATTTTTTGGCAGACTTTTGCAATTTCAGATAATGCCCGGCGTGGCGGACAGCAGCTCCCATGCGGGTGGAAAACTGCCCCTTCATGCCGGCCAAACGGGATTTCGGAATTTCATTGTAAGGCTGATCGAAATCCTTGAAGCGAGAATACTCCACTTTGTGGCGGCCATCCGAGAAAAAACCATGAATCGCGAAGGGATCACCGATTTTGTTGATTGCATCTGCGAGCAATACGGTGGCCTGTCGTTGTAAATCAAGAATACTGTATTCTTGCCCGGCCACTTTCTCGTTGGTCGACTCGGATAAATCCAGCAGCACCATCACTGAAATGTCTCGCACCTTACGCACTGAGCGCATCATGATGCGCTGGTCAGGTTGTTGCCCCATGCGAATATCGATCATGGCCCGAATGGCGGCATTAATATCAACCTCGTCACCGTCTTCCAGCTTGCGCATGCGAGTTACGCCCTGTGGTTGCAGCGCGTCCAGCAGAAACTTCAAGCGGTTTATAGTTCTCTTGTGTTGCAGGGTGATGTCGTTAATCAGTTGCAAATCACCGGCCTTCGGCCGCTTTTCCTGCACGGTAACCCAGGAAGGACGTTCAAGCTGTATCTGGTAGTCCCATTCCGAATAATAGTAAGGCTCGGACACAGGCTCTTTGCCTTCCAGTTCGTTGAAGGACTTTCCCATGTCTTCGTAGGGGAATAGCTCGGTGTCCAGAACCCAAATTTCTTCCGCATCGTCGCCAGCGTTTTCTACCTCAACTTCATTGGCTAGTTCAACCGCACTGACATATTTGCGAACCTGCTTGGGGGCGTTATATCCAGCCGCCATGGCCTTATCGAAATCAAATTCTTCGAATTCCCAAATGTAACGGTTATCGTCACGATAAGTAGAAGTGAGTAAATCGCTGCGGGGGGCATAACCAATATGCTTGGCCATGAATTCATGCGCCAGCTGTACCCCGATATCCCAGGAAATCTGGTTCGTGTCGAGGCGCTCTGCAGCCTTTTTGAACAATATCCGACCTTGGGTTATCCAAGGATCATCGTCATGATAGCTATCGTCCAGCAGAGCGCGCGCCAGACGATTAAGAAAATCCCCTGCAGTGTTGCCCTGACCGGAAGTAACAGTGTGAAATTGCGCCCATAAATGCTTGAGCCCGGGGAACCTGCGCACGGCCAGTGTTTCAACGCGCGCGTCCTCGATTATGCTGATTACCGCCATCTGCCAGGGATTAAGCGCCTCGGCTGAGATGGGCTCGTTGGTATAGACAATGTGAGCAGCGCAATGTGCAGCGGCAGCGCGGTAAACTTCCAAGCCGGGTAATTTAGTTTCGCCCACGACGAAATCGTCGTAGGCATCCGGTATATGCAGAAAATAGCCCTCGATAAAGGGCCGGTAGCCTTCCCTTGTTTCGAAGTCCCCGGATGTGGGTTTCATGAAGAAGTCGCGCGCCCACAATGCGCGTAGATACATGTTGATGCGACGTTGAACATCAATAAACAATGTACCCTTCCGCTCCTTCTGCAGCATGGCCAGTGATTCTTTGGATTGCAGGCTGAAATAGCTGGCCTGCTCCGGATAATTAGTACTGTAAGCATGCGCCCCCCACAGCGCCCAGCGCCGTAAACCACCCAGGGTGAGCTGACTAAACAGCATTTCCAGGTTTTCGAGCATCGGCCGCATACCTCGCGGTGCCTGAGACACCAGAGTATTAAGGAATTGCAGATAGGAGCGGAATAGGGTTTCGTCGCCGAGGCGGTTGGCCGCTGTGGGTGCCGTGCTGAGAACCAGTTCGATTACTGCGCCGGAGGTTTTGGAGGCCATTGCCAGCGCATCTTGCAATAGATCAAGTATGACATCCTCGCCGATCTCCTTAGCTACCAGGGGCGAATGATCGATCCAAGTGGCAACGAGGCTATCATCCTTGCCCAGGCTCTTCAGCGCGGAAGCACCCTTGAGGTAATTGTCTAAGCCGCGCGCGCTAAAAACCTTGGTGGCTTCATGCCACGCAGAATGCAGACTCTCCAGCAAATTAGGAGAGAGCGAATCAAGCAATTCCTGATAGTCTTCTAGACTGATTGACATGGTTACTCCATCAGTAAAGACATTAGAAACGGGGCGGAATCAAAAGAACGTAGTCACCGCCGCATCCAGCGCATCGCGCATGTCGGGATCATCGGTGATTGGTCGCACCAGCGCCACACGGCAGGCCTTGACCGCATCGACGCCGGTGGCGATAAGGCTGCCTGCGTAAATCAACATACGAGTCGAGATCCCTTCGTCCAGTCCGTGCCCTTTCAGGTTACGAGCACGCTCGGCGATAGAAACCAGCTTGCCGGCGATTTCGGGAGTAACGTTGGTTTCATGAGAAACAATCTCGGTTTCAATGTTGTGGTCGGGATAGTTGAAGTCGAGTCCACCAAAACGTTGTTTGGTCGACTGCTTCAGATCCTTCATCAAACTTTGATAGCCAGGATTATAGGAAATAACTAATTGAAAGTCAGGGTGAGCATGTACCAGTTCGCCTTTTTTTTCTAGCGGAAGTACGCGGCGATTGTCGGTTAACGGATGGATTACCACTGTTGTATCTTGACGTGCTTCGACTACTTCGTCGAGATAGCAAATCGCGCCAAAGCGTGCGGCGATAGCCAAAGGGCCATCTTGCCAGCGGGTGCCATTAGCGTCGAGCAGAAAGCGTCCTACCAGATCAGAGGCGGTCATATCCTCATTGCAGGCCACGGTGATCAGGGGCTTACCCAGCTTCCATGCCATGTGCTCAACAAAACGGGTTTTGCCACAGCCGGTAGGGCCTTTCAGCATCATGGGCATGCGCACGGAATACGCTGCCTCATACAACTCAATCTCGTCTGAGAGGGGGCGATAGTAAGGTTCTTGTTTAATCCTGTATTGCTCGATGATGTCGCTCATTTCAGTTTCCATCTTTTTAATCGCTTATAACCCAAGGGAGCAAATGCCCGCTTATTTGCAGTCATTTGCGTCCATGTGCTAAAAATAATTTTTGCGAGGCCAGAAATTCCCTGCCACCTGCCAAATAGCAACCAGGCAGCAGGGGAAAAACTACTTTATACAGTTTTGCCGCGGAAAATCACCATCGCCGCACCTTGCGATTGGTTAAAATTATTGTAACCAACCAGACGTACATGGTTGTTTGGATTCGCCTTGCGACATGCTTCGGCTTCAGCAATTACCTTGTCCACATCGGTTTCACCAAACATCGGCAGCTTCCACATATACCAGTAATAATCCATCAGGTATTCCGGCTCGGTATGCTCTATCGCCGGGTTCCAACCTTTGGAAACCAAGTATTGAACCTGTCTTTTGATTTCATCCGCAGTCATGGCAGGCAAGTAGGAAAAAGTCTCGAACTTGCGGCTAGACGGGTCGCTTAGGCGCGATTTGTAATCCATTACTTCACTCATGATTTACTCCTTTTATTTAGTTATAGGGGGCAGGCCGTAGCCTGCAACCCGCTACTATTAGATTACTTGTGAGCCACGTCCAGCTTATCGACGGTGTCGAACTCAAACTTGATTTCTTTCCAAGTTTCCATGGCGATCTTCAGTTCCGGGCTGCTTGCTGCGGCCTTGGTTAAGATGGCTTTGCCTTCCTTTTCGATAGCAACGCCTTCGTTACGAGCTGCTACGCAAGCTTCCAGAGCTACGCGATTGGCTGCGGCACCTGCAGCGTTACCCCATGGATGGCCGAGTGTTCCACCACCAAACTGTAGAACAGAATCATCACCGAAAATGGCAACCAGCGCTGGCATGTGCCATACGTGGATACCACCTGAGGCAACCGGAATCACGCCTGGCATGGAACCCCAGTCTTGATCGAAGAAGAGGCCGCGACTGCGGTCTTCCTTGATAAATTCGTCGCGCATGGTATCGATCCAGCCGAGTGTGGCTTCGCGATCGCCTTCCAATTTTCCTACTACGGTACCGGAGTGCAGATGGTCACCACCGGAAAGACGCAGAACCTTGGTCAGCACGCGGAAGTGAATACCGTGGTGCGGGTTACGGTCGAGCACGGCGTGCATGGCGCGGTGGATATGCAACAGCATGCCATTCTTGCGGCACCAGTTGGCTAGGCCAGTGTTAGCAGTCAGACCGCCGGTCAGGTAGTCATGCATAATGATCGGCGCGCCGATTTCTTTGGCAAACTCAGCACGTTCGTACATCATTTCGGGCGTTGGAGCTGTAACGTTAAGGTAGTGTCCCTTGCGCTCGCCAGTTTCGCGTTCAGCCTTCAATGTTGCATTGTGTACAAACTCAAAACGATCGCGCCAACGCATGAATGGTTGACTATTAACGTTTTCGTCGTCCTTGGTGAAGTCCAGGCCACCGCGTAAGCATTCGTATACGGCACGACCGTAATTCTTGGCAGACAGACCCAGCTTGGGTTTAATAGTGCAACCAAGCAATGGACGGCCATATTTGTTCATTTTGTCGCGTTCGACCTGAATACCTTGAGGCGGGCCTCCACAGGTTTTTACATAAGCAATCGGGAAGCGGACATCTTCCAGACGCAGGGCACGCAGCGCTTTAAATCCAAACACATTCCCTACCAGCGAAGTCAGCACGTTGACTACAGAACCTTCTTCAAACAGATCAATCGGATAGGCAACAAAGGCAAAGAAACAGGTATCATCACCAGGAACGTCTTCGATGCGATAAGCGCGACCTTTGTAGTAATCCAGATCGGTCAGCAGATCGGTCCATACTGTGGTCCATGTACCAGTAGATGATTCGGCGGCAACAGCAGCTGCCAATTCTTCGCGGGGTACCCCGGGTTGCGGAGTGATTTTAAAACAGGCTAAGAGGTCGGTATCCAGAGGGGTGTATTCTGGCGTCCAGTATGTTTGCCTATATTCTTTCACACCGGCGTTGTAGGTCTTGACTGCCATTGCAGGCTCCTTGATTTCAAGTTAACGTATACCGAACCTTTCGGAACGGCTTCTAGCTCATTTGAGCGTAGTGAAACTATAACGGAAGCACGGTTATAAATAACAATTGTATTTTTTAATATAAATGATAGATTAACGTCTATGATAAACAAAGCGAACATGAAACACGCAACTTTGCGCCAGCTGCAGGTTTTTGAGGCGGTTGCGCGCAATTTGAGCTTTACTCGCGCTGCAGACGAATTGCATCTTACGCAGCCTACCGTGTCCATCCAGATCAAGCAATTAACTGATATTGTTGGCCTGCCTTTGCTGGAACAAATCGGAAAGCGGGTTTTTTTGACCGATTTGGGTCAAGAATTGCTGGCGGTGTGTCGCGACACTTTCGAGGGTCTGTCGCAGTTTGAGATGCTGATTTCGGACAGGAAAGGGATGAAAACGGGAAAGTTACGCTTGTCGGCAGTTACCACTGCCAAGTATTTCATCCCGCGCTTACTTGGATCATTTTACAAACGCTATCCCGGTATTGAAGTTTCCCTGAATGTCACCAACCGAGAAATGATATTGCAACGTCTCGAAAATAACGAAGATGATTTATACATCCTCGGACAGCCGCCCGAGCACATAGACGTGCATGCCGATTACTTCATGGAAAATCCGTTGGTGGTTCTGGCGCCGTACGATCACCCCTTGTCGGGAAAGAAGAATATTCCATTGTCTCGCTTGGCAGAAGAGCCCTTCCTGATGCGCGAACCGGGATCGGGTACCCGGCTTGCCCTTGAGCGATTCTTTAGCGAGCAGGGATTGGCGCTAAAAACAAGGATGGAGTTGGGCAGCAGTGCGGCCATCAAAATGGCAGTGCTGGGCGGATTAGGGATAGCCGTGCTGTCTGCGCATACCTTGGCGCTGGAACGAAACAGCAAAGAGCTCTCCATACTGGATGTGACAGGATTCCCCATTAGGCGCCAATGGCACGCTGTTTATCCTGCCGACAAACGGTTGTCGGTGGTCGGTAGCGCTTTTCTGGATTTTCTGAAGCAGGAAAGCAGATCAGAAGCGAATCGTTATCTGGCCGGTATGCCAGGATTTTTACCAATGGGTGAGAATTAAGCTGGTTCTGTCGAAAAAACCAAGCCTCATACTCTCAAACGGAATATTTAGTCATATTTAATAATGACCTTCCCCCGGTTTTTCGTCTTCCAAGAGGCGAGTTTCATGCTACCAGTTTTTCTGTTGATGAGTGCTGATCCAGTTATTCAAGAACTGTATCGGTGGTAATCCAGTGTCGAGTGCAGACGTCTCCGATTGTAAAATATCTCGATGTATTCAAGCGTCATGGCTATCACCTCGTCCCGTTTCTCGAAGCGTTCACCGTACACTCGTTCGTTTTTAAATCCACCGAACCAGCTTTCGGTCGGGGCGTTATCCCAGCAGTTGCCCTTGCGGCTTAAGGAACAAATCATGCCGTACACCTTCAGCTTGGCCTGAAATACGAGGTTGACATATTGGTTGCCTCGAGCCGAATGATGTATCAGCCCAGCCGCTGGTTTGCGACGGAGCCATGCCATAGTCAGCGCATCGGTCACAATGTCCGCCGTCATGCGCGGCTTCAGTGACCAGCCGACCACTTCACGATTGAACACGTCGAGCACAATCGCCAGATACAGCCAGCCTTCACCCGTCCACAAGTAGGTGATGCCGGAAACTCTGCGGTGTATTCCTGTTTCGGTATTTTCTTCGTCGCCTTCCGTTCAAAAGTAACGTTAATTTTACGTCACCAATGGAAGACGCGGATTCAAGTCCGAAGTGCAACAGCCAGTGGTTGCTTGGTGTAGCATAATTCCACCCCGAAGAATCCATCAAGTTAATGAGCTGAATGTAAGCTGGAAAACACTAAATCTTCCAGAAACATAACAATTTCCGCCTCATCTTTATTTTTCCCAAAGTCCGTCAATGAAGGCAGATTATTAATATTACAGAACATTTCAACAGCCGGTTAAGAAATGGGTACGGCATATACCGTACCCGCAATTACTTAGTACCGCTCGCCTTCCGGTTTTTCGGTTGCGTAGGAATGGACGGTGTAGCGTATGCTACGACCTTCCGCTTCTTCCCGCACTAGCCTGAAACCAGGTTCGTTTT
>JAIOPT010000168.1 GCA_021413765.1 Betaproteobacteria bacterium
GCTGGAGGCCTGCATCCGCGAAGATTTGGAAGCGCGTGCGGCACGCGTGATGGCGGTGGTTAAACCGCTGAAGGTCATCATCAGCAATTTTGTGGCGGGCGAAAGCCAATCACGCGAAGCTGGCTTCCATCCGGAACATCCAGAATTCGGTAACCGCATGGTGCCTTTCAGCAAGGAGATTTGGATCGAGATCGACGACTTTGCCGAGAACCCGCCTACTGGCTGGCAACGTTTGACACCCGGTGGTGAAGTGCGATTGCGCTACAGTTATGTGATGCGCTGTGATGAAGTAGTAAAAAATGCTGTCGGTAACGTAATCGAACTTCGCTGCTCCATTGATCAAGATACGCTGGGCAAGAATCCGGTAGGGCGCAAGGTGAAGGGCGTGATCCACTGGCTGTCCGCTGAACATGCACTACCTGCGGAGATTCGTTTGTATGACCGCCTGTTCACCGTGCCGGAGCCAGACAACGACAAGGCGCGCGATTTCTGTGAGTTCATCAACCCAGCGTCGTTGACCGTGGTGCAGGGCTGGGTCGAGCCTGTCGTGCGCGACGCGGCACCTGAAACACATTACCAGTTTGAACGCCTCGGATATTTCTGCACCGATCGGCATGAGCACCAGCCCGGTGGAAAGCTGACTTTCAATCGCACCGTGACCCTCAAAGATTCGTGGACAAAGGACTAAAGTCAAGCAGGAGATACCCATGTATGAACGTATCGTAGTAGCGGTAGATGGCAGCGAGACTTCCGGTAAGGCGTTAGACGAAGCAACCAAGCTGGCTCGTGAAATGAGCTCCGTAATTTTGTTGCTACATGTGTGTGAAGAAATGCCCATCATATGGGAGCCCAACGGTATGAATATGATCCTGATGCAGAACAGCTTGAAAGCAATTGCTGACGCCGGTAAGGCATTGCTGGAAAAGCATAGAAAACAGCTTGCTGAGCAAGACATCACGGTCGAAACGAAATTGGTTGAGACCTATAGTGGCCGCATGGGTAGCGTCATATCAGAGGAGGCTCAGAAATGGCATGCCGATTTGCTGGTAGTGGGCACTCACGGTCGCAAAGGTATTGCGCATTTTCTGATAGGTAGTGTGGCAGAAGATGTAACCCGTAGCGCATCCCTGCCGGTGTTGCTGGTGCGAAGATAGTTAAGAAAAGTTTGCTCTAAAGGTTTTTGATGCTGAAAATTTACAATACTCTCACCCGCGACAAGCAAGACTTTATTCCCATCGAACCCGGCAAGGTTCGAATGTATGTATGCGGCATGACGGTTTATGACTTTTGCCATCTCGGTCATGCGCGGGTGATGGTGGTATTCGACATGGTATATCGCTGGCTTAAGGCAAGCGGGCTGGACGTAACCTATGTGCGTAATATCACCGACATTGACGATAAAATTATCAAGCGTGCGGTGGAGAATGATGAATCTATCCAAGTGCTCACGCAGCGTTTCATTGATGCGATGCATGAGGATGAACGTGCACTAGGCATTCTGCCGCCGGATTTTGAACCCCGAGCTACTCAATACATACCGCAAATGCTGGACATGATCGCCAAGCTGGAAACTAATGGATTAGCCTATCAAGCCGCTGATGGAGATATGAACTACGCGGTGCGCAAGTTTGCCAATTACGGCAAATTATCTGGCAAAACACTGGCGGATTTGCGTGCCGGCGAGCGTGTGGAGGTGAATGATGGCAAGATTGATCCGCTCGATTTCGTATTGTGGAAACATGCCAAAGATAGCGAGCCCGACGAAGTGAAATTGGATTCTCCGTGGGGAAAAGGGCGACCTGGTTGGCATATTGAATGTTCAGCGATGAGCCTGGCAACTCTGGGTAAACATTTCGACATTCATGGTGGGGGGGCCGACTTGCAGTTTCCGCACCACGAAAATGAGATTGCTCAAAGTGAGGGCGCACATCAGTGCAAATATGTAAATGTCTGGATGCACAATGGCTTCGTGCGCGTAGACAATGAGAAGATGTCGAAAAGCCTCGGAAATTTCTTCACCATCCGCGAGGTGCTGAATAAATATGATGCGGAAGTCGTGCGCTTCTTTATCCTGCGCGCGCACTACCGCAGCCAGCTGAATTATTCCGATGCGCATCTGGACGATGCCAAGCAGTCATTGAACCGCCTGTACACTGCATTAGGAAAAATTGCTGTGCCTATCGAAACGAGTTCAATCGATTGGAACGAGCCTTACTCACAACGTTTTAAATCTGCAATGGACGATGATTTCAACACGCCTGAAGCGATGGCAGTCCTGTTCGACCTGGCAAATGAGGTGAATCGCAGCCAATCGGTAGAAGCGGCAAAGAAACTTAAAATGTTAGGTGAAGTGCTTGGCTTGTTGCAGTGGAATCCTGACGCTTATCTGCAAGGACGACATCGTGATACCACGACCATCCAATTGACTACAGCCACCCTTTCAATGACTACAAATGACATTATTCCATCGGGCCTTACTAAGAGCGTCCAGACTCTAATTGCCGAACGAACTGCCGCCAAACAATCCAAAAATTTCGCTGAATCCGACCGCATCCGTCAGGAACTATTAGATGCGGGAATTGTGCTGGAAGACTATGCATCCGGTACCACTTGGCGTCGCGCATAGTCAAGGGTAGGGGTGGCGACATCACCTGCATTCCGACTGACGATGGCCAGCCCTATGCTCGGCATCCGTGGCAGCCAGTACTATGCCTTTGCCACATTGGGCAAGGCTGAAATGTAGCATATCAACTTAATTTCAAGTATCATAAACCGGTCAGATATATTGATTCCTATTCTAAAGCTGGGTGGGTGATGCCATGACAAATAGGTGATGGTATTCGAGCTAAATAGTGCAAAACAAGCAGTTAACTAAATTCTACGGAGGCAGTCATGAACGCAGTAACCGAAATGCAAGACCCATTGGTGTTTACCGACAGTGCGGCCAATAAGGTTAAAGAAATGATTGAAGAAGAAGATAACGCCAACTTGAAGTTGCGCATTGCCGTGAGTGGTGGTGGCTGTTCCGGCTTTCAATATGGTTTTACATTAGATGAAGTAACCAATGAAGATGACACCGTACTGAATAAAAATGGCGTGCAGTTGTTAATTGACCCGATGAGCTTCCAATATCTAGTAGGCGCAGAAATTGATTATCAGGATGGGTTAGAAGGTTCGCAATTCGTAATCAAGAACCCAGGAGCGACTTCTACCTGTGGTTGTGGATCATCTTTTTCTGTGTAACTTGAGTATCCGGGATTTTGTGTAAACTGGATTTCGATTAACTCAGAAAAATCCGTTCATCGAGCTGGATGGCAAGGCGGTTAAAAACGGCTTTCCAGTCTTGGTCGGCATTGTCCATTTTTTGCTGATGTTGCTCAGTGCCAGGTAAAACAGAAGGAATTTCGGTGCGTGATTCCTTCTCATCATTCATACATTACACTTGCGCCGCTGCTGATCGTGCTCTGCAAGGCTCTATTTGAGCAAGATTATCACTTAACGGAATGCCCGAATTTCCTTAGCCACCTCTGTCGCCGTTCGGGTAAAACAAAGCTAGGGGGCTGTATAGCCAAAGTTAAGTAATACCTCATGTTCCTCAAGTCTCAATTTGACAAATTGCGAATGGTGGCTTCTACCCAAAGTTCCGGCACTGCATTGAATTTGAAAAAATCATGATAACTATCATTATTTGCTAGAATAATTATATCTAATGGTATAGAATATCGCGTCTTCGCTGTAATTTAGCGTCGTAACGGACTGAAATTTCCCGGTTTTTGTATGTAAATTTAATTATTGTGAAGGAAAAATAAATGAAACGTATTGCTCTAGTTGCTGCTCTATTGGCATTGTCCCTGACTGCTTGTGGCGAAAAGCCTAAGGCTCCTGCAGTTGAAGCTCCAGTTGTTGTAACACCTGCACCTGCGCCTGCACCTGCGCCCGCTGCTGCCACTGCCGCCGTTAGTGCTGCTGATGCCGCTGGTACTGCTGCTGATGCCGCTGGTGCTGCTGCTACTGCTGCTGGCACTGCTGCTACTGCGGCTGGCACTGCTGCTGATGCCGCTCATGGTGCTGCTGACGCCGCTCATGGTGCTGCTAAGGATGCAATGAAGAAGTAATTTCTCTTCTTGAACAATAAAAAGCCGATATCAAGTCGGCTTTTTATTTATGTAATCTACCTCTAGACAATTTCTCGCCAAGCAAGTCCTTCGTCTTGCGTGGCCACCTCGACCCATTCTGGGTTGCAATTAAGCGCAGTACTTAACGCATGTACCGCCAGTTCATGTGTGTTATTTTTACGGCTTAGATGTGCAGCCACAATGTGCTGCAAACGGCTACAGTCCAGCCGCGCCAACAGCGCTGCCGCGTCCGCATTATTCAGATGGCCGAATCGTCCACCGACACGCTGCTTAAGACTTAATGGGTAATCACTGTTGGCCAACAGGGTGGCATCATGGTTACATTCCAGCACCAACGCATCACAGCCACTTAGTGTGGCCTCAACATGAGGTGTTGAACAACCAATATCGGTCAACACCCCCAGCCGTTTCACACCATCGCTGAACATATACTGTACTGGCTCCGCCGCATCATGCGGCACGGGGAAAGGCTGCACCAACAGCCCATCGATCGCAAAGGGATGGTGAGAGTCTATTTTTGTAAGCTTGGGTGTCTTGTCTAGAAATTTGAATTGTGCACGAAATGTACCGTGCGTCAGCCATATCGGAATCGAATACTTATGTGCCAGCCGCGCCACCCCGGCAATGTGATCGCCATGTTCATGCGTCACCACGATACCGTTAAGACAATCAGGAGCCAAGCCAAGACGCGCCAGACGCATACAGGTATCGGTTAGTGGAAAGCCGCAGTCCATTAATACACAGGTTTTACCAGCTTGCACTACCAGTGCATTACCTTCGCTGCCGCTGCCAAGTGAAGCAAAGCGCATAAATAGAGGCGAATGCTACTTGATCAACTGTTTGTACAATAGCTCCGTAATACGCTGCGTTGCTTGGTCCTTGCCACCATCTCCATTGAGTGCAGTGACTTCGCAGCCAGCGTTATTCTCACGCACGGTTACTTGATAACGTGCGGCTCCATCGGCCAAGTTTTTAGTAGATTTTTGGTCGCTTTCATCACGCCAGAACATCAAACCGTTGATCCAGCTTTTTTTCTTCGTCGTATCCATGCTCGTACTCACAAAGTATATACCGCTGACCCTATCCTTATCCTGCACTTCGATGCCCGCCTGATCTAACGCCAGCCCTACCTTGCGCCAGCTTTTGTCAAATGGTTCGTTCAGTATAATGATTTTGTTGCCGTTAACGTCTTGTAACTTCGGCATGGTAGCCGCTCCTAATGACGACTTAGCGGCGGTCTCTTGCGACTTAGGTATTTGCCCTGCCTGGACCTGATTTTCAGTGCCACCACCCAACTTGATCATCAATAACTGCAGCATGCTGGCTTCCAGCTCAGGATCATTCGGACGCTGCCTCCATTTATAGCCGTTCTTGTCCACATCCAGCACTTCTTCCATACCGCGATGACTAATATAAATTTCAGAGCTACTGCCATCTTTGCTACGCTCAAAACGAGTGCGATACATATCCTGTTCGCCAGACGAATGAAGTTTATCGAATATCTTGCCAAGCACTTTACTTATCCCAGTTTTCTCGATTTTGGCGCGTCTTTCCGTCCATTCTGTTTCGATGAGGCCAGCCGCAGGATTGTCGGATTTGATGATAAAACCTTGTTCCTGCCAAAATTCTTTAACCAGCGGCCACACATTCTCTACTTTGCCTCCCACGACTAGCCAACGCTGAGTGCCACTTCGTTCTAAATGCACATTCTTCACTTCCGGCAATACAGTGGTGTCACCACCAACTTGCGCTATTTGACCTCCCTTAACAAAATCTGAAAAGTTTGCCACGACCTTGCCGTCACTACCCGGTATGGTATGCTGACTTTTAGTTTCAGGGGTGGTCAGGTCGGGCGGGACCTCTAGAGTCGGCATCTTGTTTGCGGTAGATTTATAATCGACACGCTTGTTTTCAATGCCAAGGACACTGCATCCAACCAAAATCAATAATGAAAAAAATAATGCAGTTAAATATAGTGTTCTCATGCCATCCCTGAAATTATTTATTTTTTGAGCATTGCATAATTTAAAAATACTCTGACATTTTGGATACGCAGTAGTAGAAGGCGGAATCCGCGTTCTGTCATTTCTCCCACTATGGCGAGGGATTGAACTGGTACTCGGTCTGAATTAAGCTAACTGATCGCTCCTGCATGACGCATCGCACTCTCCACTATATCTTTGGAAACTGCAGACAGTGGCGTAAGCGGCAGGCGCAGTACATTCTTCATTTTTCCCATAGACGACACAGCCCATTTTACTGGTATAGGGTTGGCTTCAATAAACAGATGGCGGTGCAACCCAAGCAAGCGGAAATTGATCTCGCGCGCCTTGAGCACTTCACCATTCAAGGCGGCTAAGCACATCTCATGCATTAACCTGGGCGCCACGTTGGCCGTAACAGAAATCGTGCCATGTGCACCCAGCAGTATCAGTGCTAATGCGCTCGCATCATCACCACTATATATCGCGAAATCTTTGGGTGCCCGCAGTAATAGATCACTCCCGCGCTCGATATCACCGCTCGCATCCTTGATGCCAACGACATTTGGAATTTGTGCTAAGCGCAACACAATATCGTTATGCATGTCCACACAGGTGCGTCCCGGCACGTTATAAAGGATATGAGGCATATCCACAGCCTCGGCAATGGCTTTGAAATGCAGGTACAAACCTTCCTGTGTTGGCTTGTTGTAATATGGCACCACAGTCAGCGAAGCATCTGCACCTGCCTTTTTTGAAAAAGCGGCCAATTCGATAGCTTCTTTGGTTGAGTTCGCGCCTGTCCCTGCAATCACTGGAATACGCCCGGCCGCGTGCTCCACTGCCACCTGAATCAACAGCTCGTGTTCAGTTAAATTCACAGTAGGCGACTCGCCTGTAGTGCCGACCACTACGATACCATCCGTGCCCTGCATAATATGAAAATCAATCAGTGCGCGGAACGCAGTTAAATCCAGACTGCCATCCTCGTGCATTGGGGTCACGATTGCAACAATACTTCCCTTAATCATGGTGTTCGGCAATGCGGAAATTGAATCGACCATCTAACAGATTGTCTGACCTCGAGTTTTGTATATACATAATATATTGTTTTTTTGATAGATGCACTTCCCTGAATAATATGTGCATCAATTTAATCAATTTGTTACGATAGAAATCCAGCAGGCCCCTATGCCATTTATGTCTTAGTGCACGCCGAACAATTCAACATCAAAAATCAAAGCTGCATTTGGCGGGATAGCACTTCCTGCGCCTCTTGCTCCATACCCCAAATCTGCCGGAATAACGAGCGTGCGTTGACCACCGACTTTCATACCAGCGACTCCTTGATCCCAGCCTTTAATTACACGTCCTTCGCCTAATGGAAAAGAAAAGTGTGCACCTCGATCGCGAGAGCTGTCAAATTTTGTACCTTTGTTATTTGGAGCAGTTGCACTGTAAAGCCAGCCCGTGTAGTGTACGTCAACCGTTTTACCTGCTACGGCTTCTTTGCCATCGCCAACTTTGCGATCTGTTTTAATGAGTTTTGTAACGACAGGCGTCTCATTCTCGGCGGCAGAAAATGCGTCCTGAGTTAGCAACATCATCGGTATAAGAAACATGCCCGAAAATAATAATGTTTTAATTTTATGCATAATCAAACCTCAGTAAAAAATAAGTTTGCAATAGTATCATTAATTAGGAGGCGTCTTGCACGCCTGCCGGACTTTCATCCTGTAAGCCCCGAGCAGTAATGTCTACAGTGGACCGACCGGACTATTTTGCTGTAGGTGCGCTAATGGATGACGCGGCATTCACTGCAGATTGTCCTTTAGCAGCCTGCTTCATTGCATATGCAGCTTCCGGAGCGATATAGTTTTCATCATGCTTGGCCAATACCTCATCCGCGCGGAACACGTTCCCAGCCTCAAGCTTGCCATGTACCACCACGCCTTTCCCTTCCTTGAAGAGATCGGGCAAGAAGCCTTTATACACAACCGGCATACTTTTGGCAGTATCAGTTATGCTGAAATGCACTGTCAAACCATCGCTCTGACGCTTGACACTGTTCATAACCACTAATCCGCCCATACGGAAGCCGCGCCCTTGCGGCGCTTCTTTGTTAAGAACCTGGGTCGGGGTAAAATACAGGCTAATATTATCGTTTAGTGCATATAACACCAAACCTATGGCGGCACCTAAAACAACAAGTGCAAGAATTATATATACAAATTTTTTCTGACGCGGCTTCATGTTATTTGTCTTCCAATATCAATATTATCTCAGTCCGAATGGTTTATGAGTTAACGCGGCTTCGATTACTTTGAGTTTGATTTGTAAAGTTTCGTTCCATTGGGAATTATGAATACTCCACGCTTGAGTTCGCACAGATAAGCATTCTTGTTCAATTCGAAGAATTATCGCGATCCACACACGAATTGAGGAAATAATCAGGATAACTGACAAATCTATCCTAAAAACATTACGTTACGACATTTTCTACATTGCGCATTAAGTGTAATTGCTCCAAGATAAGCATCTTTCTGTGGCGCACCATCACAATTTCAATGAAAAATATTAGCAGCGCCATCCCGTACGAGCCCCATATGTACCAAGCATAGCCATTCATGAAAAAAAATTCACCCCAGTTCATCGCCTAACCTCCACAAGTTCAGATACCCACTGGGCCTTGCATTCACGCTCTAAAATAATACAGCGCACACGTAACAAAGTAACCGCAATGGCATATAGCCAGACCGCCAGCATCATGGTGAACATGCCCTGCTGCATAGCCACATGCATGCTGGTACCGGTGAACTTTACTGTAGCTCCTTGATGCAGGGTATTCCACCATTGCACTGAAAAATAGATGATAGGAACATTGACCGAACCTATTATTGCGAGCAGTGCGCTGGCACGGTCGGCACGACGCGGATCATCAATCGAGGCATGCAAGGCGATAAAGCCAAGATAAAGGAATAGCAAGATAAGTTCGGAAGTCAGTCGCGCATCCCACACCCACCATGCACCCCACATCGGCTTACCCCACAATGCGCCAGTCCATAGCGAAAGAAAGGCAAGCAACGCGCCAGTAGGTGCCAGCGCAGAGGCCATCATGGAAGATAAGCGCGTATTAAAAATCAGCCCTAGCGCGGCATAACCTGCCATGACCAAGTAGATAAACATGGACAGAATGGAAGCAGGTACATGTATGAACATGATGCGATAAGCTTCGCTTTGTTGGATATCAGTCGGTGCCACAAAAAAACCAATATAAAGACCCACAACAAATAGGATTGCGGCCGACCACGAGAACCACGGAACCATCTTGCCGGCCACCCCATAAAAGGTGCTCGGCGCTGAATATTTAAACCAGTTTATAGCCAATATCTACTCAATTAAAAATGCACAATATGTTTTATTCCATCGAGATACGCAAAGCGAGAGCCGTAACCCATGGCGTGAATACCAATGCTATCAACAGTAGCGCGCCTAGCAAAGATAAGTGAGAACCTACACTTGTGCCACTTACAACGGCTTCCACTGCACCTGCTCCAAAAATCAACACCGGGATGCACAACGGCAACACCAGCAGCGAGACCAACGCCCCGCCGCCACGCAGCCCCAGTGTCAGCGCAGCACCGACCGCTCCTATCATGCTGAGTATCGGTGTGCCAAGAAGCAGTGCAGCGATTAATACCCATAATGCCTGCGTAGGCATATCAAACTGCAAGCCCAGTACTGGAGCCATAATCACCAATGGCAAACCAGAGACCATCCAGTGCGCCAAAATCTTAGCTAGCACAAGTACCGACAGCGACTGCGGTACCAGCATCATCTGCTCCAGAGTACCGTCCAGATAATCCGCCGAGAACATGCGCCCCAGTGACAGCATTGAAGCCAGCAAAGCCGCCACCCAAACCACGCCGGGAGCCATTTTGCGCAACATATCCATTTCTGGACCCACCCCTAAAGGAAACAGACTGACCACAATAACGAAAAAAATCAGTGTAGTCAGCACGTCAGCCCGACGACGCATGGCCAGCACCAGATCGCGGCGAATCACCAGGCTCAACAAATCAATCAGCGATAACTTATTCATGACAGCGCAAGCCACCGCGTTGCCACCCCCACCACTTCCAGAGGCTGATGAGTAGTGTAGATCACCATGCCGTTACTCACCAGATGCTTGCCAATCAATTCCTGCATCAATTCAACCGCGCCCACGTCCAGTGCGGTGAGCGGTTCATCCAGAATCCATAAAGAGGCATTGCTGAGCAACAAGCGCGCCAATGCCACACGCCGACGCTGCCCTTGGGATAGCACTTTGACCGGCAAAGTTTCCCGTCCGCGCAAACCCATACGACGTAACGCCGCGATTACCTGTTTGTCATCCACCTTGCAACCAGCCAGCCCTGCACTAATACGCAAATTCTCCAGCGCATTCAATTCGTCCTTGATGGCATTCAAATGGCCGAGATAAATCATCTCTGCATAAAATGCATCACCCAGCTCACGGATGTTCTGCCCGCGCCAACGAATCTCGCCCGCAACAGGCATCATAAAACCGCATAAAGTCCGCAGCAGGCTGGTCTTTCCGCTGCCGTTAGCGCCCTGCACCTGTAGTAATTCGCCGGCTGACAGAGAAAAATTCAGATCAGAAAATAGCAGATGATCTCCGCGACTACAAGCAAGATTGCTAACTTCCAGCATTACGTGGTCGGTTTTGGCTCAATATAAAATAGCGTGGAATTGTATACGATTGCACCCGTGTATGTTAGCCAAAAAGTGAAGTTGCCTGCTACTGCGACAGGGAGAGCATTTAGATTCGCGGTGACTACATAGCTTAGGGAAAGCGAATAGCCACTCAATTATTTTTGATAACGATTCACTGCATTGTTGTGTTCATTTAATGAACTTGAAAATTGTGTACTGCCATTTCCGCGCGACACGAAGTACAGTGCATTGGTCGTAGCCGGATGTAGGGCCGCCTGTATCGAGGCCAGCCCCGGCAGTGCAATCGGAGTGGGTGGCAAGCCTACACGGGTATAGGTGTTGTACGATGTATCAGTTAGCAAATCGCGCTTGCGCAAATTGCCGTCGAAATTATCTCCCAACCCATAAATTACAGTCGGATCAGTTTGCAGCAACATGCCCTTGCGCAGACGATTGATAAATACGGCCGCTATCATGCCGCGATCGCTTGCCTGCCCCGTTTCTTTCTCCACGATGGAAGCCAGAATCAACGCTTCATAGGCCGATTTAAGAGGCAAATCAGACGTACGTTCTTGCCAACTTTTCTG
>JAIOPT010000155.1 GCA_021413765.1 Betaproteobacteria bacterium
GCCCGCGCCGATCGCGGCGCCGCTCGCCGAAGGGACCAGTTCCGCGACGCCCGTGCCGTGGCTCGGGTCCACGATGACGGGAAGGAACGTCTCGCGGCGCACGGCCGGGATCACGTTGAGGTCGAGCGTGTTGCGGTTGTACTCGCCCTGCGAGAACGTGCGGATGCCGCGCTCGCAGAGGATCACGTCGAGGTTGCCCTCGCTCGCCACGTACTCCGCGGCGCAGAGCCACTCGACGAGCGTGGCGGCCCAGTGCCGCTTGAGCATGACCGGCTTGCCGCAGCGCCCCACCTCGCGCAGGAGCGGGAAGTTCTGCATGCTCCGCGCGCCGATCTGCAGGAGGTCGGCGTAGCGGCAGGCCTCCTCCACCAGACGCGGGTCCATCACCTCGGTGACGATCGGGAGCCCCGTCTCCGCGCGCGCCTCGGCGAGGATCTCGAGCCCCGCGCGGCCCAGACCCTGGAAGTCGTAGGGGCTGGTGCGCGGCTTGTACGCGCCCATACGCGTGCAAACCTGGCCATTATCGCGCAATGCTTTTAACATGATCTCAACATGTTCGGCGTTGTCCACCGCACAAAGACCGGCAAACACGTTGAGTGTGTCCTGGCCAAAGCGCACGCCGTTATAGTCGAAATACGTTGGACGCGAGTCATCTTTATGTTGCCCCAGGATACGATATTCCTCCGACACGCGCACCACTCGCTCGACACAGGGCAAACTTTGCATGTCCTTAATGTCTAGCTGCTTAGTGTTGCCGATGAGGTAAATCTCGGTTAATACCTGCTCTGTACCGCGTTCGACATGCACACGCATCTGAACACCTATCAACCCGGCAAGATATGCAATCAGCTGCTGGTAGTCTCCACTTTGCTGGTTGGTATTGGAAGAAAGAATCAATATCATGGTGAAACTCCTGTTATTTGCAAACCAATCATATTCGAGAAAGATGGTCCATTGCTACGATCACTGCGCCATCGGATCTCACGTAAAGTCGCTCTGCCAATTTGACGGACATACTGTTCCGCTTTACTTCAGCCGAGATAAAGTGCGCGGCAATTTCATCACATCACGAATCTTCACATCCACATAAGCTGGAAATCGGGATGTAGCATTCACCCACACGGTGCGCATCCCCAGACGTTTGGCAGTCTGCAGATTTTCCGCACTATCTTCCACCATCACGCAACGCGCCGGATTCAGGCGATGCTTGCGTAGCAATCGTATATAACCTGCTAACTGTGGTTTGGGTTGGTAACGCGTATGCTCAATCGCGAACACATCGTCGAATAAATCATCTATGCGCAACAATTGCAGCACGGCATGTGCATAGTGCAGCGGTGCGTTGGAAAATACCAATTTCTTGCCCGGCAATATTTTCAATACATGGCGCAAGCGTGCTTCACACAACACCATCTGCGGTAACTGTGGAAACTGGTGTGTATGCCACAGAAAATGATCGGGGTCGGTGGCATGGTGCCGCATCATGCCACTTAGGGTCGCGCCGTAACGTTGCCAGTAATGCATTCTCAATTCGTTCGCCGCCTGTTCATCCAGCTTCAGATGCTGTTGCAGGTAAGCGGTCATACTGCGGTTGATATGCGGAAAAATGTGCGGCACAGCGTTGTGTAATGTGTTATCCAGATCAAAAATCCAGACGATACGACTCATTTACTTTTAATCAACGTGCCCACACCTTCGTCGGTCAGAATTTCCAGCAACAGCGCGTGTTCCACGCGGCCATCAATAATGTGCACCGACCTCACTCCCCCGCGTGCAGCATCCAACGCCGAACTGATCTTCGGTAACATGCCACCGGAAAGCGTACCATCCGCCACCAGTTCGTCGATCTGTTTTGGTGTCAGGCCGGTGAGCAGCTTGCCGCTCTTATCCAGGACGCCCGGTGTGTTCGTTAACAACACCAGTTTTTCAGCTTTCAGCACTTCCGCCAACTTGCCCGCCACTACGTCGGCATTAATGTTCAGTGTCTCACCATCCGGCCCTACAGCAATCGGCGCAATGACTGGAATAAAATCGCCAGAATCGAGGAAAGTGATAATAGATGGATCAATCAAATTAATTTCTCCAACTAGACCGATGTCCAGCAACTTGCCCGGCTCATCGCGGCTTTCCAGCAGCATCTTGTCGGCCCGGATAAACGAGGAATCCTGCCCGGTAAGCCCCACCGCCTTTCCGCCATACCGATTAATCAAGTTAACGATGTCCTTGTTGACCTTGCCCAGCGCCATTTCGACCACATCCATGGTTTCTTCATCCGTGACGCGCATGCCTTGAACGAATGCCCCTTGCTTACCAATGCGCTGAAGTAGATCGTTGATCTGCGGCCCGCCACCGTGAACGACTACCGGATTCATGCCAACCAGCTTAAGCAACACCACGTCGCGCGCAAAACTTTCCTGCAACTTGGGATCGATCATGGCATTGCCGCCATATTTAATTACAATCGTTTTATCGAAAAACCGTTGAATGTATGGCAACGCCTCAGACAGTGTTTGAGCTTTCTGGACGGCGGTGGCAGGGGTAAGTGACATGATGTTTTCCTTCGCTAAACAGGCGCGCATTTTACATCAGAAGTCCATCATCATTACAGCACGAAACAAACGAGCGGCACCAAGCCGCCCGTTACACGCGCAGTCCGCGTTTACTCAATGGTACATGCTAATGCGCATGATGCTCGTGCTCATTACTGCTTGCAGTAAGCGACTTGATTTCGGCATTCACATTTATTTTTTCTTTATGCTTATCGGCGAACTCCACGGTGATGGTGAGTGGCACGCTGTCACCCGCCTTAAGTGGATTTTTGAGGTTAAGCAACATCACATGATTACCACTCACTCCCAACTTAACCATCTTGCCTGCAGGTAGCGGCAAAAATTCAATGGCACGCATTTTCATAACCCCGTTATCATGCGTCATGCTATGAATTTCGACTGCACCCGCAACCGGGCTGACGATCGCCATCAGCCGCGCTTCTTTTTTGCTAGTAATGGAAAACCGTATTGCGGCACTTTCTTGACCTGGTGCAGTGGCGCGTGCCGACGCATCGCTCACTACCACATTTTCTGCCCACGCTTGAGTTGCACAAAACAGCATGGCAATTGCAATTATGTAACGCATCTGAGTCTCCTTAATTTAAAATAATTACAGTAAGATACATGAGTTTCGAGAAAATAGACAAGCATGCCCTTTGCAACAAAATCAAGAAAACCGAGCATGTACATAAATTTAACGAAATATAAACATATTTCTGTCAGGAATTTAGCTAGAATGTTAGCCGTAAGTATTTCGCATTTAACAATAACGAACAGAATTAGCTCGAGGAATGAACATGCCAACCAATAGCACACATGTAGTTCCCAGCAATCAACATATTGATCTTAGGCAGGCGGTCAAATATATTGATGCGCTACCTGCCATGCCGATCATTGCGCAAAGGCTGCTGGCGCTATCTATAGATACCGACAAAGACGAACGGGAAATGTTGATACTGATCGAACAGGACCCGCAAATCTCAGCAAAAATTATCGGGCTATCCAATTCAGCAAAGCTAGGCTCCGCTCGAAAATCAACGTCAGTAAAAGAAGCAGCGATATTGCTGGGCATGAACCGTGTCAAATCCATTGCAACTGGCATTGCCATCATGTCCTTGTCGACCCAAGTATCCTCGGGTAAGTTTAAGACGCAGGATCTTTGGTTACATAGCTTCGGCATCGCATTTGCCATGCTCGGCATCGCCCGTGCCATGCCCGCAAAGACCCGCCCTAACCATGACCAAGTTTTTTTGGCTGGCATACTTCACGACATCGGTTATCTGGCGCTCGCTTTCCTGGATCCAAAACGCAGCGATGACCTGCATGTACGTTTGGCAGAGAAATCTGACTGTCCTGCATTGAACATAGAACGGGAAATGCTGGAAATCTGCCACGACGAATTGGGTGCGGAGCTAGCGCGCCACTGGAATTTGCCGGATGAAATTATTGCCGTGTTGCGCTACCACCATACACCGGATGTGGCCGAAGCGGCAGCAGGGCAACCAATGGTACACATGATTAGCTTGGCAGAAAAATTGCTGGCTTCATTTGGCATTCATGAAAACGTCGATGCCAACATCAGCGATGATGATTGGGAAGTATTGGGCATCGATCCGAGCAAAGCTGAGGAAATTAGTGTTCAAGTAGCTGAACAAGCAGAACAAGCTGCGGCAGTCTATTGATTAAGATGCGCGGCTTTCCGGCGCATTTAATCTGCTTAACCAAACTCACCCCATAGCCCAACCAATCCCACACGTCTATAATTACGGTTTTGGTTATTGGTCTCAATATGAAGTTTACGCTGTCGTTTCTTGTCACTCTATTATTTCCATTGTTTGCTCAGGCGCAGCTAGCCAACCTGCCACCCGCTCCAGTGCTGGCAGCCAAATCCTATCTGCTATACGACTTTACCAGCAATCAGATTCTGGTTGACCAGAACGGCAATGAACGCACCGAACCAGCATCCATTACCAAGCTGATGACCGCCTACCTAACCTTCAACTCCCTAAAGCTAAACAAATTTTCACTGAGCCAGACAATAACTCCTTCAGAAGAAGCACTGCGCAACCAAGGCGTGGAATCACGCATGTTTCTCGATAAAAATAAACCTGTGACAATTGCAGAATTACTGCGTGGCCTCATCGTACAGTCTGGTAATGACGCAGCGCGTGTGTTGGCAACCACCATAGCTGGCAGCGAGGAAAATTTCGCCAAACTGATGAACCAGGAAGCGCAACGATTGGGCATGAACAACACACATTACATCAACGCTACAGGATTGCCGCATCCACAGCACTATTCCAGTGCATATGATACTGCGCTACTCGCGGCCGCCATAGTGCGCGACTTTCCCGAGCACTATCCAATCTATAGCTTGCGCGAATATCAGTACAACAATATCAATCAAGCCAACCGCAACCGCTTATTGTGGATGGATCCCTATGTGGATGGAATGAAAACGGGACATACGGAAAGTGCAGGATTCTGTTTAGTGGCTTCGGCCAAGCGCAACCAGCGGCGGCTAATATCTGTTGTGCTGGGCGCATCCTCCGATAACTTGCGAGCTACCGAAAGCCAGAAGCTGCTAAATTACGGCTTCCAAAATTTTGAAGCAGTGCGCCTGTATCAGAAGAACGAACCAGTAGCCAGCTTACGTCTGTGGAAAGGCACCGAGAGCAATGTCAAAGTGGGATTCCGCAGCGATCTGCTACTGTCCATCCCTACAGGACAACTTGCACAATTGAAGGCAACCATGGAAACACAGCAGCCTCTTATTGCGCCGATTGCTGGTGGGCAAAAAGTCGGTATGCTAAAAATTACCTTGGGCGGCAAACCATATGCCGAATACCGGCTGGTGGCACTGGAACCTATGCCGCTAGCCAATATATTTTCGCGCGGTTGGGACAGCATCCGTTTACTTTTCAAATAATGGCTTCTTTAAGGATCATACAATGACAGTCTATTTGAACGGGCAATTCATGCCCATTGAAGAAGCCCGCATTCCCGTGCTGGATCGTGGCTTCATTTTCGGCGATGGCGTATATGAAGTTATCCCAGTGTATTCGCGCTTTGCTTTCCGTCTGGCCGAACATCTCAAGCGCCTGCAATTCAGCTTGGACGGCATACGCCTGACAAACCCACACAGTGACCAGGAATGGACTAATCTCATCACGGATCTGATCGAGCGCAACACAGCCGAAGACCAATATTTATATCTACATATCACGCGAGGGGTGACCAAACGAGACCATGCTTTCCCCAACCCTTCGGTCCAGCCGACCATATTCATGATGAGCAACCCGCTTCTCACCCCACCCACCGCGTTACTTTCCAGCGGCGTAGGTGCGGTAAGTGCACCGGATAATCGCTGGCTGCGTTGCGACATCAAGGCCATCTCACTTCTACCTAACGTACTACTACGCCAAATGGCGATAGATGCTGGCTGTGCCGAAACTATTTTAATCCGTGATGATGATTTCATGACTGAAGGCGCAGCCAGCAACATTTTTCTGGTAAAAAATGGCGTCCTTCTCGCCCCGCCTAAAGACAATCTCATGCTGCCTGGAATCACCTACGACGTATTGTTGGAAATCGCTGCTGCCAAAAGCATCCCTCATGAAGTTCGCAAGATTGCCAAGGACGAAATATTCAACGCCGACGAGATATTACTCACCTCCTCCACCAAGGAAGTACTTGCCATCACCACATTGGATAATAAACTGGTAGGCGATGGCAAACCCGGAGTGATGTTCGCCAAACTACATAAACTTTATCAGGACTACAAGCGCGACGTGATGCGAAAAACGTAAGAAAACTCAACATTCCCGTGCGGTCAGCTAACAACTTGGCAGATATCGAGGGTTAATAAATTTTATTGAACTGCAATCATAATGATCAAACTGGATTCCTACTTTCGTGGGGATAGAAAATCCAAAACTTACCAAATTATCCATGGCACTTACTGACAGTCTTATCGAATACCCATGCGACTTTCCAATCAAGGTTTTAGGGCTATCGCATCAAGGCTTCGCACAAGCAGTGGCGGAAGTGGTAATACGTTACGATCACGACTTTAACGCTGCCACCATGGAAATGCGGCCCAGTAGCGGCGCACGCTACATTGGTCTGACCTGCACCGTGCGCGCCACTTCACGCGAACAACTCAATGCGCTGTATCAAGAATTGTGTGATCACCCACAAGTAGTGATGGTACTTTAGTGAAATGGTACCGCTGATTAAACATCTAGGTTTGGTCGAATACCAGAAATCCTGGCAAGCAATGAAACAGTTCACCGACGCACGTAATGCCGACACGCAAGACGAAATCTGGCTACTACATCATTTGCCAGTCTATACCCAAGGTTTGGCAGGAAAGCCGGAACATCTTCTGCATGCCAGCGACATACCGGTAGTCAAGATCGATCGCGGCGGCCAGATTACCTACCACGGCCCCGGCCAGATCGTTGCCTACCTTATGCTGGATTTACGCCACTGGAAACTTAACGTGCGCGGGCTGGTACGGCTAATGGAACAGGCTGTGATAGATTTGCTTGCACCATTCGGCGTAATAGCTCAGGGGCGGGAGGAAGCACCGGGCGTATATGTTGATGGCGCAAAAATTGCCGCACTCGGATTAAAAATCCGCAATGGGTGCTGCTATCACGGAATAGCGTTCAACGTAGACATGGATCTTGCCCCGTTCGCTAACATTAACCCATGTGGCTTTGCCGGATTGCGTGTAATCCAAGCAAAAGACTTAGGTATCTACGCTCCGCAGCCCGAACTGGAACTTCAACTTGCACAGAATTTGATTAAATTATTGCAGCAACATAAATCAGAGAAATCCGCCCAATAATGCATATGTGCAGAAGCAGGCTTCTGCAAATAATTAAGATCTCATACAAGAGACACGCTCGTACAACAAAATGAACAATGGCTTATGCAAGAGCATGCCTTGCATGCAAACCAGATAAAAGGAAAAACCACTATGACTATTATAGAAAAGCAAACTGGCGCAGCTAAAACAACACGTAATCCAATCAAAATTGTTCAGCTAGAGCAACGACTACGCAAACCAGAATGGATACGCGTTAAATCCGGCAGCGGACAAGGTTATCACGATGTCAAACGCCTGTTACGTGAACACAAATTGCACACTGTGTGCGAAGAAGCATCTTGCCCCAACATTGGCGAGTGCTTCAGTAAGGGTACGGCCACTTTCATGATTCTAGGTGACCTCTGCACACGACGCTGCCCCTTCTGCGACGTAGGGCACGGCAAACCGCTGGCGCCAGATGCTAACGAACCGGCACACCTAGCGCAATCCATTGCGATACTCATGCTTAAGTACGTAGTTATCACCAGCGTGGATCGCGACGATCTACGGGATGGCGGCGCACAACATTTCGTCGACTGTCTGACTGCCATTCGCGCCACTTCACCACAGACCAAGCTGGAAACACTGGTACCCGATTTTCGTGGACGTCTGGAAACAGCATTGGATATTCTGGCGAATAGCCTACCTGACGTACTTAACCACAATATGGAAACCGTGCCGCGCCTCTACAAACTGGCACGACCTGGCGCAGACTACACTCATTCGCTCAAATTATTAAAAGATTTCAAAATGCGCTTTCCACAGGTGATAACAAAATCCGGCCTGATGCTTGGGCTGGGCGAGACTGACGAGGAGGTGCTACAGGTAATGAGAGACATGCGCGCGCACGATGTACAAATGCTCACGCTGGGGCAGTATTTGCAACCCTCCGACAGCCACCTGCCGGTGTTACGTTATGTCCACCCGGACACCTTCAAAATGTTCGAGCAGTCCGCGCTGGAAATGGGATTCTCACATGCAGCCTGCGGGCCGATGGTGCGCAGCAGCTACCATGCTGATGAGCAGGCACATCAGGCTGGCGCTATATAATATTCAAAAAAAGCAATTTGCAAGTGAACACGCATATTGACGTAGATGGTGTGGAGTACAGAGACGAGACGCCGATGGCAGCCAAAAGCTAAAACGTCGGTCGGCGCAAATAAACAAAAAACATCACGTAATACATGAACTACAAGGCCAGCATTTCTGCTGGCCTTGTAGTTCAATATTTACTTAAACTTTTGATGCATGTTTCAAGAATTACCTTCCAACATATCCCTTACCATAACCACTCATGAAACGGTTATACGTAGTTCCTGACGGATTATTCGTTCCTACCATTCCCCATGTATTAGACGATTCAACTTTTGGCTTTGCCACATTAGGGCCGACAAATAATGGATTGGGTTGGCCATGCATTGCCCTTACCCCATGCTCATGATCACCTACGCTTGGCATGTCTGCAGCCATATTATAAGGAAGACGAACGCCCTTAGCATCAACCTTAATATTTTGCGCCTGACCAGTTATATCTGCTTTTCCAAAATAATCTGTATGTGCAGCACCATGCGAATCAGCATGCGCATCAGCATCACCATGAGTTGAAGCTTGCGCCAATGAAATGCCAAACGCAAAACAGGAAACGACAGCTAGATTCATAACAGTTTTTTTCATTATTAAGCTCCTTAATATCAAATCTTACGAGGATAGTTGAGTGGGGGTGAAATGTGCCTCACTCCTACAAGCTTTTATTGCTACTACGTTAAGTGTGCAAATAATTATCATGGAAGTAAGTCAATATGCAAGCTCACCATAGCATCAAACAGTGTTTACTGAACTTAACTTATTTCAATATCCACATAATTCATTGATACTAAAATTAAAGTTCACCTGCAACAGAAAAAAACATACGTATAAAGTATTCTCCTGCTAAATCCATATTCCATATTATATTAAATGCATAATACATAACATCTTGTTTCAATTACAGTACCATGTCCATTTGATCGAATTACATAAACCATTATGGATAGCTGCATACAACTTATCACGCTACAAACGATCAACTTCATGGAGATTCCGGCAAGTGTCTTAAATTTTAAATAAGACAAGCAATCGTCAACTTTTAGTCCCACTCAGTTTCACGTACCTCACCTTTACATATACATATTAGTGAGAACCGCATAATAGGACGATGGCTATAAAAAGTAAATAAGCAAATCGTTTAAGCCACACGAATATTACTAACACATGAAAATGAATGAGCACACTCATGTTCTATATACCGAAAAGCACGTGTCTACCTCGGCAGTAATGATCAGTTAGAAATCATGTTTCAAGAATATCAACTCCGACTGGAAATAGAATTTCCTACAGTGCATAGCAGAAATTCTCATTTAAAATTATCGACGGGTATTGTTACTCTCGATATTGCTTTTTATTAGCTGCTGGGCAGACGGTCCGCTTTCTGCTTCCACTTCGACTGTACCTCCATCAGTGCGCACAGATTGTTCTGCCATTTTGTTCATCACGATAATGTTGATGCGACGGTTAATTGGATTAAATGGATCTTTCGCGTCAAACAACACAGCAGAAGACAATCCCACCACCCGTACCATTTTTTCCTCCGCCATCCCGCCCGCAATCAACTCGCGACGCGAGGCATTGGCACGATCTGCCGACAGATCCCAATTGCTGTAACCTTTTTCTCCAAAAGAATAAGGCCGAGCATCTGTATGCCCCGATAAGCTCACCTTGTTTGGTACTTGATTTAGCATCTTGCCAATTTCACGCAGAATTACTTTTGAGTACGATTCAAGTTTTGCACTTCCGCTCTGAAACATGGGACGGTTTTCTTCATCCACGATTTGTATACGCAGGCCTTCAGAGGTAATGTCAAGCATAATTTGATTCTTGAATTGTTTCAGCTTGGCGTCGGCGTCGATCACCTTTTCCAGGCTGGCTTTCAACGTCTTGAGCTTGCCCAGTTCATTCTGTCTTTCGATACGCAAAGCTTCTTCAGCTGCCACTTTCAGATTGACTGTTTTCTTTTCAGTCGGAAGATCCCCCTGCTTCACTTGGCCTTCACTACGTGTCAAATCCTTACCCCCCCCCTTGATCAGACTGGAGCTATCGCCGCTACCAGATCCGCCTAACAATGCAACCTTGAGTGGCGTATTAAAATAATCAGAGATACCTTTCAAATCACCTTTAGCTGTCGAACCCAACAGCCACATCAACAGGAAAAATGCCATCATTGCAGTAACAAAATCGGCATAAGCAATTTTCCATGCACCGCCGTGATGCCCGCCCGCCACTTTCTTAATACGCTTAACTACTATAAGTCTTTTATCGTCGCTCGCCATGGTGCAGCTCTCTCAATGTGAGTTTTATATTCAGCGCTTTTGTTTGACGTGTTCTTCCAACTCGATGAAACTGGGACGTTCAGTAGAATTGAGTACCTTACGGCCAAACTCTACCGCCATCGCTGGAGCGTAGCCATTCAGGTTGGCCAGCAATGTAACCTTGACTGTCTGGAACATTTTGCTCGACTCCTCAGCTTTTTGCTCCAGTAGAGTCGCCAACGGGCCGATGAAACCGTAAGCCAGCAGGATGCCCAGAAAAGTACCTACCAATGCTGCACCAATCAACACGCCCAATTCGGCGGGCGGTATCCCAACAGACCCCATGGTATGTACAACCCCCATGACCGCCGCAACGATACCGAAAGCTGGCAAGGCGTCACCAAACTTGGCAAGTACATGCGACGGTACCATTGCCTCATGGTGATGGGTATCTATTTCCACATCCATCAGATTTTCGATTTCCATCGCGTTCAGATTGCCACTCAACATGATTCTCAAATAATCTGCCACAAATTCAATTATATGATGATCCGCCATTACTTTTGGATACTTGGCAAAAAGAGGACTCTCATTTGTGTTCTCAATATCGCTTTCAATAGCCATTAATCCTTCCTTGCGAATTTTGCCAAGCAGCTCATAGAGTAAAGCCATTAGTTCCATATAGTGGTCTTTACTATATTTTGCTCCCTTAAATATACTAGGCAATGCTTTCAAAGTGGCCTTTATTGTTTTGCCACTATTTCCCACTAAAAAGGCGCCCGAACCAGCACCTGCTATCATCAACAGCTCAATTGGCTGAAGTAAGGAAGCCAAATGCCCGCCTGCTAATGCATAGCCGCCGAACACAGAAAGTAGAATTACCACATATCCGACAATTACCAACATAGCCCAGCTCCCTTGAGTTGCGCACAAAGTGTTTGCTTGTGGCAGCGCAATATCAGCCTCTGGAAAAACTTCGGAAAAGTGTCTGATAAAACGTCATTATTTAGTACATTCACACAACCGGATAGCATAAACATCATCATAATTGTTCCACATAGCATTTTGTGACGGTAACGGCACCCGATTATAAAACTTTAATTCGCCATACTTGATGCCGACAAACTTGATGCTACGGCGTTCCTTTTTGTTTTCCCGGCACGAGAGGGAGGACGACAGATGCCACACACATAGTCGGCATACAGCCCATTGGCATGCGCTATAAAATGTCCACCACATTCAGTACAGCCTGTCAGTTGCAACATCTGAGCATCAAAGAACCGTACTAGAAACCATGCACGTGTAACGCTCAATATCGGCTCATCGCCGCTATCATTGATTTGCTCAAGGTACAAACGATAACTTTTAATTAATGCCTCGACGCCCGTTAAGCGGGTATGCGTCAACATAAACTGATGAATGTCCATAAACAGAGAAGAATGGATGTTAGGCGACCAGCTCATGAACCAATCAGTTGAATAGGGCAGCATACCCTTAGACGGCGAAACACCCTTTATTTCCTTGTACAGCTTAAGCAAACGTTCCCGACTTAAAGCGGTTTCTTCCTGCAACAACTGTAAACGTGCACCTAACTTGATTAAATCCATGGCAATCTGGATTTGGTAAGCTTCAGTAACTACACTTTTGTTTCGCATGATATCTCCCACCAATAGTTGATTTTGCGTCAAGCTGCTAAAGCTTCCAAAGGCTGCCCAGTCATTAGGATGGTGGTATGTGCTTGCGACATCATCCTGTTTTTGTTGTAATCGGTAATCATATTGAGTAGAAGTTTTTCATCAAAGCGAAAGCGACACAACAACATATTGGATGCCGCCATTTTGAGTAATTGTGCTGAGCTTAAGCCGGCGATGAGTTCAGCCATATCTTGGTTAATTCCAAGACGAAAAATAGCCGCCTCCTTGTCTTCCTGAATCATCTGCCGCGCAAGCAGCATATAAGAAAGATTGGCTTCTTTAATTTCTTGATGAAGTTGGTCTGTATTCATGATTCGTCCCCTTGCAAGTTAACAACACTGTCCTTTTCGACGGTTGCATATTGCTACACGAACGAACAGAAAAAAATCAGAAGACTTCTGATCTCTTTGTAAGAAACTTTCCTACACGGACAGACAAGCCTCCGCTTACCCGTATCAGGTTGCAAGCGAAGGATTCCATGCTTACTTGAATTTGCAAGGGGACAAATTCAAGCTTATATCTATATTATCGACAGACAATGACAAAACTTTAATTTTATTTGAAAATATATTTCACTAAATATGCAAAATAGCACAACATATTGAAATATATATATATTTCATTGGTAACTTGAATCTACAAAGGGACAAATTAGAGCTGACGTATATATTATCGACAGGCAATGGCAAGACTTTAATTTTTTTTAAAATATATTTCACTTGGTGTGCCTAATAGCACAACCAATTGAAATATATGTATTATCATTAAGTGCCAGGTTAAATTTAGAGTGCTAATCAATGAAAGCCATGACTGACAAAGAATCCGGGGAAGCGAATGGTGTTGCCAACTTGAATGGCAATCAGAACAGGACAGCGACTGCAACAAACTGAATCTATTCTCGGTTTAACCGGACGGCAATGAGTTCCTGTATTATTGCAATCTAGTCTCAACCTTATGAAATAACAAATAGAATATGGTTGCCAATAAACTTCGTGCCTTATTAGTGGAAACCTCGCTAGAGGATGCACAACGCACACTCGCAAAACTTGAACAGAGCGGTTATAAAGTTGAGCATCAACGCGTAGATAATGCTTCCGCCATGCGAGCTGCCTTAATTGAAAGTGAGTGGGATGTGGTGCTGTGCAGCTATGACCCATCCGGATTTTGTGGGCTTGCCGCGCTCGAGCTAATGCAATCGAAAGGAGTGGACCTGCCTTTTCTATTCCTGTCGCATGACTTACATGAAGAAACCATCATTCACACCATGCAATCCGGTGCGAACGATTACATTTTTAAGGGAAGCTTAAATAGGCTCGCTCCCTCAATAGCGCATAATTTGCGTGAAGCACGTATTCGTTGCGAGCACCGCCAAGCGCAAATCGCCTTACAAGAAAATCAAGCGCGCCTGCAAGCCTTCATCACTAACCTGCCGGGTATGGCCTATCAAGTATTACTCAAACATGATGGCGACATTTACTTTCCGTATATCAGCGACGGCAGCAAAGCTCTTCTCGATTTGAACCCGCAGGATTTAGAAAAAAACCCTCACTTATTTATGAATATGCTGCACCCGGATGACCGCATCACATATGAGCAATCCATGTGCACTTCAGCTAATAATCTTTCCTTCTGGAACTGGGAAGGACGTATCGTGATATTGCCAGATGGCGAGATTAAATGGATCAATCTACGCTGCAGCCCTCGAAAAACATTGCATGGCGAAATTCTGTGGGAAGGTATTATGTCCAACATCAGCCAAAGCAAGCAGGCAGAAATCGAAATCAAACATTCGCAGGAACAATTGCGTGAATTATCTTCTCATGTCCAGCTCGTACGCGAACAGGAGCGGCTTAACATTGCGCGCGAGGTCCATGATGACTTGGGAAGCACTCTAACCGCCATTAAACTCAACATCGCTTGGCTAGGTAGTCGCCTGAGTAGGGAAGCACCTGAATTAATTGCAAAAATTAAGGATGTTGAAAACCTGGTTGATAAGTGTACCGCCGCCGCCAACGATATCTCTCATTCCCTGCGTCCAAGTACACTTGACTGCTTCGGAATCATCGCAGCAATGGAAATTGAAGTAGATGAATTTGAAAAACGTACAGGCATTTCTTGTGTATTCAACCATCCAGATGAAGATATCACTTTAGGTCCGGATATCGCCATCGCGCTGTTCCGCATCCTGCAAGAAACACTCACAAATATCATGAAGCATGCAAATGCCAGCAAAGTAACGGTAGATCTATATAATCAAGCTACCTGCGTCGAAATGACCGTTAGCGACAATGGTCTCGGCTTTACCGAATCCGACCGCATCAAGCCGCGTTCTTTCGGCCTGCGTGGCATTAATGAACGAGTCGCCTATTTTGGCGGCAATGTGTATATCAATGGTATACCCGGCTCAGGAACCACAATTAAAGCACGCATCCCGAATCAACCAACATCAACAGCTGTTGGCGGCTTTTTTCTGCCACAGTCACAACAAAAGCTGTTGTGATGAACACTATTAATATCAACCATGATTAACATATTAGTAGTTGATGATCACGCACTGATCCGCAAAGGTATGAAGCAGATCCTCAACGACACCGAGGATATACGTGTAACCGGGGAAGCTGAAAATGGCATACAAGCCATTAAGATGGTGCAAGTAAACACTTACGATTTGGTACTACTAGACATCAGCATGCCTGATAAAAATGGCATTGATGTACTTAAACAACTTAAGCTCAATAAGCCGCAATTACCGGTGCTAATATTAAGCATGCATGAGGAAAGCCAATATGCATTGCGTTCTATGAAGGCCGGGGCGGCAGGATATCTCAGCAAGCAAAGCGCTCCGACACAATTGGTTACCGCCATACGCCAAGTCGCCTGCGGCAAGAAATATATTAGCAATGAACTAGCAGAAGAATTGGCTAATGGCCTGTCACAAGGGTATCAGGAGTTGCTGCACCAAACCCTATCCAACCGTGAATACCAAACGCTGTGCCTGATGGCATCAGGCAAGAGTCTAAGCGAAATGGCGGAAGCAATGTCGCTCAGTGCCAAGACCGTCAGCGTTTATCGCGCACGCTTACTGGAAAAAATGAAGCTAAAAAATAATGCCGAAGCGGTTCGTTACGCTATCGAAAACCACCTGATCGAATAATGCCCTTTTCTTATATTTCGAAGATTCCATAAATCTTATGGATTCTATCCAGGGCAATCATCTTGTTCGAGGTAACGCCGCATACAGCGGCCGAATATTATGAAGTGCGCTAATTAGGCAGGATTATCACTTAATGGGCTACCCTATTTTTTCTGGGTCACCTCTGTCCATTAAGTACTTTTTATGATGGGTATCAGTGTTGGCGCTGACGCGCCAACTACTTGATTGCGCCCGGCCTGTTTGGCCTGATAAAGTGCAACATCAGCACGTGACATTACTTTATCAACCGTTTCATCCGGAAAACGCTCTGCCACACCTGCGCTAAAAGTAATGAGTACTCGCTCGTTATTATTTAGAAAGAAATTCTTGGTTAGATCGCGCTGCACTCCCTTAATTACCTCTATTGCATCGCCCTCTTTTGTGCCAGGAAGAATAATAGTGAATTCTTCACCTCCATAGCGGGCCAGTACATCGGTGCTGCGTATTACACTTTTAACCACTTTCGCCAGGTGAGCAAGTGCCACATCACCGGCAGAGTGTCCAAGGGTATCGTTGATTTTTTTGAAATGGTCAATATCCATCATTGCAAGTGATAAGGGAGTGCCGTGTCTATCGGCTCTTTCGAATTCTTGCACCAGTGCTGCATCCATACCGCGCCTATTCAACGCGCCTGTTAAAAAATCTTGGTGCGCAGCCTCACTAATGTAATCAAGCTTGGTAGTGAGATCATTAATTTTCTTCTCTGCTTCTTCCACTTTCTTCTGAGTTTCTTGGAAGGCGGTAAGATTGCGTTTCGCATCCACACTCATTTTCCTTATGTCGCCTACCAAATTATCAAGTATGGCGTTTAGATTGGTCATGTCATGTGTCGATGTGATTTGCTCCTGATAATTTGTGATCTTAAGCTGATAGCTACCCGTGCTCTCTGTAATATCTGCCAAATTACTTACAAAAGTATCTGCCATTATTTTAATGGCTTCCTTCGCCTCCATGAATCCCGGCTTAATATGTGATTGCTTGTAGATTAGCTCTTTGAGACTGCTTTCTGCATTGCACAGCGCATCAATATTGATCGGCTTTGAAATAAGCTCTTGAACGATTTTGATCTGTCCATGTAACCACTTGTCTTCGATAGTCATATCGCCCAAGCTGGAAACCAGCAAGCGCACCATTTGAACAAGCAATTCCTGCGTGCGATGCTGCGAATCATTTTGCAACTCAGCGCGAAGTAATATGGATTTAAGTGCCTCGCTTAGCACATTCACTTCTTCTATTGTCAGAGATTCGCGCATGCGTTTTAGTAACGCTTCAATTCTTTGCGTCGCACCTGAAGTATCAGCAAGCTGTGGAGCAACGACAAAATTAATAGTTCTGATCAGCATATCGCGCCAAATAATTGCCAGCTCACGCTGACTATCGTCTGTAATAGCTCCTGGATTGGACGACTGAACAACTGACTGAATTGTAGGTTGCTCTTGTATTGCCTCTTTCCCGTTGGAGTAATTTACGTCAGCATTTCGATGGGTTGTCGGACCCATTGTCCAAGACGTAATCAAGGCATCCATTTTCTGGCCCAACTGATTTGGATCATTGGCAAACTTGATCAATATGTGATTCAATTTTTCAATTTTTTGACTCAGGCTAAAATTTCCATGATTTACCTCTAATTGCTTTAGAAGAGAGAGTAATAGCTTGGTCCAATTCACTCCAACAGCTTCACCAGTTCCCGTTGAAAGAAGGCTGCGTAGCAATTCCTCCAGCTCGGTCGGATTCGGTTTTTCAGCCAATTTATGAATGGACTCGACAATTGTAGCCAACTCCGGGCGCTGATTGCCCATCTCATATAAAACCTTTTCCAGAGATTTATTAAGAATTGCAGAATGATCAACAGACACAACTCCTGCTACTCTGTCATAAGCATGATGATAGTTATCTGGCGTTGGCGGGATCTTGTCATTGGAAAGTTGAATCAATGCCTGCCGAGCAAGCTCTATTGGTGTAATTTTTTTCATGAATTAACTTACTCGTATCCAGCTAGAAATATAATAAACTTAGTTAGTTATGAAAAATGTACCGTTCGGGAATGCAGTCAACCCCTGCGAAGGTTTGAGATAACTGGATTTTCTCGAAAACAAAATCGTTAGCAAAGTAAAGAGCGAGGCATAAATTTGCAGTTTCTCTTTTACGAAAGCTATTATCGCGTAAGTCGCGATGGCACGCCAGAATTGTGTCCTAACCATATTCTCGCTGTTGGTGATAAACCGCTTGGTACGCAGATGCTACTTGATCCGCTTGAAGAATAACTCGACTTGCCAGCGGTTCTTGTACTAGGCCGCAATGTTCAACACAGGCATAGCAGTATAGTTGGTCAGAAACACCAATATCTTGTCGGACTTAGGGTCTTTGAAGCGAATTCGTCTCAGTTGCTCGGGACAGTCTTGCGAGACATGAAAACCGGCCCAACATGATGCGCTGGTCGCAGATTACTTCTGCGCTCCGATCAGATTTTGGTTTGGACAGCTTCAACGTCAATGATTTTACGCGACTGAAACGGCATTGGGCTTTGTCATGCTGGCATACAACCTGATGAGATTGTTTCAACAAGCAGTGTTACGAAGCTCGGTACAACATACCCTTGTCACCTTGCAACACAAGGTATTTGCAGTAGTGGCGGTCTGACACAAAAATCCAGACAGGCGACAACACTACCCCGCAGAGTCACGATTGGACAATCTGGAATTAACAGGCAGCAAAAAATATTACAGGCCACCCAACAAGTCTTGAACCAGGCCACGGATGACATCTTCTTCGTTAGCAGCGATGCGTAGCACGGGCTTAAAACCGGCAGCGCTGATCCAGGTACTGTTGGACTGGTTGGCTTCGGCGTCCAGGGCTAAACCGAGAAAGCCAAGTGGTTCGCAAATGTATTCTCGTATCAGCGGCGCATGTTCGCCGATGCCGCCGCTGAACACCAGCGCGTCGATACCGCCAGCTTTGGCGGCAAATGCACCGATGGCGGCGCGCACTTGACGGCAAAAGTAGCTCACCGCAAAATAGGCGTCCTCGCTGTGGCTCTCCAGTAAGCGATGCATTTCACTGCTCTCTTCGGCAGACAACGCAAGCAGCCCCATGCGGTGATAGACCAGGTCGCTTAACGCCTCGCTATCGTAATGCTTTGCCAGCTCCAGCATCACGCCTGGATCCAGATCGCCACTGCGCGTGCCCATCGGTATGCCGCCAGCCGGTGTGTAGCCCATAGTGGTATCAACCGACTTCAGTTTTTCCATCAAACACAGGCTGGCCCCCGCACCCAAGTGCGCAACCACGATGCGGCCTTGTGCAATTTCTCCCAGCAGTGACGGCAGTCTAGAAGCAATGTACGCATAATTGAGGCCATGGAAACCGTAGCGCCGTATGCCAAGATCACTCGGGATCGGCAAGCGGCGAGCCAGCTCCGGCATGGTGTGATGAAACGCGGTATCGAAACAGGCTACTTGCGGCGCGTCTAATCGCTCCCGGCACAACTCCACCCCGAGCAGATTGCCGGGCATGTGCAGCGGCGCAAGATGAATAATGTCTTCCAGCCGCTTGATCTCTGCCGCATCTAGGAGCCGTGCTAAATCCACCACTTCACCCCCATGCACAAAGCGGTGGCCGATTGCATCCGGAACCTCCCCGCCTAGATCCTTCAGCAGCGCATCAAATGCTTCAGCATGATTGTGCGGAAAGCCGTGTCCGACATTGCCGTAGTGCCAGTTGCGACGCGTGCCGTCGGCGCGGAACAGGCTTGCCTTGAGGCTGGATGAACCGCTGTTGAGGGTGAGAATTGCACGACTCATTGCGACCATTTCCAGTCGCGAATCTCTGGCATGTCTTCGCCAAACTGGTGAATGTATTGCGTGTGCTCGTTGAGCTTGTCGCGCATGCTTTGTTTGATGTGTGCCGCTTGCGCCTGCAACTTCGGCACCCGATTTGCCACATCCATCACCAGATGGAAGCGATCAAGGGTGTTAAGCACCACCATGTCAAACGGCGTGGTGGTGGTGCCCTCTTCCTTGTAGCCACGCACATGGAGATTGTCGTGGTTGGTGCGACGATAAGTTAGACGGTGAATCAGCCACGGATAACCGTGGTAAGCGAAAATGATCGGCTTGCTGGTGGTAAAAAGGGAATCGAATTCCTTGCCGGACAAGCCGTGCGGATGTTCCTCCTGCGGTTGCAGGGTCATCAGGTCGACCACGTTGATGAAGCGGATTTTCAGCTCGGGCGTGAGCTGGCGCAAGATGTCTATGGCCGCCAGCATTTCCAGTGTGGGCACGTCGCCCGCTGCTGCCAGAACCACGTCCGGCTCGCCGTCCTGGTCGCTGCATGCCCATTCCCACAGGCCGACACCTGCGCTGGTATGGTTGATGGCAGCGTTCATGTCCAACCATTGCTGCGCGGGTTGTTTGCCGGCGACGATGACATTTACCAGATTGCGGCTGCGCAGGCACTGGTCGGTGACGCAGAGCAGCGTATTGGCGTCCGGTGGCAGATATACGCGGATAATATCGGCCTTTTTGTTCACTACATGATCGATAAAACCGGGGTCCTGATGCGAGAAGCCGTTGTGATCCTGTTGCCAGACGTGCGAGGTGAGCAGGATATTTAGCGAGGCAATGGGACGGCGCCAGGGAATTTCGCGACACACTTTGAGCCATTTTGCATGCTGGTTGAACATCGAGTCAATGATGTGGATGAAGGCCTCATAGCACGAGAACAATCCATGACGGCCGGTGAGCAGGTAACCTTCCAGCCAGCCTTGGCAGGCGTGTTCGGATAGCATTTCCATTACCCGGCCATCAGGCGCAAGATGATCGTCGAAATCATAGCGCAGCGCCATCCAGGCGCGATCCGTCACTTCGAACAGGGCACCCAGCCGATTGGAAGCTGTCTCGTCCGGACCAAACACTCGAAAATTGTCGCGGTTCTTCTGCATCACATCGCGCAGAAAGCTTCCCATTACCCGAGTAGATTCAGCAACACTGCCGCCGGGTGAGTCCACTGCCACTGCGTAGTCGCGAAAGTCCGGCAGACGCAGGTCGCGTAGCAGTACACCGCCGTTGGCATGAGGATTGGCACCCATGCGGCGTTCACCAATTGGTGCGAGCGCCGCCAGTTCGGGATTGAGCGTGCCATTGTCATCGAACAGCTCTTCAGGCCGGTAGGATTTCATCCAGCGCTCCAGCAGCCGCATATGCTCCGGCTTTTCCATGCTACCGAATGGCACCTGATGCGAGCGCCAATAACCTTCTGTTTTCATTCCGTCCACTTCTTTCGGACCGGTCCATCCCTTGGGACTGCACAATACAATCATGGGCCAGAGTGGGCGGTCTACTAGACTGCCCTCGCGCGCCTTGAGCTGAATGTCGCGAATCTCGGCGATCACCGCATCGACAGTAACGGCCATCAGCGTATGCATGGCTTCAGGCTCGTCACCTTCCACGAAATAAGGCTTGTGGCCATAGCCGGCAAGCAGACTCGCCAGCTCTTCCCGTCTGATGCGCGCAAATATTGTCGGACTGGCGATTTTGTAGCCGTTGAGATGCAGGATGGGCAATACAGCCCCGTCCGTGCGCGGGTTGAGAAACTTGTTGGAATGCCAAGATGTGGCCAGCGGCCCGGTCTCTGCTTCTCCATCCCCAACCACGCAGCAGGCGATGAGATCAGGATTATCAAACACTGCGCCATACGCGTGAAACAGCGCATAGCCCAACTCGCCACCTTCATTGATAGAACCGGGGGTCTCCGGTGCGGCATGACTAGGTATCCCGCCCGGAAAAGAGAACTGCCGGAACAGCCGTCGCATACCCTCCTCGTCCCGGGAAATATCGGAATACAGTTCGCTATATGTGCCTTCGAGGTATGTATTTGCTACCACAGCCGGGCCGCCGTGGCCTGGGCCGGCGACAAAAAACATGTTGAGATCATGCGCTTTAATGACCCTGTTCATATGCACGTAGATGAAGTTGAGCCCCGGTGTGGTGCCCCAGTGGCCCAGCAAGCGCGGCTTGATGTGCGCCAATTCCAGCGGCACTTTCAATAGCGGATTGTCCAGCAGATAAATCTGCCCGACGGAAAGATAGTTGGCGGCGCGCCAGTATGCGTCAATCCGATGGAGTTCGTCTGGTGTCAAAGCGGTGGCAGATGGCAGCATTTTATTTTCCATAATGTCGTTCGTTTACCGATGATTGCCAATATACTCACAAAGTCTACCGACCGAATATTAAGCAATTATGACATTTAACGCGTATGCCCTGTACTAACAGATGCACATCAGAATAATGTAATTCGGAAATCTCATTCCCTTCATAATTATCTTGTCTCACATATCTTGCTCTCTCTCATCGACTTACTGGCAGCCACATCGTAGAATTACTAACAGGGACATTAGCGAATGCGACAAAGCCCTGTGTCGAGGTATATACTTTATCGTAGCAACATTTACTGGGAGATCGACATGTTTCAAAGATTGATACTCGCCGTGCTGTTCGTCTTTTTCGGAAATTTCGCTAACGCCGAAGCAGAATTAGTACACAACGCAACACGTGGTGAGTTGTTGTACTCAACGCATTGCATCGCCTGCCACGACACCCAAGTTCATTGGCGGGAAAAGAAACTCGTTACTGACTGGGCAAGTCTACAGTCACAAGTTCAACGCTGGCAGGGCATTTCAGGGCTTGTGTGGACCAATGAAGAAATTGAAGATGTTGCACGACATCTGAATATTATCTATTACCACTACCCCACGTCGAACTAATCAGAGCTCTGTCACATCAGCAAGCCCCTGCCAAGATCAAGGTGACTTGCTGCGTCCAAGACTCCCCTCAACGCGAGTATAACTGATCAAAACTTGCCTTCAAATGGCCGTCAATCACTACGAAAATTTTCCTGTTGCTTCCATCCTTCTGCCCAAACGCTTGCGGCGAGCAGTGAAGATAATTTACCAATTTGCGCGTCAAGCTGACGACTTCGCCGACGAGGGCGATCTCCGAAATGAGGAACGTTTTACGGCACTTGATAGTTTTCGTAATGAACTCAAGCGCATTGCGGCCAATGAAGTACCGCTGACTCCTTTGTTCCGCGACTTGGCGGACATCATTGAACGGCACCAGTTGCCGTTGCAATTGTTCTACGATTTACTTGATGCTTTTTCGCAGGATGTACTCAAAAAACGTTACGCCAATTTCGACGAAGTGCTGGACTACTGCCGTCGTTCCGCTAATCCAGTCGGCAGATTACTGTTACATCTGTATGAAGAAGCCACACCCCCAAACCTGGCATATTCCGACGCCATCTGTACAAGCCTACAACTCATCAATTTTTGGCAGGATGTAACGAAAGATTATGCCATCGACCGTATCTATTTGCCGCAGAACGAAATGGCGCACTTTGGAGTGACTGAAGCGCATGTCGCGCAAAGCCGCGTGGATAAGGAATGGCAACAGCTCATGCAATTTCAGGTTCAGCGCACACGCGACATGATGCGCAGCGGCGCTCCGCTCGGCAGCATACTCACCGGCCGTATCGGCATTGAAATGCGACTCATCATCGCGGGCGGAAACCGCATTCTCGACAAGCTTGAGGCCGTGCAGTTCGACATGTTCCGCCAACGCCCTGTGTTGCGTCCATTCGACTGGGTTATCATGCTGGGCAAAAGCGCACCATTCAGCTTTTAAAGAAATAATCCAGCCAGTTACCATTGATTGCGAATTAACATGACTCCAGATCAGTATTGCAAAGACAAGGCTGCTAAAAGCGGTTCAAGCTTTTACTACAGCTTCATGTTTCTGCCGCCAGACAAGCGCCGCGCTATCACAGCGCTGTATGCTTTTTGCCGCGAAGTAGACGATGTTGTAGACGAAAATTCGGATGAGAACGTGGCACGAACTACGCTGGCATGGTGGCGTACCGAAGTGACTGCCATTTACGCAGGAACGCCGCAGCATCCGGTCGCACGGGCATTAATACCGGTGGTCAATCAATACAACCTGCCACAAGAACATTTCCACGAGATCATCGACGGTATGGAAATGGATTTGCAGCAGCACCAATATGTCGATTTCAAAGCCCTGCAACTGTATTGTTATCGTGTCGCCTCGGTAGTGGGGTTGCTCGCCGCGGAAATTTTTGGCTACACCGACCGTAATACGCTCAAATATGCGCACGATCTTGGTCTCGCCTTCCAGCTTACCAATATCATTCGTGATGTGGGCGAAGACGCTCGACGCGGGCGCATCTATTTGCCGCTTGGTGAGTTAGCGCTTTTTGGCGTGCACGTCAGCGATATCCTTGACAACAAAGAGAGTGAAGGCTTTCAAAAACTAATGCAGTTTCAGATTGATCGCGCACAACGCTACTACCAGCAAGCACTCAAGCAACTGCCCGTAGCAGACCGCAAGGCGCAGCGCACCGGCCTTATCATGGCGGCAATTTATCGAGCTACTCTGGAGGAAATCATTGCCAGCGGATGTCATGTGCTAAAAGAGCGCGTCTCGCTCACCCCGCTGCACAAGCTGTGGCTGGCATGGAAGACGTGGGTGAAAAATTAATTTCCTGCTCTTCGCTACGCTCAAAGCAAACAGAGAATTGGTATCGTGAGCAACAATAAAAATTACCATGTCGCTATCATTGGCGGCGGCTACTCCGGCATGGCCGCCGCCGTTAAGCTCGCTGCTGCAGATATTCCGGTTACGGTATTCGAAAGCGCCAAGCAACTCGGTGGTCGCGCACGCGGCGTGCGGCATAATAATGTTCAACTCGATAACGGCCAGCACATTTTGCTTGGCTGCTATCACCAAACACTGCAACTTATTGAACAAGTAGGCGGCAACATCGAGCAAGACTTCCTACGTGTGCCGCTGCAACTCACACTGCACAATCGCTTTGAATTAAAAGCACCGCACCTTCCCGCCCCACTCCATCTGCTGGCTGGGCTGCTCAGTGCAAAAGGGCTTACATTCGTCGAACGCCTGCGCGCCGCACGTTTTATGCTGGCGCTAAACCGCATTAATTTCTCCTTGCCACAAGATATCAGTGTTTTCGAATTGTTAAGTATTCATGGCCAAGGTGATGAGCTGATTCGATTACTATGGGAGCCACTCTGCATCGCCGCACTCAACACGCCGATAAACATTGCCTCTGCACAAGTTTTGCTGCATGTGTTGCGCGACAGTCTGAACGGTTTGCGTAGCGATAGCGACATGCTGCTGCCACGCATGGATTTCACAGCACTATTTCCGGAACGGGCAACCGAATATGTCAAACAACATAGAGGCACAGTGCTTAACACTAGTAGCGTAGAAGCCATCATTCCACACAGCGATGAAATCGAACTCATCACCCGTCCAACTGCAGAATCCACAGCGCAAACCAAACTATTCAGCCATGTCATCTGCGCAGCCTCACCCATTGCAGCTGTGCGACTGTTCCGTACCGTGCCGCAACTTGCATTGATAGCTGAGCAGATTGCAGCCATTCCGCATCAACCCATTTATACCGTGTATCTGCAATACCCAAAACAGGTGCGCTTGCCACACCCGATGCTAGGTTTGGACCGCTGCTTTGCTCAATGGCTGTTTGATAAAGGGCAGATCTCCGGACAGCACGGCCTCATCGCCGCAGTCATTAGCGCGCATGGGAGGCACCAAAATTTACAACATGAGCTGTTAGCGCAGAAAGTAGCACAAGAGTTATACGAACAACTTGGAATAGTGGAAGCGCCGGTGTGGCACAAAGTTATTGCTGAGAAACGCGCAACCTTTTCCTGTGAAATTAACCTGCCTCGCCCTCCTCATATTACACAGCTAGCCAACATACTAATAGCTGGCGATTACACGGCAGGTGATTATCCGGCTACTTTAGAAGGAGCAATGATAAGCGGAGTACTGTGTGCGAGAACTATTCTCGCTACAATTCAATAATCCCAAATAATCCTTTAGAAATATATGATCAAATTTGTTCGTCAACTTTAAGTTGTTGATGGATATAATGGGATGACCGATAATTTGCTAGTGTAGTGTTGCACGCTAATTGGAACGTATACAACTGACCACAGAAGAGGCTCATTGTTAGATATCGTGAACGTAGCAAACAAAACAAAAGGTTTGATTTCTAAATTTTTCATTTCATGCAATAAATATTGAAAATATGATCTCAAAAACTAGCTCCATCAAGAATGCAGCACTACACTAGTGAGCCGCCACTGGCGGCGGCATGGTAAAACTTAGGGTAACAGAATGGCCGAGAGGGAAGTCGATCAGCAATTGGTTGATCGCGCGCAGCGCGGGGATAAGCACGCCTTCGAATTGCTGGTAGCCAAGTACCAGCGACGGCTGGCACGATTAATTTCACGTTTCGTGCGCGATTCATCCGAGGTCGAAGACGTGACTCAGGAAGCCTTCATAAAGGCTTATCGCGCATTGCCGACATTTCGCGGAGAAAGTGCTTTCTACACTTGGCTGTATCGTATTGGCATTAATACCGCGAAAAATCATCTGCAGAAGCTCAAAAAACGAACTCCGACCACTTCCATGTTCGATGCTGAAGAGTCAGAAGGCTTCGAGGATGCGGGGTTGTTACATGAAGTTAGCACACCAGAAAATGAATTAATGAGTAAACAAGTGATTGACGTAGTGAACTCTTCTTTGCAGGAGTTGCCTTATGATCTGCGTACCGCACTCACTTTGCGTGAAATCGAAGAGTTGAGCTATGAGGAAATCGCAGCCGCGATGAATTGCCCGGTCGGCACCGTGCGTTCTCGTATTTTTCGAGCGCGAGAAGCGATTGCTACAAATTTACGACCATTGCTGGGAACTAGTACGGATAAGAGGTGGTGAACATGAAACAGAAGATTTCAGCATTGATGGATGGTGAGTTGTTAGATGACGATGCGGAAGCAGTTCTCGACATATTGAAGCGAAATCCTGACACGCATGAAGAATGGCAAACCTATCATCTTATTAGCGATGTACTGCGCCAGTCCAGTCATGTTCATGTCAATATCAGCTCTGCCATACGTGAGCGATTGCAGGCAGAACCCACGGTTATCGCACCGCATAGCCGTGTTAGCCATAACGTCCGATGGTTCGCACTTTCTGCCGTTGCATCGGTTATGGCATTAACACTAGTAGTATGGCTATCTATGCAAATTGGGCCTGAGACTGCTCCGCAAATCGCCATGCTACAGTCAAATGCAGTACATTCTGCTAGCCTGCCTGCTAACGGCTTGGACGATTATCTGATAGCACATCAAGAGTTTTCACCCAGTTCCGATGTCTATGGTATGACTTCCTATGTTCGTACAGTGGCACGTCATCAGGAGGATAAGTAACCATGAAGGCCGGATGTGCGCTGATCGTGGTTTTATTTTTTGCCGCTGCTCCAGCATTCGCTGACACTGGCAGGCAAGTTGACTTGGATTGGCTGCAAACTATTGCTTTCGCTAAGCACCAAACCGATTACAGTGGGACTTTTGTATATCAGCATAACGGTAATATGGAGACCGCGCGGGTTACTCACATCTCCGACCAAAACGGTGAGCACGAGATGCTTGAAAGTCTGGAAGGCCCACGTCGTGAGTTCATCCGTAATAACAAAGAAATTTTGTGGTATTTAGGTGACCACAAAACCGTGCAGGTCGAAAGGCAATATAGCGGTAAAAGTTTCCCCGCTCTGTTACCGGAGCAACTATCCGCGCTTAACGAGAATTACTTGATTTATACCGCCGAGCAGGCACGCATCGCCGGTTTTGATACTCAGGCCATCGTATTCCAGCCTAAAGATACGCTGCGCTATACTCATAAAATATGGGCACATAGGGATTCCGGCCTGTTGTTAAAAGCTGTCGTGCTGGACGAACGTAGACAAATGGTGGAGCAATATACTTTTATCCAGCTAAAAATAGGTAGTGACATTGAACTTACGCAGGTAATAGCGGGGCAATCCACTACCACCTTACAGCAACCATCTAATTTTGCCACACCGCCTGAAACCAGCACACAGACTGTAACAAACGATTGGAAAGTTGCTGCCGTTCCTCCCGGCTTTAAGAAAATCATGGAAGTGCGTCGCCCGCTGCCTGGTAAAAAGACAGACGTGATTCATTTTGTATTTTCCGACGGATTGGCTGGCATCTCAGTATTTGTCGAAACACTGGGGAATTATATTAATAGAAAACTTGGGCTATCCAGCCGAGGGGCAATCCATGTCTACAGTAAAATGAAGGGCGATTATTTGGTAACGGTGGTTGGCGAAGTGCCTCCGCGTACGGTGATGCAGGTCGCCGATTCTGTTCGCTATAAGGGGCAGTGAACAAGCAGGGAAATTCGCCTGTCTAATTCAATGCTTATCAGAGCTGCTTTATCCGCGATTCGCCAATAGCCTTTTGTTTCAGAAACACTTTATCCGTCGGCAGCAGAAGCACAACGCTGTTATAACCAGGTGCTGACCAAAGCTTTGAATGTGTTAAAGCCAATTGTGATTTACTCCTACTATTATTTCAAAATAATGTAATTTGTTAATGAATGAACTGTACGCATGGCAAGATGAACTATGGCAACGCTGGATCGGATTGCATGCACGATTGCCGCATGCAATCTTATTGAAAGGGCCGCAAGGAATAGGCAAGTTAGATTTCGCCATGAATCTCGCCCGCTCTTTGCTGTGCAAAAAATCACTGGGTAGTAAGTTGGCTTGCCAAGATTGCACGTCGTGTCATTGGTTTGAACAAGGTACTCACCCTGATTTTCGTTTACTGCTATCGGGTGCTCAGTCAATCGAAATGCAGGAATCGAGTGAAGTTCAAGCATCTTTGATATTGAAAAGTTGGACAAAGAGAATCGCTGAAGAATCACTAGACGAACAACAAAAGAAAGGGAAAAAACCGAGCAAAGAAATTTCTGTTCATCAAGTACGCTCGCTCTCGAATTTCATCAATATGTCCACACATCAGGGTGGCCATCGTGTAGTGCTGATTAATCCCGCAGAAGCAATGAATGCCAATGCAGCTAATGCGTTACTCAAAACGCTGGAGGAACCACCCGACCGGATGTTGATCATTTTGGTTAGCCATAAACCACAGCAATTACTACCCACCATCATAAGCCGTTGCCTGACTCTCGCGGCTCCAATGCCATCACTCGAGGCCAGTTCTATCTGGCTGCAACAGCAGAAATATGCTAATCCAGTAGCGATGTTGGCACGGGCCGGATTTGCCCCATTATTAGCGGCACGCCTGGCTGAAGAAGCTATAGGAGAAGGAGAGTACAACCTTTTTTTACAAGAAATCAGACAGCCTGCCAAGTTCGACGTGTTTGCTTTGGCCGAGCAGTTGCAACGAACAGAACCGCTTCATGTCATCCATTGGTTGCAGCAATGGTGCTACGATCTAAGTAGCGCCAAGCTCACGGGAAAGGTTAGATATCACCAACACCTTACTGATTTAATAAATAATTTATCAAATGGTATTGCCATATTCGATCTGCTGCGTTATCAAAATGAGCTAATAATCGCAAAACGTGAGGCGTTGCATCCTTTGAATCCCAAGCTATTATTTGAATCCATATTGCTATCTTACAGGTACATGATGTTGGGAGCCGATAGATGACGCTGGATGATCATCAAGAGCGCCATAACAATTTATTACTCAATCACACTTTATGTTTATAGATTCGCACTGCCATATCAATTTCCCGGAATTAACCAAAATTTTTGATGAAGTTCTGGCAAATATGAGCCAGAATGAAGTTTCTCATGCGCTTTGCGTTTCGGTAAATTTAGAAAATTTTCATCAAATTCAATTGCTCGCGGAGCAGTATGAGCACATCTATGCTTCTGTTGGCGTGCACCCAGACCACGAATCAGATACCGAGCCAACGCAAGCACTCCTGATACAGCTGGCACGACACCCTAAAGTCATTGCTATCGGCGAAACCGGTCTCGATTATTTCCGTTTAAAAGGTGATCTGGAGTGGCAGCGTGCGCGCTTTCGCACCCATATTCGCGCTGCGCGCGAGTGCCGCAAACCTCTCATTATTCACACCCGTGAGGCAGCACTGGACACACTGCGTCTTATGGCTGAAGAAGGCGCTGCCGAGATTGGCGGCGTCATGCACTGTTTTACCGAAAGCCTTGAAGTCGCCCTAGCAGCGATTGAAATGAACTTCTACATTTCTTTTTCCGGCATCGTTACTTTCAAGAATGCTGTTTTGCTGAAAGAAGTAGCACGGCATATTCCACTTGAGCGCATATTGATTGAAACTGACTCACCCTATCTCGCCCCAGTGCCACATCGCGGCAAACTCAACCAGCCCGCCTATGTTAAGCATGTAGCTGAAGAAATAGCCAAATTGCGTGGCATATCTCTTTCAGAGATAGGGCGTGCGACTACGGAAAACTTTCGTCGTTTATTCTTGAGTACATACATCTAGCGTATGCATAGCGTATGTATCATGCAACAATTTGATTTAGATACTAAACAACCACCGGCTAAAGCCGGAGGGTTTGAATTACGGACTGAAAGTCCGGATACGCGTCGCCTAAACGACGCGTCCTAATCGGGTTCCATTTTAAAATCATCGTTCGGCTTAGGCTCAAAATGATGCTCCAA
>JAIOPT010000156.1 GCA_021413765.1 Betaproteobacteria bacterium
ATTTGGAGCATCATTTTGAGCCTAAGCCGAACGATGATTTTAAAATGGAACCCGATTAGGACGCGTCGTTTAGGCGACGCGTATCCGGACTTTCAGTCCGTAATTCAAACCCTCCGGCTTTAGCCGGTGGTTGTTTAGTCACAAGTGCACCATTAGGTCCATCTCTCCAATATTTTTTCGGTATTCCAGCTCAAGCTCGTCAACATACTGCTCAATATCCATTGGCCGAACAGCAGCTCCTGATAGCTTTTCCAATAGATCGTGGTCGTCCAAAAGACACTTAATCATTTGAGACAATCCAGATGCCGAACCCGGGTTAAACAAGAGACCGTTTTTGCCAGGGTCAACGACGTCTGATAATCCTCCAATGTCTGATGCTATGAGAGGACAACCCGCTGCCTGAGCTGACAACGAGACCAACGGCATGTTCTCATGCCACAAAGAAGGAATAACCAAGGCATCGATTCCATCCAGTATGGCGGGCATCCTCGCGCTCTCAAAGGTGCCGTAAAATTCTATTCTTTCGTCACCCTGTGCAAGCATACGCAGGTCTTTTATATAGGCGGAGTCTCCCATTGGTGATTTTCCATATATCTTAATTTTGACAGCAGCATCCATAGGCAATAGTCTACTTGCTTCAACAAGAATATGGAGTCCCTTGTGAGGCAACATCGAGCCGATAAAGCCCAGCATCAATGGCCTATTCGTTCTCTGCCGGATGCGTTTTACATAGCCATGATTCTTGATTCCAAATGGCAGTACTCGAAATTGCGCGCCCGTTATTCCAGCAGTTTCAAGCATTCTTTGAGCGTGACTGGTAGCAACAAAAATTCTTTCCAGAAGAAGGAGTCTGGCTCTAATTATTTCACTTCTTCTTGCCAGAGCCTGGACATCGCCGACTCTGCCAGAGAGCTTTATGTTGGACCTCTTAAAACAACACATAATACCCTCCACGGCGCCTGTAGGAATTGAATCAACTATTCCGGATATCCATTTTGGCTGAGATATAGAAGTCACATGCTTTAGGCAGTTTGCGCCACCGTTGGCTGGCCCGTCGCACATTTTTCCATTTGGCAACAGTAGCGTATGTGTGGGACAGACATACCAGAAGTCTGTTGCAGTAAGAAACGCAGGTATTTTTCTTTCATTGCATGCGTCAATTGCTTTAATTGATAGCCGCTCCAGGTGATGGAAATGCACCACATCCGGTTCGATCTCTACAAGCAGTTGACGAAATCGGGCTTCAAAAACAGGGTTGTCGTAGTCATTTTGCATGACACTGCATTGGTCTCCCGATGAAGTACGTCCATGCCTGAATCGAAGAACGCGGATGGAATCAACTTCATACTCATCAAACTGATTAATGTCGCCTGGTTTATCCTTTTCAGGATAGCCTGTCACGACAGTAACGTTATGTCCCCTTTGTTTCAAGGCAAGTGCGACACCAAGAACAAGCGTTTCCGTCCCGCCAAAATACTCGGGCAAAAACACATGCGTCGTCAAAAGAATTTTCATTCGTATAAATTCCTAGCCCCGATAACCACCATGTGACCGTATCTCGTAAATTCGCGAACAACTGGGAAAGTCAGCACCTCTGTACCAGCTGCATGCTGGAAAAACAAATTGATGGACAGTGCGAAGAATCTTCATGCAATCGAAAGTCCGAGGTCGAATCAAGTAGCCAACTTTGCCAATTCACGCTTCATCCACAAGGCTGTGCGAACAATTCCATCTCTTAATGTCACCTCGGGCACCCACCCCATCTCATGCATGGCGAAAGAATTGCTGAGTATACTCACCGGAACGTCAAATGGACGTCCAGGCAGATAGCGGCGCTCGATGGAGGTACCTAGCACATCCTCTAACAGCTCAATGAGTGCATTCAAACTGGTACCGGTACCCGAGCTTATATTGAATACGCTACTCGACCCAGAATAGCTCACAGCTTTCGCAAAGGCATCAGCAACATTGCTGATGTAGAGATAATCCCTGGTCACGCTGCCGTCACCCCAAATATCAATAGGCAAACCCTTGAGAGCGCGATGCATAAAAACACCGACTGCCCCTTGAGCCGTCTCAACTCGCTGCCGTTCTCCAAAAGGATTGGCAACCCGCAGGATAATTGCCTTGATTCCATGCAACCGCTCATACATGAGAAGATATTTCTCGATGGCAAGTTTTATAATGCCATAAGAAACCTGCGGCTCAGTTGGGTGGCGTTCATCTATGGGCAAATACGTTGGTGAACCATATACCGTGCCGCCAGAAGAAATAAAAATAATCTTCGGTACATTGCGTGCCACCATGACGTTGAGCATCTGCAACGTTGCCACAAGGTTGCTCTGAACATCATAGATCGGATCATCGTTCGAACTTTTAGGGAGCGTGGTGGACACTAGATGGAAAACCATATCGGTGCCATCTATAGCATCCGCCACATCATGAGTGCTGAGCATATCGCCCACCATCCACTCTACCTGTTCGTGTGCTTCAAACTTGCGATATGGCTCAACGCGAGGACGCTCGAAAATCCGGAGCGTATGCCCATCGCGCAACAAACGGTCGACAATGGCTGAGCCTATAAAGCCCCCACCGCCAAAAACAACGCATTTCATAAATACCCTATCAGACTAAAGCGAGTTATAAATCTGCCCCATTAGTAGGGCAGCGCTCCCACCAACGGCGCGGTGATCAATTCAAATTCACGCCCCAGAAAGTCCGTGTAAGCCAAGCGAATCCCCTCATAGACTGATGTGCTGGCTTGCCAACCTAACTCACGATTACGCGAAATATCCAATAGTTTCCTAGGTGTACCATCCGGCTTGCTTGGGTCATAAATGATTTCGCCTCCGTAACCAACCGCCTGTTTGACTAGTTCTGCCAGTTCTTTGATCGTAACGTCTTCACCCACGCCAATGTTGATTACCGGCGATAGCCCATAATTACGATTTGCCGCAAGCAATGGCTGGAATTTGTCATCAGCCAAGTTTATGAGGTAAACACAGGCATCAGCCATATCGTCACTGTAAAGAAATTCCCTTCTAGGAGTCCCAGTACCCCAGACGGTGACATTGGGCGCACTGCTATTTTTTGCCTCATGAAATTTGCGGATAAGCGCAGGTAGCACATGAGAGTTATTGGGCTCATAGTTGTCTCCAGGACCATAAAGATTGGTTGGCATTACAGCCAGATACTGAGTGCCATATTGCCTGTTGTAGCTCCAGCACATTTCGATTCCGGCGATTTTGGCCAAGGCGTAGGGACGGTTTGTTGATTCCAGCGGGCCGGTAAGGAGGTACTCCTCCTTCATTGGCTGAGGGCAGTCGCGCGGGTAGATGCAGCTCGAGCCCAGAAACAACAAGCGCTTGACCTGGTTTTTGTATGCGGCGTGAATGATGTTGGTCTGAATGGCCAAGTTCTGATAGATAAAATCGGCCGGATAGGTATTGTTAGCGAGAATGCCGCCCACCTTGGCAGCCGCCAGGAAGACATGGTCGGGTTTTTCCTGCTCGAAGAAAGCTTCCGTCTCTGCCTGGTTGGTCAGGTTGAGTTCGGCATGGGTTCGGGTAAGCAGGTTGATATAACCCCCTGCCTCCAGTCGGCGAACAAGGGCCGAACCAACTAAACCTCGGTGACCAGCGATGTAAATTTTATCTTTCAGATTCATAAAAAATCCCTACTCGTGGCAATTCAGGACCGAATAGCCATGTCTCTTGACCAATTCATCCCGCTCGGCGGTCTTCAGATCTTCGCGCACCATTTCAGCCACTAATTCATCGAAGGTAACTTTGGGTGTCCAACCGAGTTTTACCTTGGCCTTGGTGGGGTCGCCGAGCAAGGTTTCAACTTCAGTAGGGCGGAAGTAGCGCGGATCGACGGAAACGATGCATTTGCCGGAGTGGTCATAACCTTTTTCATCCACGCCCGCACCATCCCAGCGAATCTGCATACCCAGTTCTTTTGCGGCGGCATTCACGAAATCGCGCACACTGTATTGCACGCCGGTAGCAATGACGAAATCTTCCGGCTTGTCCTGTTGCAGCATAAGCCACTGCATTTCGACGTAGTCCTTGGCGTGGCCCCAGTCGCGCTTGGCGTCCAGATTGCCGAGATAGAGGGCATCCTGCAGCCTGAGCTTGATGCGCGCCAGGGCACGGGTGATCTTGCGGGTGACGAAGGTTTCACCCCGTACCGGAGATTCGTGATTGAACAAAATGCCGTTGCAGGCATACATGCCATAGGCTTCCCGATAATTGACCGTGATCCAGTAAGCATAAAGCTTGGCGACCGCGTAAGGCGAGCGGGGATAAAAAGGTGTGGTTTCCTTTTGCGGAGTTTCCTGCACCAAACCGTAAAGTTCGGAGGTGGATGCCTGATAAAAGCGGGTCTTCTTTTCGAGGCCCAGGATGCGGACTGCTTCCAGCACGCGTAGCGTTCCCAAGGCATCTGAGTTAGCGGTGTATTCGGGCTCTTCGAATGAAACCGCAACATGACTTTGTGCCGCCAAGTTGTAGATTTCATCCGGCTGCACCTGCTGAATGATGCGGATCAGGCTGCTGGAGTCGGTCATGTCGCCATGATGCAAAACGAAGTGACGATCTTTCTCGTGCGGATCCTGATACAGATGGTCAATCCGGTCAGTATTAAATAACGATGTGCGACGTTTGATGCCATGCACATCATAGCCTTTTTTCAACAGAAATTCAGCCAGGTAAGCGCCATCTTGGCCAGTAATACCGGTAATCAGAGCTATTTTTTTCATGTAATTTTGTCCAACTTAAATTTAAAACTACCCACTACGGAAGATGGTAACTCAGTTCATATACTCGGCAGAAAAGATAAAATCAGAATAAATAAAAATTATCTCTGCCAGATAAAGCCACTACTCCACACGAGGCTCTTTTTATCAAGTGACAGACGGCCGGTAACGCTCCAGTCTTTAGCCTCCAAAATGTCGCCGACAATCTTTCCACTGGCAACCATCTTGCTTTCATTGGTCATCTTAAAAGATCCATCTGCGAGCTGTTCAATTGTTGCCTGGCCAGTGCCAGCAACCCAACTACCAATCAGATCTGCCCCGCTAATTGTGGCGCTGAACTGCATTTTTTGAATCGGAGCTGATCCCTGCGGCGCTACTTGTACTCCTGCGCCTTCGCTGGCAGCTTTAGAATCATCGGATTTACCACAACCCTGAATAGCAACCATCAATATGAGACCTACAAAGCAATAGCGCAGCTTAGTGATGAACATAACGTACTCCTATAAAATTAAAGCCAATGGATAGAAATTTCAATTTTAAAATTGGTTAAGGTAATAATTGCTTGTGGAGACTCTTCTTTTCGACATATTTAATATTGCGACGCAGCGGCACTACCCATTGCAAAGCAGACCAAATACCAAGTACTCCAAACACAACAAAAAATGGCAAAATCGGCAGCAGGTAACGAGTCTGTAATCCGTTCCACGAACTCGAATCCAGCAATGCCAGGAGCAAAACTCTTGAGACTATCGCGACCAAAGTCAAAGCAGCCACGACTGGAATGACGCCCTGTTTCGTCAAGCCCCTACCACGAATAAACAAAAAAGATAAGAACCCGGCTGGTAGAAACATCCATCCAAACCAAGACCATACTTTCGACATTGGCGTGATCAAGGCATCCGCCCTGTGCTTCTTCGCACTGTTGGATAATCGATCAACTCCTATCAATGCGCCCAAAATATCCGGTATGGCACGCATCGCGCCTTCGTGCAGGTCGATCAGGGGAATATGCAATTTCTTTCCATTTATCTGACGTATCCAAAGTTCCGTAGGCATACCTCCATTTGTAGAACCAAGGGCAAAAGAGATGGCGCCTGGCACATCCGGGCGAATCGGGCCCTCAAGAACTTGCCATGAATAAGTCGAATCGAACGTGCCGAGACCAACCCATGTACCCGCGGGGAGAGTCATCCAGGCAGCCATTGAAAAACTGGGGAGAGGAGAGCGGCGCCCCACAATCGCAATATAGTGATCGTACTGGATAGCTGATGCATTCTCCGCCGGCGGCGCGCTCGCCAGATTCGCGACTGTCGGATCCACGAGTTGTCGAACCTCACCAACCAATGCATCAGGTAAATCTGGAAGCCATTTAGTCACGTCAGGGTCGACAAATGGCAGCATTACCCGCCTTCTTGGCAATTGCCCGGAGTCAAACGCCTTCTCCAGCTCCTGTGCCATGGCGAAATATTTCTGCTCAGCTGTTGATGCATTAACATGCCAGCCAGCCGCCGCCGCTGCATCACGAATCGTCCAATAAAACCACCCATTTGCAATCTCGCCGGGCACACCGGAAAAAGTGGAGGAATATCTTGCGACTTCTTGCCCCATCGGTCCATCCAGATACGGCTTGAGTTCAGAGAAGGTGGGACTTTGAGCATAGGCCTTTGCTCTTGTTTGAGCTGTTACCGTGACATACTTGGGCGTCGAACCTGTTGGGTCTACCGCATTCAGGGCGTTGACAGCATGGGTATATCCCGGCGCCGCAAGTTCATAGCGAGCGAATATGCCCCAGCGTAAGTAATTGGCCCCGGCCAAAGCTATCCCCAAAAGTATTGTTGCAACAAGTGGAATTACTACTAAAGGATATCCTAAACGGTATTTAGACACACTATCCCAAAAAACATTTCGCTTAAATGCCGACAGAAGAGCAAGAAGGAATAACGCGGGGAGTAGGACAACCCCCTCCTTACGAATGTGATAAGCCCCAGCGAAAGCCAGAGCAGTGGCAATTACCGCACAGATGCGCCGCCAATCACGTATGTTCGGCACGTTTCGTAAATTCCAGAGCTCGATGAATCCAGCCAGCGTCAGAGCAGACAATACTGCCATTAAGTTCTCGGACAAAGCCCGGTCAAACAGAACGAAGCTATATGGGTGAAATACCAGAAAAATATAAATAACAACGCCCGGCCACACAGATTTCAAAAACCGTGCAACGGAATATCCGAGATATACGCTAGAGATTATCCACGCCAAATCAATAGCCAATCGTGCTGAAATTCCAAGAAGAGACACTCCCTTCAACCACATGGAGTAAACGGGTAGCTGGGCGAATGCCATGTGACTGTAATGGCCACCATATATCCATTGCAAGGCTCTAGACACAAACCAATAATCATCATACGGCTGATTGAGCGCAAGAATATCGCGATCTCCTCCAAGCATCAGTCGAATGCAACAAGACAAAATAATAAACAACACTAGTAAGTGGCTCGTGCCGTTTTTAATCGGATTATCGTTTAAAAAAAACTTCATTCATTGACCTATTGAATAACTAGATAACTCCGCTTAAGTTTAATGATCCAACCTATGGAGACTTATTCCTTAATACTTTGGTCGAGGACTGCTAGTTTCGTTGGAACAAAATAGCAATACATCGATTGTAGGTGTGGAAGGAATAGCTAACCAATACTCCAGATAAGACAACCATGAGAACCAACGCGGAAGTAAGATAGCGTACTTCAACATCCCATCCCACGGCATCAACCAAGGTATAAAATAAAAATCTCTGTATCGACAAGCCTGCAATAAGTATTGAGACTGCTAATAACAGAGTTTCTGCCTGTTCACGCCCAACAATTCTCTTCTGCAAAACGCCAGAGATTATTGCCAGTACGAAAATTACAGACAACAAAGCAGGAGCTATCTTTTCAAATGCATCCGCCAACCATTTTTGTGACTTTTGTCTGATATTTTGCGGAGTAGCCAACTCGGTTCTACCATTAGAGTCAATGCCTTGGATAAGAGCTCTACCTGCCGAACCCCGCTCAATATGTGATACTTTATTGACGACTAAAGGAGGTGTTATAAGATGTGAACTATCCAATAAGAGGTAGCGCATGACTATTGTATCTCCAGGAACTTTGGGCAATATTACATGAAATCCAAAAACTTCTGGATCAGCACGTCCTTCAGCAGTAAATCCTCGAATGACATCGGGTCGGGCAATCTGATTCGTTGTGAACCAACGCGTGCTGGCTATGCCCATCTTTGCCTCGTAAACGCCAACCTCTGCGCTTGCAATAGCATCGGCACCGCGATCTGCTATAGCCCATCCCTGCACTTGACCGCTATAAACTGACGTACTAATAAGGGACGTACGTCGTAAACAGGCTAAATCGAAAAGGCTAGACTCAAAGCTGCTATCAGGCAGATACCTGTACGACTTAAATAAGGCTCGATAAACTGCGTTTGAGCTATCCGATAAACGGCTCAGGAGACCATTTATATTACCTCCAAGCAATGGGTGAATCACAAACCCTTTGTTGAGGATCCCGCGCTCAAATGACTGTCTTAGCTCAAGATTAGTATTGAAATAAAATTCATTCAAGTCCTTCAACGTTTTATTTGGCAGTTCTTTAAACGCGGCATCGTTAAACACATGCCAGACCCAACCTGCGCCAATTTCACCCACAGGAAAGCCTGCCCGTAAGCTTGCGATTTGGTACATATTTTTTGGATCTTCAATATGCTCCCGCAATCGTTTCAGAGTGGGGCTGGCAAGGTAGGCGCTTTCTCTTTGTGCCTTAGTGATGGGTACCCGGTTGATTGATGGAGCTTTAGTCTCGATAGAGGCCAGCTTCAGCAACAATTCCATATGAGAAGGAAGCGTCATAATAGTTCGTGCAAATACACCCTTTGTAATAAAGTGGAAGGTCGAAACGCTACCTGCGACAGAGAACGCGCCGAGCAGCAACAATGCCGAGCATAGTGCCGCTTCACGAACCATCTGCTTTAGTTGCCTATTTGGTTTCTGAAAAAAGTAACGGCATACGACGAACCAGATAATCCAACCAACCACCAAATAATCTTCGTTTCTGGTAATCAGCATCCAACCAAGTACGAACGCAAGAATCAGCAATCGCACCCAGAATAAAAGCTTTGAAGAATCTGAGTCAAGTAAGGCTGCGATGGAAAGCGCAAGTGCAATAAGTGTCAGACAGACAAAAAAACCGTCGCTTAGAGCGTGGTCAAAAAGAAAAAAAGTGGCCGGAAGAAAGATAAGTACTCCAAGCAACAACAGCGCAAAGAACCTACCTGTAACTCGTACCAAACTAAAAGCCACGACCGCGGATGCGAACAGGTACAGAATCTCAATAGCCACCCTTTGCGGCAGACCTAAGCTGGCGCTTAACGCTAGCCAATATGGATAGCCTGGAGGTGCGCCAAGCTCGCGGAGAGAGTCAAGCGACTGGCGAACGTAATTGACCGAATCATTTGGGATGGAAATTATCTCATTCGTTCCAACAAGAACGAGTTTGAGAAAGCAAATTGCCAATATGGAGTAAAGAAAAAATTTGTGACTGTGGCTTTCATTCTTAATATTCGTAAAGTATTTCTTAATCATATCCGCTCATTTATCGGTAAGTTAGAAGTAAAATTCCCGCGATTCTTCTCACGCCCAACCAGGTAGAACGGCAGCCCTGTCAATCTCGATAAAACACTTAAGATCTGAAAAGTTAAACCAATTGCTGCTCCGACATGAATATCGAGCAACCGCGAAAAGATGACATCAAATGCCGCTGTACCAACACCAAAGCCACCGGCAAAGCCAAAGACATTACTAAATATGGCAAGAGGGAAAACAACAAAACCAAGAATCAGCTGAAGTGACTGAGCGAATGCATAAGTGATACACAAAAGAGCCGCACACCAGAAAATATGGTTCAGTACCGATAATGAAAGAACCGCAATGAGGTCACGGGGTTTCTCCCGCAGGGCATTGAAACACTGAATCAGGTTGTAAATACGATGACCGGCAGGAAGGCGCTCCAGAAAAGTGCGCAGCCTCTGGCTATTACACAGACGCCGCGAACCAACGATTCGAAAAAAAACCAGCGTACCCAGGCACGCGGTAATAAGAAAAATCAGTATATGCCCGCCGTTATTGATCGATAGGACAAGCTCCCACCCGACTATGCTCGTGATGCCTGCGAGGAGAAACAAGCCTAACAATCCGAGCACACGATCAAAGGCAACTGCCATGACTCCTTTGGTACGTAGACCAGGGCCAACATGACGCACGATGTACGCTGCCTTGACCACGTCCCCGCCTGAATTGCTTGGCATCGCAATATCAAAGAAGGAGCCGATCATCGTCCAGCGCACAGAGGTGACGAATGAGGTCACAATTCCCTGGTTGCGCAGAACCAGCCAAAAGCGGTAAGAAACGATAAAATAGGGCGGTAGCATCAAGATAAAGGCCAGCACCAGCCAGGTCCAATTTTCTGCCACGCTAGCAAACACAGTCCAGTCGATTCGATTGAAAGCCACGAGTGCATAGATGACGGCTGCAGCGAGCACTGCTTTCGTCCAGCCCGAAGTCAGAACCCTGGCCCAGATCGGTCTAACAACGGCCAGAGTGGCAGACTGATTAGTCATTGCGGCGAACCTCATACCAGAGATACACCAGCAGACGTTTCCCGGTGGGCCATATCTTAAAATGCGTTTCACCGTAGTTTCTCGCTGTTTCTGTGGTAGGGAACTCTGCACGCTTTATTCTCAACTTATATGCGCGCACGACCATTTCTATATCAATCGACAATCCGTAATCGAGAATTTTCATGCGAGGAAAAGCGCTGCGCTTCCAACCTTTAAAGCCATGGAGGACATCCCTGACCCAGTAACCTTCTCTGCGCCAAACAACTGCGGCAAGCAACGCCAACCCCCGCACCGCCCATTTGCGGGGACGCCAGAGTCCCGCGTCTTCCTCATTGATGGCACCAGCGATTTGTCGGCTGGCAATGATAAGTTCATTCCCCTGTTCAAACAGGGGGCGAAATTTTCTGAGATCTTCGGTTGGCGTGGTAGTTTTAGGGAAGAAAACAACCACGGCATCGCAATTAGACACATCATTTGCATGCACATAGGCCGCATTCAATCCTCGTTTTGGTTGACGGTGTACAGCGATACCTTGCGACTGCAAATATTCGACCGTTCCATCCGTGCTACCACCATCAACAGCATAAATTTCGTCAAACGCATCCTGTGGAAGTTTTGGCACATCCAGCATGCAACCCTGGAGCTCATTCCAGACAATCAAGCACAACGATATTTTCATTTATTAGTTATTTCAGAAGTAATGCGGGCAGCTTCACCCATGGCTTCCGCAACGGCGATGTCCGAATTCATGTGTTCCCATTTTCCCCAGCGGCCGATGCCTAAAACACCATTTCCCGCGGCCCATGCAAGCACATGGGCGACTGCCTCCAGTTTACCGAGGGTATTTACCGGATAGGCGAATTCATTATGGTGGCGAAAGCCTGTGGTTGGGCGAGAACGTATAGCGTTGGTTTCAGTCCAGTACCCTCGCGCATTCGTGCAAAAGTTCGACCGCAGCAAATAGCGATGATGAGAGATAGCTTCGTCTGGCTCGTAGATCCAGTGTGACGGGTTACTCATAGTTTCCGGCACATATTCGACATCAATGGCAACTACGCTCAACTGCTTGATTGCTTTTGAAACTTCGCGCGGAATATCGCAAAAACCCGGCCATAGTGTCCATGGGATGGTTGAAATAATCGTCTCCGCTTGCCAGTGATCATTAACCGTGCGTGTTGCCAAATCAATCGACTGGACCGGACAATCGGTTACAAGACTGTCTCCCAAGGCATCCCCCATCCTCCGCCAAACTTCACCGTATCCGTGGTTTTTCGGATAAAGGAAAGTCCCATGTGCAGGCAGTGCACCAAAGGGACTGCCCTCTAAACAACTTCGGAGTGTTTCTCTAAATGATACGTCAGGCAGTTTATGGAGCCAGTAGGTGCCAAGCTTGGCGGGATCCATCGACCATATTTTGCGGTTATATGGAAGCATGTATTCTTCCGCGATGCGATCACCGAGTTTCCAGGTTACCCAGTCTGCAAACTTTTCAGGCATCGGCTCGCCGCGAATACAGCCAGACCGAGCAATAGACTCGAGATAATCAACTTGGTCTGATTTGCTGAATTGCCACAAGTTGGACTCAAGTGGATGATCGATTTCTTGCCCACGAAGTCGGATTCTGGAAATGCGATCAAAACTGTTCCATTCTTCCCTGGGCATAAACCTGAAGAGAAAATCTAGGACATCGGTCTTGCGAACGTCCAGAAAGTGACCTCCACCAATATCAAGAGGCGCGCCATCCACCTGCTGCGAGCGACAAAGGCCTCCAACTGTGGGTTCTTTCTCAAGCAGTACCACCTGATCCTGCGGCACCCCCCTGTCGATTAGAGAATGTGCCAGAGTTAGCCCGCTCGGCCCCCCCCCGAGAATCAGGTATTTCACTTTTTTCATTACATGCCTTTCATTTTTTCTTTCCTGTGCCACTTAAACATGCTGTTCGTAAATCGCCAGCGTTTCTTCTGCCATTTTATTTGGAGTTCTCTCATATTCTGTTTTGGTTGCTAGAGAATAGAGATTCTCAGGATTATTGACTAGCTCACGAAGACATTGCTCAAGGTGATCAACATTTCCCCGCTCGAAGGCGTATCCGTTGTGGCCCATTACCAGAAACTCGGTCATGCCAGCAACATCCGAAACCAGAACAGGTGTATGAGTGGCGAGAGCATTCAACAAAACCAAGGGACTATTCTCGTACCAACGGGACGGAATGACGAGGAGATCCATGTCACGCAGAACATCGACCATGGCGTCTTTAGGAAAAGTACCCATGAAGTGAATATCGTGTCCTGTCGCTAGCGCCTTCAGGCTTCTCATGTAGCTTGGGTCTTGGTCAGCTGGCCCATAAATACGAAGTTCAGCATAATTGCGAGGTAGGCGCTTGAATGCTTTGATAAGGAGATCGGTGCCTTTATGGGGAGCAATCTGGCCGATGAAGCCAATTACTGGTTTGTGCCCTTGGCCTCTCGTTGGTTTCGAACTGCGATCAATATCAACCCCAAACCAGATGTCATGCATCGGCACACTGATTCCATTGTTTTCGTAAGCCTTTTTCAGAAACCGTGTTGGTGCGACAGCCCCCTCATAGCTTCCATTATACAGCCCAACAAGCATATCCGGTCGCTGCAAGATGTCTTCAACAAGTCCGTCCATTGGGCCACCTTTCAATGTCGGCAGCCGCCTAGCCCAGTTGGCCCCCGCAGCAATCAACTGCGCAGAAAAGGGCGTAGTTGCCCACCGCATCCATGAGTTTGCATGAGCACTGCGCGATGCATCCTTTAGATAGCAAGCCAAACAGTTGGTACGCGATGGTGATGGCCCCCCGCAAAGCTCGCCATCAGCGGCCTCAAGTTTATTGTTAAAACAGAAGCCGAAAAAATCGGTGAATGTAGCGTACGTGGGAATACCAAGTTGCTTTGTTACCTCCAACAAGGCGGACGTATGGTTGATGAGATGAGTAACATGAACCAGATCAGGTCGCAGATTACGTAGCACTTTTTCCAGCACACCCCTCATCTCAGGCTGGTAATAGGTTTCTTTGACGCGAGAATGTGGCAGCTGGTTTTTGTCGATGCAGACAACCGAAATACCCTGATACTCGTATTGCGTCACCAAGTCTACAGCTTGCGGCTCACCCTGAAAAATTGCGGAAACGACAGTAACATTATGCCCACTCGCCTTATAGTAACGAGCCAAATCTAGCGTGTAGGTTTCTGTACCATAGAAATGGTCAGGGAAAAAGCAATGGACAAAAAAAACAATCTTCATTCTGGAATATTCTCAATCATCACTTCTTGATAAACGTGCCGCAGGGCTTTAATCACAACTTGCATGGCGGCTTCCTTGCCTGACAGAACTGAGTTTAGCCGGTGGATTCCCTCAGCCCGGATCTCCATCGAGTCATTCTTGGCGAACAGAGTGCTGTGAGCATGTCGTAGCTCTTCCGCCACAACTTGAAAGAGGGGATCCTTAGTCCGCCACACAAAATTCGTAGCCAAATTCAGCAAGCGATTCGCACAGCAGATCATTCATCAATCTCACATCGCATTGCGGCAAGGCACTCCTAAAACGACCTATGGAATTGGCGACACTGGAACTGGTTTGATGCTCAGTCTGTCTGTCTGTCGCTGCTTGTTTCGCTGGCCTTAACCAACATTTGGTTAATGGATTCAGGAGTGCTATCAATGCCAAGATGCTGACAAATTCTGTGGAATGTTTGTTGAGGCTCAAGAACCATATCTTCATAGTGCACCAAGCAAACCGAATCACCATGTGTAACAAAATGTAATTCTTCGTGCATTTCTCGAGGAGGCTCTTTTATGCTGCTGACCATCAGCGCATCGGTTACTGAAGTACCACTTGCCAACGGGTTTGCTGTGCTTTCAACGTTATCCATCACACAACCCGTTCATATATTTTTGGAGTGTGCTCAGCCATCATTTCCTGGTAAATAGCGCCGTATGCCTTGATCATAGCTTGCACTGAAAAATAGTCTTGGGCACGACATCGCTGAAGCTCGCCAAGCTTTTCGCGTTCCGCTGGTGATTCAAGCAATCGCACAATAATATCAGACAACATTTCAGGGTTCTCGGGTTCTGCCAGAAGCGCCTGATTTGCCACTATTTCACCGATAGCGCCGATGTCGTAGCCCACTACCGGAATTCGCATGTTCATCGCGAATGCGCTAACTTGGCCAAAACTTTCTTTCCAGACCGGTGCTACAAAAACTGACATTCGGCGATAGAGATCCGGCAACGCATCATAACTGACATATCCGGTAAATTCGAAATTGTCATTCAGTCCCGCCTTTGCAACCGCGTGACGGAAGGGCTCAAGCAGGCTCCCCCCTCCCACGATCAGCACACGTGTTTGAGGGCGCTTTTGAACAGCCTTGATAAATGGCACAATGGCGCCCTCGTTGAGCTTGTCACGTTCCATTCGATATACCATCCCAATACAATCATCAGCCAAACGCTCGCCTGATTTTCGGTCAAAGTGTGAGAAGTCCGATCCGGGGTATACCGTAATATGCGAGGGATGATTCTGTCCAAACACATGTCGAACATAATCGCTGACGTAGACGTAGCGCCGAACGGCATCAGAAACATATGGCGTTACAGGTGTGTTGATGTTTTCGATAATGGGGATGTCGAGATGCTCTGCTGCAGCGATTGCATTTTTGTACCATGGCTCATCGCAATCCCCCCAGTAATGAACGTGAAGTAGATCGGGTTTCAGTTGTGAAAAGTGATCAATAAATAGTTGTTCATTTTCAGGGAAACGAAACTCCGTAATATCAACACCAATGTATGCAGGCGGTGTAGGAATGTAGCTCGTTACTACACTTTGCTCATAATGAACGCCAAGATACTCGATCAAGTCAACAACGAGACGCGAGGAACCGCCGGTCATAAAGTTGGCAATAATATGCGCCACATGCGGGCGGTTGAGCACGGCAGGTGCCGGTTGCAGAACCAGATAGGCGCCATTTTCATTGGAGTTTGACAAAAGCGCAGGCCGCAAGGCGTTGAGCCGTGCTCTAATTCGGAACACCGACGGGGAGAGTCTTGCGCGAATCAGTGGAGGAACTGCCATCACGCCAGCCAAGTATGCAACACGGGCAATTTTTCTGAATCCCCATGGTTGATGGATTATTGCGTCCCGCAACCTAAACCATTTGGTTCGCCGAATTACCTGTAACTCGGCTTCTGCACGTAAGAGTTCCTCTTTGACATTGGTAAGCACTCCCTCCATGTGCCTTAGCGAATTATTTAGTGTATCAACTAACTGATCTCGCTGAGCTAACAATGATCTCAGAGAGTTGATTTCCTCTGTATGTTGCGCGACTTCATGCCGGGTATCTTTGAGCTCGGAAGAAAGTTGCCGAATTTCTTCAGCTTGGACCTCGATTGCGCCATCCTTGGCTAGCACAACCGAATTTAATCGCTGAATTTCCTCAGCCACAGCCTGGTTAATACTGGCGATCCGTTCGTCAAACTTGGCTACCGCTTGAGTAAGGTTAGTGATCTGGCCGCCGCGCTCGGCCACAGCTTGGTTGAGGTTGGCGACTTGCCCTTCCAACTCGGCTAATGAACGCAGCTCATAAACATCAAACTCATCGGTCAATCTGATGAAATCCACATAAGAGAAAGAATAAATTTCTAATATTTTGTTTCTACGTGTTTCGTCATTGAACAAGTCGAACAGCAACTTTAAACCAAAGTTCCATGCATTTTTTTGCTGACATTCATACAGGCAAGCCATTGCTAGCAAAAACACATTGTCAGCGCCTTCAGTATTTCTAAAACGTTGGAGACTGGGGAATGTCGCAACTATATCTTCGATATTTGAAATCGAAAGATAGTTCTCTCGCAACACATTCCATTCGTTGCTCGCCCTGATGGCAACTTCTATTCTAGAGCCGCTGGTATTTGACTTGTCCGAAAGCAACCTATGCTTTGTCAGATTCTCCTGAATAACGTGTATAGGAAATTTTATTAAAACTCTACTCCACATTTCTGCATCACCCGTCTGCGCTAGGCCATAGCGATATGCCCCCACATCTTGGTAGCACTGCTTTCTGATCAGAACGCTAGGGTGGTTTAGATGATTTTGTTCAAGAAAAAGCTGATTGAGCCACTGCCATCGGGTTTTATTTTCCTGTTGAAACCAATTGTTTTTCAACTTGGCGCCGTTCTCGTCGATTATTTGCGCCCATGTAAAAACCGCGCCTATTTCACAATGATTATCAAGGTAGGAAACCTGCTTCTCCAGCTTATCGAGTTCCCATACATCGTCTGAATGGTGAATGGCAATGTATTCACCTGTAGCCACCTCGAAGATGGCTTTATTGATTCCGTAAATGCCTCTCTTCGTTGCTTCATTTCGAAATGCCTTAATACGTAAATCTGAATAGCTATTGATGACTGCCCAAGAACCATCAGAGGAAGCATCATCCCAAATAATCAGCTCGTAATCGGTGAAGGCCTGATTGAGTACACTATCAATCGCTTCGCGAATGTATTTATTGTGATTGAACGATGTCAGGATTACTGAAACTTTAGGCATTCGTGACATCCTGAAGAAAAATATCCAACGGGGTGTTTTTAAGTTCTAGCATAATTTTTTTCGCAATTTCATCAGGCAAGATATCTTGCCAACGATCGTCGCTCGCTTTGGCGCGAAAAACTGAATATGGGTCGGGGTCATGTCTCGATTTACTTGCATCAAGAAAGTCTCGTACCTGATCACAAACTTCTAATCCACAAAAATCAAATAATTTTCTTGTGGTATCAAGTGGCGCCTTATTCAATTCGTCATAGCGTACCAATAAAAATTGATGAGGGAATTGGATTTTGAAACGAAGAAATGCCTCGGCAGATTCCTTCCATTTGTCAAAACCGAAAAACTCTTCCGGTTTATTCTGATTCTTGCTTGGGGCCCCTCGCCACTCCCAGTTGATATCCCACTTCGGATTAAATTCCTTTGGTGCCAATACCCAAGAAGCAAGCACTGCCAGAGGATTTCTGACAATGCCAATGATTTTAACTTCACTGCACTGAGCAAGTATGTTCTCAATGATATGAAGATATCGCGTCTCTTTAAAAACAATATGAGTAGGCCGCACTGTTTTTTGAAAAGCCGGATAATCCTTTTGCGTCTCAGATGTCATCGTTGCGAAAGCATCTTGAGTATAAAGAATTTCTTCAAAGAATGTTCGGATCTCTTCGGCAGATGAGCGCGCGGCCAGGCTGCCTTTGTGTCCATATGAAAAAAGCGGCTGAAATCTTAGCGCCACGTCAGGATGACTATTGAAAATATGCCCGAGCCACGATGTACCTGAGCGAGGTGTACCAAATATACCGATCTTCTTCATTGGCATTTCTCAAGGAGAACACCAAATCGATAGTACGCTGTATACAACGCTGGCTCTTGGGGTAAAAATGTTGATTTAAAACCACGTGTGGAAATAAGCCTCTCAATTTCATCCATCAACCACCACCGTCCTATATGTGGCCTGCCCTCATTCTCACACTGCATGTAAAACTCAATTTTTCTTTCCGTATCATAGTACGCGCTCAATTTTTCCCTATTTGGAATGCTTCCAAAGAAAACTAATGATCCTGCTGCCAAATTTTTTAACTCATCCAACAGGATGCCAAATTGTTGTTCAGAAAAATGTTGCAGAGCTTCATACATTACAATTTTCTTTAATCCTAAAAAATATTCAGAGTTGAGGCTTAGGACATCCGAATTAACATATTCAATATTATAAAAGGCGTTATATCTCTTGGCTGTATCGATTAAACCATGCGTGAAATCCACACCAACGACTTTTTCTACAAGTGGCGCCAACTGTCTGGTTATCAGCCCGTTCCCGCAACACAAATCGACAACAGAATCTTTTGCTTTTAGCCGTAAAACGTTGGCTGTATTTTCAACTATCAACTTTACTTGGAGTTCGGGAATTTCTTGACCATTTACGGTTTTACCCACTTGCTTCAATAGCGAACCATCGAACTGTTTGCTAATAGAGTCGTAATGGTTTTTCCAGTAACTGTTCATTTATCACCCGTTTCAATGGAGTAATTTTTCAAAAGTCCCTTTGTGCCCTCAATGCCATTGAACATCAATACATCGATGATCGACAAGGACGGTTCAAAAATACCTCGTTGAGAATAAACAATCTCTCGGGATCTGAAAAAGGAGAGTTTGATGTTACTGGATGAAAATTTCTCCCGATTAAACAAATCTACTCCAGCCGCAGGGTTGATATATTCAGCCGCCCCCATTTGCTCAGCAATCCGAAGCGCCCATTCTCCCGCATCGCTGACTTCCGCATAATCGAGATTCTGCTCGGATGAAACAATGATTTCCTTTTTAATATCCAAATACGCGCATAATTTTTTTATTGTGGCAAAGTTAATAGCAGCAATACTTTGTTCATTATTACTGTAGAGAATCTCTCTTACCATCTCATTAGTTTCATCAAAATATCGTGCTTTTTTTTTGTAATGCGCCAACTGTCCGATAATCAATTCCTCCCATTTTTTATCCGGATGCGCTTGTACACTCTTGATTGACTCTGTCATAGCATGTTTTTTAAGCGGCACCAAAACATATTGCCAACCGCCACCAGGTTTTAGTATCCGGTTCCGGTTGACCCAGCCATGTCTCATATATTGTGCGTCATCAAATAACACGAAGCGATCCACGGCATTTATCAACTGCCAGTAACCAATATAGGGGAAAAAATAAGGCTGCATGATTGCAAGCTTCATTACAGCATCACTCCGCCTTGCAGGGTGTGTCTGATAATTCCACAAATAACATCAACCTCTGCCTTACTTAACCCAACATACAAGGGTAGACAGAGCACACGCGAAGAAATGCTCTCTGACATCGGACAGACTCGTTTTAGTTCCGGCGTCAAGAAGGGCAAAGTGTTCAGCGATGGGCAAAAATATCGCCGTGGGCCGATGTCGTTATCTAGGAGTGCATGCCGCACTTTCATCATGACATCATGAGAAGGGAAAATGACCGGATAGTAGCCATAGTTGTATTCAAGGCCAACTGGAGGAACGGGCCATTGCAACAAGCTGCCTTCGAGTTGTTCGTCGTACCAACCCGAACACTTTTTCCGCGAGGCAATGATGTCTTGCACCTTCGGCAAGACACAAAGCCCCATTGCTGCATGCAGCTCCGACATTTTGGCGTTGATGCCAATGTCGAGATAGTCATCTTCACCGATATGGCCGAACTTCTTCATGAGAAAAACACGCTTGGTTACTTCGGCGTCTTTGCACACCACTGCGCCCCCCTCGGCTGTGTGGAACAACTTGGTGGCATGGAAACTCAAGGTAGAGCAATCCCCATGCTGCAAAATCGACTCGCCAAAAAGCTTCACCCCAAAGGCGTGAGCCGCATCATAAATAACTTTGAGCTTGTGCTTATCTGCAATTTGTTGAATTCTTGCCACGTCACACGGATAGCCATAAACATGTGTGGCCAGAATAGCAGAGGTTTTCTCGGTGATCGCCGCCTCGATCAGATCAGGGTTAATGCAGAAGGTTTCCGGCTCAATGTCAACAAAAACCGGCTCGCAGCCTTCCCACAAGATCGAATTCGTTGTGGCGACATAGCTGTATGATGTGGTGATGATCTCATCCTTAAGGCCTAGCGCCTTGATGGCAAGCTGGAGCGCAAGTGTGCCGTTAGTCACCAACTCGAGATTGGAAACCCTAAGATAGTTAGCGATATCATCAGCCAACTGTCGGCATAGCGATCCATTGTTGGTGATATGGCCTGCTCGCCAAATCTTATCTAGATAAACGGTATATTCCTCTATATCTGGCAAAAAAGTTCGGGTTACGGGAATCATTCAGCACCCCACGCATAACGCTTGCCAAGGAGCTCAAAAAGTCGCTCATTGTTTGAGTCATAATAATCGTACAAAAAATGCTTGGTAGTTACATCAACTGGATCAGAATATTCACCTTCAAAGACTGGCGCGAGATTCATGTTCTCCCAATCACAACCTGAAACTTCCAAAAACGCCTCTATTTTTTGAAGACACTTAACTGTACTCCTTCGCATTTCTAAGTTCTCAAGAATCAGAATCTGGCTTTCTTTGAAGAGGGATAAATATCTCTGAATTTGATCATGATAGTAACCATGAGAAAGAATTGGCGCCTCCAGAATGGCAGATGACTTATTGGCATCCTGAAGCTCTATTTCATCAATTGCATATTGCGAAAAGTTGAATATGTGATCGTCCTGCCTTCGTAAAATATTGAAGCAGGTGTCCCCGCAAAAAGAAACCCACTCGTCAAAGAACCAGTTCCTGTTCCTAAAATACATTTTTCTATACATATTCCAAGCTGAATATGCCCTCTCAACTGGATCACGAAGCAATATGATGATCTTGACATTGGGATTATGTGCGTAAATTCTTTTCGGGGCATCAGCATTGTTCAAATAGCCTGGTGATGCATCAAATGTCAATTTTGAATTTGTACCAAATTGAAAGAGTGATCGATAGAACTTGATGCCCAGTTTGTATCGAGCTTCACAGTTGAAATAATGTAGCTCCTTTTCTTTTGTTGATTGAATTTGCGGATGTTTAGACAGGTATTCATAAAGCGCTGTCGTACCCGCTTTCTGTGCACCAACTATCATAAAATCTGGGAAGCTATCTAGACGAGTAGCTGAAAAAAGTTTTTTCATATTAGTTAATATTTTCGGGCAGTCTCTTCAAATTTAACGTTGGAAACAAATGAATTTTTGACCAAATCCTGACTCTTTTCCACCGTTCCATCTGAAAAACCACCGCATTCTCGATTACATCCACAAACTCGGCCGTCTCGCCGCGCACTATTGGCGATGTGATCTGTGTTCGAAGTGCATAGCTGCCTTCTTGTAGTGGTAGTCGAAGAGTGTATTCGACCAAATATTGCCCACCAATTTCGGTCGTCAGAAACTCCTGTCCAACTTGAGTAAATCCACATCCTGTCAGATTCACCTTTTTATCATCACAAATATTGAAATTGACCGAAATACTTTGCTCTGACGATGATTCAACATGGATTCTAATTTTTACTTCTTGGTTGAATTCAACCAACTGTATCGGCTCATTACTCATGTTGAGTAGTTCAACATAGCTGATTCTTGCCTCTCCGGAGCCATACCGAAATGCAGCCACCCGTTTGTCAAACTCTTCCGATCGTTTCAAAACCGCGCTGCCTTTCTCCGAGGTTTGCACTGCTCCTTCTTCTATTTTTTTATGTTCCGCCACAAATCCAGGCGATACACGGCTGAATCGGCTAATTTCTGCATTCATTTCTTCTCGCATCGTTCGGATGTATTGTTCTGCCACATCTGGCGCCTTTCCGATGGCCTTGACCTTACCGTGTTCGAGATAAACACCCCTCGAGCACAGGCTTTTTACTGCACCGACGTCATGACTTACAAACAGGATAGTGGAACCGCTTTCCTGGATGCGAGTAAGTGCGGTCATGCACTTAGCCTGAAAATTCATATCGCCTACCGCCAGAGCCTCGTCAACAATCATGATATCCGGCTCGGAAATTATGTTCACAGCAAAGGCTAGCCGAACGAACATGCCGCTGGAGTATGTCTTTACTGGCTGCTCGATAAAATTACCAATGTCGGCGAAAGCCGCAATATCATCAAACCGTGCGTCAATTTCCTCTTGTCCAAGCCCTAGCAATGCCGCATTCATATACACGTTTTCCCGACCTGTAAATTCTGGGTTGAAGCCAGAACCGAGTTCCAGCAGGGCGGCAATGCGGCCATTGGTTTGAACAGCGCCACTGGTTGGGTTGAGCGTGCCGCAGATCATTTGCAGCAAGGTGGATTTACCGCTGCCATTACGCCCAATGATACCGACGGTTTCACCTTTTTTTATTTCAAAGGAGATATCTTTGAGCGCCCAGAATTCGTCAAAATATTGTTTGGATGATTTGCCCATCATCCGTCTTAAGCGCGGCATGACGAATTGTTTCAGCCTGTCACGCGGAGTGTCGTAGATCTGATAGCACTTGCTGATGTTTTGAACGCGAATGGCGATTTCAGAAGACATTTTTTCCTTCACTTCTTTTTTGTTCTGCCTGCCATAGCCGCTCCCTTTTCAGTTCTACCCGGAGTTTGTCTTTGGCGGGCAAAGCCAGCCTGTATTTACTGACAAAGGGCTGCTCATTTTCATGCATGACGAAGTAATGCACTACTGAAGTATCCTGCATATTTGGCGTGCAATAAAGACAAATTCCTTGCCCAATTCCAGCAAAATGCTTAGGACTTTATTGATGACCGCTTGCTCCAAGTCGGCCTCAAGCAGGCGATCCGTTTCAAAGCTGGTCTTGAATTCCCGCGTTTGGAATTCGCCCGAGAGAAGCAATTGGTCAAAGGACATCGGCAAATCCCTTTCTGGTTTTTTGGAACCAGGCGTAACCTACCCAAGCGACTACCGTGGCGGCAAGGGTATACATGCCCAATCCTGCCCAGTCTGGCAGGCGCCCCCAGATCAGCACTTCTCGCGCTTGCTCGATGATGAAGGTAAGCGGGTTGACCATTATCCAGGGACGAAATTCTTCCGGTAGGGCAGTCACAGGGTAAAAAATGGGGGAAAGAAACATCATGACCGAGGTGAAGATGCCGATGGTTTGCCCCACATCACGCAAGAATACGCCCAAGGATGCAAGCATCCAGGCAAGGCCAAGCGTGAGGATGACGATAGGCAGCAGCACAAACGGAGCGAGAGCTGCCGTCCAGTGCAAATAACCGTTAAACAGGGCAAAAGCAACGAGCAGCACGCCAAGGCTGACGAAGCCATGGAAGAGCGCTGCACCCATGGCAATGACCGGAAGTATCTCCATCGGGAACACGACCTTTTTGACGTAATTGACGTTGGAAAGGATTAGCGACGGTGCGCGATTAAGTACCTCAGCAAATAATCCATGCACGATCATGCCAACAAACAGCACCACGGCAAACTGGGTTTTGCTCTCTTCGCCCCCAACACCCCAGCGGGACTTGAAGATCACGGAGAAAACGAAGGTATATACGGTCAGCATGAACACTGGGTTGAAGAAAGACCAAGCCAGGCCCATGGCAGAGCCTTTATAGCGACCCACTACTTCGCGCTTGGTCATTTGCGCGATGAGCTGGCGGTTGCGCCAGAGACTTCTCGCCAGTGCCACGAGAGATGTGGGTTGAGCGGCGTGGGGGTTCATTCCCTGGTGAGTGGTTAGTTGGGAGAGCGAAGCGAGGGGCCGATCAGAGGGGATCACGCGAAGTGCTCCACTTCTGCCAATAATTTGGCTTGTTGATCTTTTGTGTACAAGGTGGGTTCGCCTTGAATAGGCCATCGGATGCCAATGGCGGGGTCGTCCCAGGTAGTGCTGCGATCGAGTTCAGGTGCGCTTTTATTTCCTGCACACAGATAAAGTCGGCCTCTTGATTCGCCAGCCATGGCAACAAATCCTTGCTGTATACAGAATAAATTCCGTTGAAGTTAATGCTAATTTCGCGCACTTAAAGTTCTCCATAAGCAAAGCATGTAATTATAATGGCGGTAAGTCTAAAATTTCTGATCTATTTGCCATGTCTCATTTTCGCCAGGATTTCATCCGTTTCAACATCGGACAAGAGGTGTTGCATTTCGGTAAACTCAAAACCAAAGCTGGCCGTACAGCCCTGCTTACAAAGGTATTCAGCTCGTCGCAAGAACGGCCACTGGTCTAGGAATATGGCCTAATGTGCCTTACTGTTTTAATTGCAAGGACGCCAAAGGTCATGATGAAGACGGTAGCACGGTTGATGGTCGAAGCGTTAAAACAAGGTTTTTCAGGCCCGATTAGCCATAAGAATTGGTCGCCGGTGATGATGGGGGCTTGTAATGCACGCGCCAAACTATCCTCATATGTATATTTTGGAAAGGATGAGACAGTTTCGGATGCCTAATATTAAAGTGCAGAATATGAAAGTGGCTGTAATTCATGATTGGCTAACAGTCTATGCGGGAGCCGAGCGTGTTCTGGAACAAATATTATTATGCTATCCAAATGCTGATTTATATAGCGTGGTAGATTTTATCCCACCCGGGAAACGAGGTTTTCTGCTGGGAAAAACAGCAACAACTTCGTTTGTACAAAACTTGCCTTTCGCCAGAACTAAATACAGACAGTATTTATCCTTGATGCCTTTGGCTGTTGAACAGTTCGACCTGTCCGGCTATGACTTGGTAATTTCCTGCAGTCATGCGGTCGCAAAAGGCGTTATTACAGGACCGGATCAGCTTCATATTAGTTATGTTAATTCGCCTATGCGTTATGCGTGGGATTTGCAGCATCAATATTTAAGAAATTCGGGTTTGGACAAGGGTGTCAAGGGGTGGGTTGCCAAATGGCTACTGCACAAGATGCGATTGTGGGATGTTAGAACCGCGAATGGTGTTGATTGCTTTATAGCAAACTCTCAATTTATCAGACGGCGAATTTGGAAAACCTATCGCCGCGATGCTGCGGTAATTTATCCGCCGGTGGAAATTTCGAAATTTACCTTACGCGAAGACAAGGAAGATTTTTATCTGACAGCTTCTCGTCTGGTGCCTTACAAAAAAATTGATTTGATCGCGGAAGCTTTTACGGCTATGCCGGAACAAAAATTGGTCATTATTGGCAACGGACCGGAAATGCAGAAAGTCAGAGCGAAGGCGGGGCCAAATGTAACAGTGCTGGGATATCAGATTGATGATGTTATGTGTAATTACATGCAGCGCGCCAAAGCGTTTGTATTTGCCGCAGAGGAGGATTTCGGCATTACCCCATTGGAAGCACAGGCTTGTGGTACGCCAGTAATTGCATATGGCAAGGGCGGTGTCTTGGAAACAATTCGCGGCCTGGATGATGAACAACCGACCGGGGTGTTTTTTGCTGAGCAATCCATTCAAGCCATTAAGGCAGCAGTAACTTCTTTTGAACAGGAAGCCGCTCGTATTTTGCCAATGTCCTGTCGTAATAATGCCTGCCATTTTGCGCCCGAGAGATTTCGTGCAGAGTTCATGACGTGCGTAAAAAATGAGTGGAATCGATTTCAGCTGTCACAGACGACAGCCGCGTCGGACATAATGTAATTGCCATGAACTCGCGCAGCCTGCTCAAAGAAAATGCTGGCATTCTTGAATTAGCCCAGCGTTTCCTGGACCCTTTTGTAGTGGTAGTCACCGGAATGCTCCTTTACGCGATCAGGTTCGAGTCTTGGGATTTTCCGATGAATTACGTTTTTGTACTAATCGGTGCGTTTCTGTTTTGCCTCGCAGTATTCCCATTTTTCGACCTATACCGCCCCCGTCGGGGTGCCAGTCTGTGGGCTGAAATACAGATATTGGCGAGTGCCTGGACAGTGGTTTGCGTGGGATTGATCATTGTGCTGTTTGTCACCAAGTCAAGTACATATTTTTCCCGTATATGGATTGGCCAGTGGGCAGTGACGGGGTTCGTCTCTTTGGTCGCTTTCAGGGTGGTATTGAGAGTCGGACTGCGCTTTTTCCGCCGCCGTGGTTTCAATCTACGTTTTATCGCCATCGCCGGCGCAGGGAAACTGGGGCGTGACGTAGCGCACCGCCTCGCCGCTTCACCGTGGACGGGCTTGAAAGTTGTAAGTTTTTATGATGATGATCCGCGGATGCAGAGACAAGTGTTCGAAGACGTTCCGGTTCGTGGTGGCCTGCATCTCCTTCCCCAAGAAGTAGTGGAACTTGGTATTGACCAAGTATGGATCGCCCTGCCGTTGCAACATGATAAGCAGGTCAAATCACTGGTGGCGCATTTGAGTCGCTTGCCGGTGCAGGTCACCTTCATTCCAGACATTTACGGGGTTCACTTACTCAACCATTCCATCGGCGAGGTGGCCGGTTTTCCGGTCATCCATCTGTTGGAATCACCCTTGTCTGGGGTACAGGGTATTATTAAAGCCATCGAGGATAAAATTCTGGCGGCATTAATTCTGTTGGTGGCCAGTCCTCTCATGTTGATTATCATAATCGGGATCAAACTCAATTCTCCTGGGCCCATTTTCTTCAGGCAGCTACGTGGCGGATTGCACGGTGAACGTATCTGGGTTTGGAAATTCCGCACCATGAAACATCATGCCGAACCGTCTGAAAAAGTGCCTCAAGCGATGCCCGGCGATCACCGCATTACTGTCATTGGAGCTTTTCTGCGACGCACAAGCCTGGACGAATTACCTCAGCTTTTTAATGTGTTAAAGGGTGACATGTCAATTGTAGGACCCCGTCCGCATGCGGTGGCACATGACGAATTTTACCAGCAACAAATTGATGCCTACATGCTGCGACATCACATCAAGCCGGGCATTACGGGTTGGGCGCAGGTTAACGGCTGGCGAGGCGAAACGGGAGAGATCGAAAAAATGGAAATGCGAGTAAAATACGATCTCTATTACATTAACAACTGGTCTTTATGGTTCGACCTGCGGATTATTTTTATGACGGTTTTTATGATGATCACTGGCAAAAATGCGCATTAAGTATTAAGTTCTGTATGTATTTTAAATCCGCTATGTCATTTTTTAATTGAAAATATTATGGTATGCCCATTCAACTTGAACCCCACTCTGTACCTCATAAAAAGATCCTGCGCCAAGAGTGGCTAGCTCTACCTCTGCTATTTTTTACGAGCGCTTTGATATTGTCGCTTGTCTACCTTCAACATAGCTGGTCAGGAAAATGGATGAACGACGCCAAGCCTTTAAGTTGGAACGGTGCGGCACTCACCATGAACAAGGGCCAAGGTGATACCGACCAAGGCAAACTGGTAATCAAGGCGCTAACGGATCAGGGTATTGCTGTTGCTTCACTATCCCCGCCTACTTTTCAGGCAAAGAATTATCCCACCATCAACTGGTCTGTTTCAGGTGCCACTCCAAACGTTGAAATGGAATTTTTGTGGCGCACTGCGGATAATCGTGTTTTTGTGCGCCCGCTTGTTTGGGCAGCTAATACCTTGGAGCCATTGGAGGTAGCGGAAGATGAAAATTGGCGCGGGCAAATTATAGACTTGGCTATCATTATTAAGGGAACGCTGGCCGCACCGATTTTTGTAAATGGTGTTTCACTTGAGCCTGCGTCTTTGCCAGGAGCGCTATCAAACATGGTGAAAAAATGGTTTGCGCTTGACCAATGGCAAGCAACTTCGATCAACTTTGTAGACGGAGATGCCATCGACAAAAAGGTCTCTCCTGTTTTAGTCATCGCCGCGATTATATTGCTGGCACTGGCCTTGAATTTAATCTTGTCCATAGCAAAAATCATGCCCCTAAATGTTGCCATGGTTTGGGGCATGGTATTTCTCGGCTGGTTCATACTGGATATCCGTTGGCAGGCAAACTTATTTCAGCAGCTGGGTCTGACACACCAGCAATTTGCCGGCAAAACCTGGGAAAACAAACATCTTGCTGACGAAGATGCCGCCTTGTTCGACTTCATGAGGAAAGTAAAAGCAGCGCTGCCTCCTGCAAATGGTCGCATCCTATATTTTTCCGATGACGCTTACTCGCGGGGAAAGGGTGCTTACCATTTATATCCTCATAATGTTCTAGCTCGTAATGATTTGCCTCCGGCATCGCAGATCAAAACCGGGGACTATATTGCCCTGTTCGCAAAAAAGGGCGTGAAATATGATCGTTCACATCAATTACTGATATGGAGTGATGAGCAATCTCAAAAAGTCGATTTGTTGTTCTTGGCTGAAGGCAATGCATTGTTCAAGGTGCGTTGAATGGAATTAATTACGTTAGTGGCTGGCTTGTGTTTGCCTTGGCTATTAGGGGTAGTGTGGTTACGTGCACCTTGGCTCAGGGCCACCGGGATCACATGGCCGACGCTTTTGGGGTATGGCTATCTGGGTGGAATATTATTAACCACGCTTGTGATGCGTTTGCTGGATGTGCTGGGTATCCGTCTTGGTTTCTTCAGTATTGGACTTGCACTTTTATTATTAACAGTGGCCGGTTCTTGGCTTGGTCGTAACGAACCTTGGCGAATCAGGCGGCCCGGAGCAGATTGGCACAGCTTGGCCGGGTGGCGAAAAATCGCGTATGCCATCGTGTTGGCCACTATTTTGATACGGCTGGCAGGGCTGGGGCTGGAGATTGTGTGGCGCCCGCTATTTCCTTGGGATGCCTGGTCGCAGTGGGCGTCCAAGGCCCGGGTTTGGTATGAGCTTGGACACTTGGCGACATTCGTGCCCACTGACGTTTGGCTTGGTGGCGAATTGGCAGGCGCTTACACTGATGCAGCCCCCCACTACCCCCCTGCCATACCGCTAATACAAGTATGGACGAGCTACAGCTTGGGCAGATGGGACGATACGCTGATGAACCTGCCTTGGTTACTATGCGCGGTTGCCTTGGGCTTGGCGTTTTATGGTCAGGCCAGGCAATGGCAGATGTCACCATTGTTTGCTCTGATGTTTACCTATTTCCTGCTTTCACTTCCCATCCTGGATGTTCATGTGGCTTTGGCAGGATATGCGGATTTATTTATGGGGGCGATTTACGGCTTGTCAGCAATGGCTTTTTTCCACTGGACCAGGAAGCGCGATTTCTGGCAGGGGATCATGGCATTGCTGTTTGGGTTAGGGTGCATCTTGATCAAGCAACCTGGCATTGTATGGGCGTTGACTTTTCTTCCCGCATTGTTGATTGTGTACATGCCTCGTGCTGGGCTAGTGGGGACATCCGTGCTGGCAGCAGCAGGCGTTGCAACTTTGTTTATTTTTGATGAAAAAGATTTTCATTTGTTTGGTTATCACGTGCATCTGCGCTTCGCGGCGGATTGGCAGCCATTTTGGCAAAATATGATGGTGATGGACAACTGGCACCTGCTCTGGTACCTGGTAGCGACGGCGCTTGTTTTGTCGTTTCCGCGGCTTCTTGCCCCCTCTTTTCGGAGCATGACAGTTTTGCTGCTCTCCGCTGTTTCGTTTCTAGGGGTAGTTTTCTTTTTTACCCATGTTCAAGCATGGGCGGAAGACTACACTACGATCAATCGTGCTTTATTGCATATCGTGCCCATGCTTTTGTTTTATGTGATGGTACTGTTCCGGGAAGCTGTCAGTCTCCCGATAGTCCTGAATGTCCGCCGAAAGTTAACGTAATTGTCATGACGAAAAATGGTACTCAGTGTAATTCGCCCAATAATAATTAAAAGCATGCGGCGCATTCGCTACGCAAAGTGCTTAAACCCATTAATGACGAGCTGACTCTATTTGTTCGCATATCCGTTTTGCACCAAGCAGAATGCGCGGCGTGGAGCGGCTGATCAGATCCGGATGAATGAAAGCCATTTGGCCTTGCCGGGCAGCAATCAACGGCAACCCGCGCCATATTTTTTTTGTCTCTTCTTCCTGTTCATGCGTGGCAGCGACAGCCAACATCACCTGCGGATTTTCTTTTACCAATGCCTCGTTCGAAATGGCAAGAGTCAACAGGGGCACAGCGGCAAATACGTTCTGTGCACCGCACAAACGCAGCACGTCACTGATGATATGTGCATCATTGACTGTAAGTAGCGGCGCTGCGGCTATTTGAAAATAAGCGCGCACCTTAGTGCGCCCGGCATATTGCCGGTGCAAGGTATCAAGCTGCTGCACGAAGGCGTGCGCAGCGGCTTCGGCTACTGTCTCATTGCCGGCAATGCGTCCCAGCAAGCGCAATACCTTGGCAATATCATCAAGACGGCGTGGCTCCAGCACTAGCACTTTCAACTTCAGCTTTTCAAAAGTGGCGCGGTCACGCGATGATAGGCTGCTGCCCCACGCTAGCACCAGATCGGGTTTTAACGCGACCATACGCTCCCAGTCGAGTCGAAATGCATCGCCTACTTGCGGCAGTTGTTTGGCTTGCTGTGGATAGTCGCTGTATGCCGTAACCGCCACCATATGACTGCCCATACCTGCGGCATAAGCCAGTTCGGTAAGATTGGGAGCTAACGAGATAATGCGTTGCGGCTGTGTGGCAAAGACTACATGCGTGCCACTGACATGGGTGACAGCAAATGGTGTCGTGGCCTGCGAAGTTGCGCAAAACAACAGTAGGCAGAAAAAAATTGCATGCTTTACAACAACAAAATTACTTGCACCTTCGCTTCTCGAACTCATCTCCAGCAAGCGAGATAAATAAAGCGAAGGGAGCGAACCAGGCTGAAATGGAAGGCCTCCGTTCACTGCGCAAAACGTTGCGCCAATGCCACACGCTTAAGATACGCGTCGCGCGCAATTTGAACATCCTCAAGGAAGTGTGGCAATTCTTTCAGCAATAATGCCTGCGGCCCATCCACCAGAGCTTTTAAGGGAACTGGATGGAAATCCACCAGCACCATATTGGCACCAGCCATTACTCCCTGCGCGGTGATATGCATCAAATCGAGAATACCATCTGGCGCTGCACTGCGCGTGCCAACTGAATGCGATGGGTCAATGCACACAGGCATCCGGGTCAGGCGCTTGACCACCGGCACGTGCGCAAAGTCCACCAAGTTGCGGTGCGGATCGCCCATGTTGGTCTTCATACCACGCAAGCCAAACACCACATTGCGATTGCCTTCAGACGCCAAATATTCGGCGGCGTTTAGTGATTCGTCCAGCGTGATGCCAAAGCCGCGTTTAAGCAGCACCGGGAATTCCTGCTGACGCCCAACGATTTTCAGCAGTTCGAAATTCTGTGTATTGCGTGTGCCAATCTGTAACATAACACCGGTGGGATTGCCAGTCTGCAGCAGTGCGGCGCGGATTTCGTCGAGATGCGACTCATGCGTAATTTCCATCGCAATCACCTTCATGCCGTACTTTCCCGCCAAGTCGAAAACAAAAGGCAAACAATTTTTGCCATGCCCCTGGAAAGCATAGGGGCTGGTGCGCGGCTTGTAAGCGCCCATACGCGTGCAAATCTGGCCATTATCGCGCAATGCTTTTAACATGATCTCGACATGTTCGGCATTGTCCACCGCACAAAGTCCGGCAAACACGTTGAGCGTGTCCTGGCCAAAACGCACGCCGTTATAATCGAAATACGTTGGACGCGGGTCGTCTTTATGTTGCCCAAGGATACGATATTCCTCCGACACGCGCACCACACGCTCGACACAGGGCAAGCTTTGCATGTCCTTGATGTCTAACTGTTTAGTGTTGCCTATGAGGTAAATCTCGGTTAATATCTGCTCAGTACCGCGTTCAACATGCACGCGCATCTGAACACCTATCAACCCGGCGAGATACGCAATCAGTTGCTGATAGTCTCCGCTTTGCTGGTTGGTATTGGACGAAAGAATCAATATCATGGTGAAGCTCCTGTTATTTGCATACCAATCGTTTTCGAGAAGGATGGTCCATTGCTGCGACCATTGTGCCATCGGATTTCACTTAAAGTTGATCTTGCCGATTTGACGGCCATACTGTTCTGTATTAATTCAGTCGCGATAAAATGCGCGGCAATTTCATCACATCACGAATCTTCACATCCACATAAGCTGGTAATCTGGACGTAGCATTCACCCACACGGTAAGCATTCCCAAACGCTTGGCAGTCTGCAGGT
>JAIOPT010000026.1 GCA_021413765.1 Betaproteobacteria bacterium
TTGACGCAACTGATGCATCGGCGCTGATCACAGAGGCGCGCACATGACCACTCCCTCGTTTACCCAGCCACGCGCCACTACCTGTGCGATGGCTGCTTGGTCAGTGCTAATTCGGTGATTGCTGTCGACACCGCGGGCAAAGCCATTGTTATAGGCCCGGTAGACCGGCTTCGTTCCGGCTGGGCATTGCCCCTCGACCGGTAATGTCGAGATAAAATCGAGGCTCTCGAAATTCCATCGTTTTTCAGTCGCTGGGGTACCAGCCTGCAACTGCTTGAGGTGGGCACACTCGACGGGATCAACCGTATAAAAATGCGAGTTGGGGCCGGGCGACTGGCTGCCATAAAAACGGCAAACGGACGGACTACCGCCCGACTTGAAACTATTTCCGGTGCGGCTCCAGCCAGGTCCCGCGCTACCTCCGTCGATGGCCGCAGCCTCACTGGCATCGGCAGTAATGAAGTAGTGATCGAGGTTCGTGTTGTAAAACTCAACGACCGCCCCACCGCCAAGATCCACCACTGCCACCGGCGTCAAACGATTAGTGGTGGAATTGTCGCCGAGCTCACCTTCGCCGTTATACCCCCAGCACTTGGCCCAGTCTGCCGTGGTGAGTGCACAGGTATGGGAAAACCCTGCCGCGATGTCCGTCACACCGCTGGCAAGACCCGTCACACTCACCGGCGTTAAGCGATTAATGATGGTACTGTCGCCAAGCTCACCTTCGATGTTATTCCCCCAGCACTTGACCCCACCTGCCGTGGTGAGTGCACAGGCATGGAACCCCCCTGCCGCGATGGCCGCCACCCCGCTGGTAAGACCCGTCACATCAATCGGCGTCAAACGATTTGTGGTGGAATTGTCGCCAAGCTGACCTTGGCTGTTATACCCCCAGCACTTGACCCCACCGGCCGTGGTGAGTGCACAGGTGTTGGTTCCCCCTGCCGCGATGGCCTTCACACCGCTGGCAAGACCCGTCACATCAACCGGCGTCAAACGATTTGTGGTGGAATTGTCGCCGAGCGCACCTTCGATGTTATTCCCCCAGCACTTGACCCCACCTGCCGTGGTGAGTGCACAGGTATGTAAATCCTCTGCCGCGATGGCCTTCACGCCGCTGGCAAGACCCGTCACATCAACCGGCGTCAAACGATTTGTGGTGGAATTGTCGCCAAGCTGACCTGCGCTGTTATTCCCCCAGCACTTGACCCCGCCTGCCGTGGTGAGTGCACAGGTGTGGCCCCCCCCTGCCGCGACGGCCTTCACGCCGCTGGCAAGACCCGTCACATCAACCGGCGTCAAACGATTTGTGGTGGAATTGTCGCCAAGCTGACCTGCGCTGTTATCAGGTGTGGAAATAACCTACCGCGATGGCCGCCGCGCCGCTGGCAATATCTGTCACACCAACCGGCGTCAAACGATTTGTGGTGGAATTGTCGCCGAGCTGACCTTCGCTGTTATGCCCCCAGCACTTGGCCCCGCCTGCCGTGGTGAGTACACAGGTATGTAAACCCCCTGCCGCGATGGCCGCCACGCCGCTCAATTGGGCTGCATAAGCTGGCATGCTCCCCAGCCATACTATACAAACGAATGGCAGCGTGTGAAAAAAACTTTTCAGCAAGTACATCATAGAACCTCCAGTGGTGTAGCATTCTTGAAGTTAAATTGGAAAAATGCACATATACGCGTTTCCGTATATGGCGGATTTAATAGTGTTGCGGATGATTTTTGAGCGCGCCCAGTAGATAAGCATTTTGTCATTCGCGCCGCATCCAACGTCTTTCAGTTCCGAATATACGCCTACACCATCGCACACTCTGTACGGTAACCAACATAGGATGTGGATTCTCGCTTGTCGCCATCTGCATACCGCATAGATCTGTTCGTGCTTGGTGTAAACGCCATCCGCAAGCGACTCATCAGGCATGCATTCACAAGATTGCCGGGGTGTCGACAGCAATCATCGCTTTTCCAGTGCTGCCGCAGCCATCCAGGATGTCGTCATGCGCGGCTGGATCAATGAAGGTGGTCATGTGTGCGCCGATTTGACTTGACCTAAAGTTAGTGTGGTTTGTGATGTGCTAAAACACGAAGAGAAATGTCAAGCATAAAAAACCCCGCATTAGCGGGGTTTTTTGGTTGTTTTGTTGCCTCATGCCATGTCGCGAAACATCAAAAATGGTTTAGACGTTGAAGCGGAAGTGCATCACATCGCCATCTTGTACCAAATAATCCTTGCCTTCCAACCGCATCTTTCCTTTCTCTTTTGCGCCCGCCTCGCCCTTGCAAGCAACGAAATCCTCATAACTGATCACTTCAGCGCGAATAAAACCATGTTCGAAATCATTATGAATGACGCCCGCAGCCTGCGGTGCGGTATCACCTATGTGAATCGTCCAGGCACGCACTTCTTTCACTCCAGCGGTAAAGTAGGTTTGCAAACCCAACAGCTTATATGCCACGCGAATCAATCGGTTTAAACCTGGCTCTGCCAAACCGACGTCGGCCAGAAATTCAATTTTATCTTCATCCGAAAGCTCTGAAATTTCTGACTCCAGCGCTGCACAAATCGCCACTACCGGAGCACCTTCACGTGCGGCGAACTCTTCCAGCCTCGTCAATAATGGATTATTTTTAAAACCATCTTCAGCCACATTGGCTACGTACATGGCAGGCTTAATCGTGAGCAGGCACAGCGGCTTAAGCGAGGCGATCTGCGCCGCATCCAGCTTCATCATGCGCGCAGGTTTTCCTTGGTTTAAATGGGCAGCAACCTGATCCAGTAACTCACCAAATTTAGCGGCTTCTTTGTCGCCGGAGCGTGCAGCCTTGGAGTTACGCAACTGGGCTTTTTCTACCGTTGTCATATCCGCCAGCGCCAGTTCCGTTACGATCGTTTCTACGTCTGAAATCGGATCGACCTTGCCCGCCACGTGAATGACGTTGTCGTCCTCGAAGCAGCGCACCACATTCAAAATACCATCGGTCTCACGAATGTTGGCGAGAAATTGATTGCCCAAGCCTTCGCCCTTGGATGCCCCAGCGACCAACCCGGCAATATCCACGAATTCTGTGATGGCATATTGCATTTTCTGCGGCTTGACGATATCGGCCAACGCCTGCATCCGCGCATCCGGAACTTCCACAATGCCGACGTTAGGCTCAATCGTACAGAACGGATAGTTCTCCGCCGCTATACCCGCCTTGGTGAGTGCATTGAATAAGGTGGACTTGCCTACATTGGGCAGACCGACGATTCCGCATTTCAGACTCATGAATATTCCTTAAAATTAATTACTGTGCAACTTCAGCATTGCCGCTTCCAGCTTGCCATCAACTATCAGGGGAACCACATCCAGCGCACGCTGCATGGCGTGTTCGATTAACTCCGCTTCTTCACGGCGCGGGGCATTCAACACATAATTAACTACATCCGCACGTTCACCAGGATGACCAATTCCGATCCGCATCCGCCAAAAATCGCGCGTGCCAAGATGCGCAAAGATGTCCTTCAAGCCGTTGTGTCCGCCGTGACCACCGCCGAGTTTAAGCTTGACGCTACCCGGCGGCAAATCGAGTTCATCATGCACCACCAGGATGTGTCGAGGTTCGATTTTGTGGAACTGTGTCAGCGCTCCCACTGCACGGCCACTGATATTCATAAAGGTTTGCGGCTTCAGCAGGAATAATTCACGACCATCCACCTGACCGCGTGCAACCAAACCATGGAATTTGCTTTCAGCCTTGAACGTTAATTGGCGCATGCGCGCGAACGTGTCCACCCACCAGAATCCAGCGTTGTGGCGGGTGAAATCATATTCACGACCGGGGTTACCCAGCCCGACAATTAACTTGATTTCACTCATTTTCAGTTCACACCAAGTGAAAAACCGTTCACGACATGTTAAAAACCCGCCATACACTCAAAGAGCGCATGGCGGGTTTTTAATTGTAATGCTTATGCTACTTGGATTTAGCCGCAGGCTTCGCCGCAGCTTTCGCATCCGCAGGAGCGGCAGCTACTGCTGCAGCCGCTGCCAATGCTTCTGCTTCAACCGCACCACGTGGCACTTGAACGGTGGCCACTACGGCATTTCCAATATTGATACCTGCCGCTTCTACGCCTTTAGGTAGCTTGAGGTCGGATACATGGATGGAATGATTCAACGCCAGAGTGGACAGATCGACCTCGATAAATTCGGGCAAGTCAGCCGGCAAGCAAGCGATATTCAGATCATTCATTACGTGAGAGACGATACCACCATTCAGCTTCACCCCAGGGGCGATATCGGCATTTACAAAGTGCAATGGCACTTTCATATGAATCTTCTTATTTGATTCCACGCGCTGAAAATCGATATGCTGTACTTGCTGACGGAATGGGTGCATCTGGAAATCGCGCAACAGCACTTGCTCTTTTTTGCCATCCAAATCCAGTGTCAGGATGGAAGCATGGAACGCTTCCTTACGCAGGCTGTGATACAGATTGTTGTGATCAAGGTCAATCAGCGTAGGCTCAACGCCACCATACACGATGCCAGGCACGCGGCCAGTCTTGCGCAGACGGCGGCTCGCACCCGTTCCTTGCGCCTTGCGGGATATTGCGCATAGTTCGATTTTCATTTTGTTTCTCCACTTCAAATTCGGAATCACCCGCGACCAGGCAATTCCAGGTTACGTGGCAGTCAACATGACAGCCACAAAAACTATTCCATAAATAATGAGCTGACGGACTCTTCCGCATGAATGCGACGAATTGTTTCGGCCAACAGCTCGGCCACGCTCAACTGGCGGATACTCTTGCAAGCCATAGCCTCAATGCTCAGCGGGATAGTGTCAGTCACGACCAGTTCATCTATTGCGGAATTTTCTATGCGCTGAATCGCCGAACCTGACAGTACCGGGTGTGTGCAATACGCCACCACCTTCTCCGCACCCTTAGCTTTCAATGCATCAGCGGCCTCGCATAAGGTATTCCCGGTATCTACCAGGTCATCCATAATCAAACAGGTTCGGTCTGCCACTTCGCCAATAATGTTCATCACCTTGGCCACGTTGGGTTTGGGGCGACGCTTGTCGATGATGGTGAGATCCGCTTCCAAACGCTTGGCCAACGCACGCGCACGCACAACGCCGCCCACGTCCGGTGAAACCACCACCAAATTTTGGTAATGATGTTTCCGCACATCTGCCAACAAAATCGGGCTAGCGTATATATTGTCCACAGGAATATCGAAAAACCCCTGTATCTGATCCGAATGCAAATCCATAGTTAGAACGCGATCCACACCAACACCAGTAAGCATGTTCGCCACCACCTTGGCAGTAATCGCCACGCGCGCGGAACGCGGACGTCGATCCTGCCGGGCATAGCCAAAATAGGGCAGCGCGGCGATGATACGTCCAGCGGAAGCGCGTTTAAGCGCATCCACCATTACCAGCACTTCCATCAAACTATCGTTGGTTGGGGCGCATGTTGATTGCAAAACGAACACGTCTTTGCCACGCACATTGTCGAGAATTTCTATCATCACCTCGCCGTCTGAAAAACGGCCAACGGTGGCTTGCCCAAGTTGAATATTAAGGTGCTGCGCTACATATTGTGCAAGCTTAGGATTGGCATTGCCGGTGAACACCATCAAGCTGTCGTCGGACACCATGCTCCCCTTAAATAAAAACGGGCGCAAGCGCCCCAACTAACAACATCCTTCAAACTGGCTGGGGAGGTAGGGATCGAACCTACGAATGCCGGAATCAAAATCCGGTGCCTTACCACTTGGCGACTCCCCAATAATCTTGCATTTCACATTACGGTAAAATCCCGAAGTGGATGCTGTGGCAAACCGCGCGCTACAACGCCGCGCATGTCTGACGGCAATTGTTCTATGACTGCTTGCGCCTCTGCCTCGGTAACAAACTCAGCAAACACACAGGCACCAGAACCGCTCATCCGAGCTTGCACAAATTGCTCAAGCCAAACAAGATGCCGCGCCACTTCCGGGTATAAGCCGCACACCACCGACTGTAGATCGTTGTGTGGTAGCCGTAGCGGAAGGCCGCGAATTCTGAGGGAAATCGCATCCCGTGTCAATTCCAAGTTAGCAATATCCAAGTATGCAAATACCTTTGCCGTAGCGACATGCACTGGCGGGAACAACACCACATACCAAGCATCCGGCACATCGTAAGCCTGCAATTGTTCGCCTATGCCTTCTGCATAAGCGTTTTCACCGAACACAAATACCGGTACGTCCGCACCTAGAGTCAGGCCTATCTCCATCAACCGTTCGCGTGACAACCCCAAACCCCATAGGTTATTCAGCGCAATGAGCGTAGTGGCTGCATCCGAACTACCGCCGCCCAAACCACCCCCCATAGGGATACGTTTCTCCAGCGCGATGTCCACGCCCAACCTGCAACCACATTCATTTTGCAACAGACGTGCAGCGCGTACGCACAAGTCCTGTTCCTGTGGCACACCATCAAGCGCACTGATGCGGCGCACCGCACCATCCTTGCGCAGCGTGAAATGCAACATGTCACTAAAATCAATGAACCGAAACAGGGTTTGCAGCAGATGATAGCCATCCTTCCTGCGCCCTACCACATGCAAAAAAAGATTAAGCTTAGCGGGTGCCGGAAAGGTTAGAGTGTTTGTTATATTTCCCATTCATCAATCAGCAATTGGATTTCCAGTCCATCGCGTTGCATGGCAAGACGTAACGGCAAGCTGTCCGGTGTTTGCACTGCATAGCGCGTATAACGTATCACCCAGCCATCCTGGCTTAGCTGTATCACCTGCCCGTTAGCATCGTGCTCAATGTCAAATGTACCCTTGGGCGCTGGCAACGCCAACACCCAATAACGCAAGCCAGACAGCGGCAAACGCCAGCCCAGCACTTGCTGAGTTAATTCGTCGGCGTCTTGTGCTGCGTAGTGCTTAAACGGCATATCCAGCACAGCCCCCCTCATATCGCTACGAATACGAGCCACAGTCTGCCCAAATGGTGCAAGCAGCAGGAATTCATCTGCTCCAGCATAATGCGTCCAGCGTACTCCGGATATAGATCGATTTCCATCATGTTTTACGGCGACCCGCCCAGTCAATACAAAAGGCACACGTTCCATTTGCATGGGTCGCGTAACGGGCTGGGATGCTGGCGGCGCGCTTACGCAACCAGCCAGCAACAAGAGGCACAGCGGGAATAACCGATGTATCAAGGCGTAAATTTCTTAATGACAACCTGTAGCACTACACTATCAGGATTAGCCTTTAGTGCATCGCTCCACATTTTTTTTGCCTGCTCCTTTTCACCCTGCGCCCACAGCACTTCGCCGAGGTGCGCAGCAATCTCCGGATCTGGGTTGGCGGCATAGGCACGGCGCAGGAACTCCAAACTTTTGGGTAAATTGCCTAGGCGGTAATACCCAAAACCCATGCTGTCAATGATGCCGGCGTCATCCGGGGCAAGCTGGTATGCTTTCTCCACCAGTTTCATCGCCTCTGGTACTCGTTCGTTGCGCTCCAGCAAACCATAGCCCAGCGCGTTATGTGCTTGTGCGTTACCTGGCTCGATCTCAATTAATTTTCGCATCATCTGCTCAAATACATCATGTTTCCCGGCCTTGTCCGCCAGCATCGCTGCCTCATACATTATTTCTGGTTGGCTGGGTAACTTTTCCAGCGCTAGCATTAGCACCTGATATGCAGATTCAAATTGCTGCGCATCGCGCAGAATCTGTGCCTCAACCATGGCCAGCTGAATGCGCTGCTTATTGTTCTTCGTAACGGTCTTGTGCAAGAGCTGTCGCGCCTCATCCAGCTTACCCAATTTGTTGGTCAGGTAAGCCATGCGTATGCGCGAGGAAAAGTTATACTCCCCACCCTTGACTTTGCTGTAATTCTGCATTGCTTCTTCATCATGCTTCTTCGCTTCACTCAACTGGCCAAGGTAGTAATACACTACGTCTTCATCTTTCTTTCTATTAGTGAGGGCCTGCTGCAACTCTTTCTCACCGCGATCCAGCTCACCTATGTCTAGCGACAACAATCCAACCGCGAACGCCAGATCGGCGTTATCTGGATATGCGTTAAGCAGCCGCTGAAACTCTGCGCGCGCCTCTCGATTCTGCTTCTGCTCCATCAGCGCACGAGCATAAAACAGGCGCACCTCTTTGGTATCAGGATAGGTATCAAGATATTTTTTCAGCAATGTCAATGCCTGCTGTGGTGCCGCACCCTGCAACAATTTGGCGTTCAATAGCACGGCACTATCCCATTCCGGGCGCAATGTATATGCCTGCACGGCTTCATCCAAGGCTAACTCGTGTTTGCCTGCGGCTTCTGCTACTTGTGCCAGCGCCCAATGCGCCTCCGCCACGCGCGGATAAGGTTGCGTCAATGCATGAAGCAAATCGAATGCGGCAGTTTTATCTGGATAACTTGCAATCATTGGAGAAATCCGCATAAAAATATTCCCGGTATTCTCCGTTGCTGCCGCTAAAAGACTTACGAGATGAGGGCGTGCCTCATCGAGCTTGCCACCACTTATCAGCAGAGTAGCCAGAGCCTGTTTCGCCAGCAGTGAATCTGGCTCAATTTCCAGCCATAGATTGAAAGCTGCCATTGCCTTGTCCATTTGGCGCGTCTCAAAAGCCAAATGTGCCGCATAGCGTGCCAGGCGCGGATCACGCGTGGAATTGGCCAGCTTTAGATAAAGCTGCGCAGCCAACTCAGGCTGGCCACGCTGCAGAGCCATTTCACCCAGCAGATACTCATAAAGTACCTGCTCAGTCAATTCCTGCTTGGGCAGTTCCGCTTGCTTTTCGGCTTCAAATCCCGGTTTCTCCGCTTGCCCTGCCTCCTGCTGCGACGCGTGCGCACAAGAAACCAACAACAATGCAACGATAACTATGTTACGTTTTAAATTCATCATATTTAATAGGTAGGTATTTAAAAAAATAAAAAATCATGGAATTGCATATGCCCTCTGATTGAGCCCTCGTCACTGTGAATTGCGTCATAGCTATGGGTAACTCAGATTCGAAAGCGCCCAAATGCATCGCTACGAAGTCCTTCCGCGTTTTATATCCGTGTTTTATATAAGCAAACTACAAATTTCTTAGAAACATCCCTAATTTTGTTGCCGACATGATTGAATCATTTCATTTTGATGTACAGCGACATATTAGGTTATATTCACCTTTCCATACAATCTGCATCAGCACTAATGTTAGTTACTGCACCAATTACCTTATCCGCACGTAATTTAATCCGCCGCTTCGGTCAACGCGAGGTCATCCATGGCATATCGTTAGAGCTTCGGCATGGCGAGGTGCTTGGCCTGCTTGGACACAACGGGGCCGGCAAAAGTACTACGCTACAAATGCTGACCGGCGCACTGCTGCCGCATTCGGGTGAAGTTGAAATATGCGGCTTCGACCTGACACGCCAGCCCCAAAACGCCAAGGCAAGAACCGGATTCTTGCCAGAAACGCCTCCTTTATACCGGGAAATGAGCGTAAATGATTTCCTCATATTCGCCGCCAAGCTGCATCGTGTACCCCGTGCGCAGATTGCGGATGCTTTGACTGAAACCAAGCGGCGTTGCGGCTTACAGGACAGCGGAAAAAAAATCATCGGGACACTTTCCAAGGGCTATCAGCAACGTGTCGGCATTGCGCAAGCCATCATCCATCAACCAGAAGTAATCATTCTCGACGAACCCACCGTTGGCCTCGACCCATCCCAGATCCGCGACATACGCGAATTGATCCGCGAGCTGGGGAATATGCACAGCGTTATCCTTTCTACCCATCTGTTGGGTGAAGTGGAAAGCATTTGCGACCGCGTCGAAATTATGCATCACGGTCGTCTAATTTACGGCGACAGCAGTACAAAAATGCAGCAATACGGCAGTCAGCCAGGCTTCATCGTCACTCTATTAGCGCCGCCTGCACTTTCCGTATTGCAGGCCATCGCCGAAGTACAGCAAGTAGACCAGCTTTCCGCCACACAGTTCCGCATTCTGCATACCGTTAACACAAATCCAAGCGCTGCTCTGCTCACGCTCGCCGCACAACATGGCTGGCAAGCAGAGCAACTCGTTCCGCTGCGAACGCGGCTGGAAGATGTATTTATGCAAATTACTCAAGACGAAAAATCATGATTTTAACCATTGCGCGCAAGGAGTTTTGCAGCCTGTTTGTCATCCCTTCGACCTGGCTGATTTTGGGCGCTCTGCAATTTATCTTCGCTTGGTTTTTCCTGGCACGCCTTGATGCCTTTTTACAAGTACAGTCACAACTGGCGCAGCTTGCCAACGCGCCCGGCGCCACATTAGCCGTGGCGGCTCCCTTATTTGGTACCATCGCGCTGATTTTGATGATGCTGATCCCAATATTTACCATGCGCTTGATCGCCGAGGAACGGCGCAACCAAACCCTGACACTATTAATGAGCGCACCGGTTTCAGATATTCATATTGTGGTAGGGAAGTTTATCGGTCTAATGCTATTTCTGCTGCTCATCATCACAAGCTGCATACTGATGGTGCTAACGCTGGCCGCAGGCACGCAACTAGACACAGGCCTTCTTCTCACCAATGCGCTGGGACTTATACTACTTGCCGCCAGCTACGTCGCATTGGGACTGTATATTTCCTCGCTCACCGCACAACCAGTGGTGGCTGCTATCGGTGCATTGGCCATATTTTTCGGTCTGTGGCTGGTGGAAATCAGCGCAGTGGATAATAACAACACTTGGCGCGCGCTCGCTCCCACCAGCCATTTTCAAAGCTTCAATATTGGCCTGTTGAATAGTACAGACCTGATATTCTTCCTGCTGTTTTGTTTCGCCTTTCTGTTGCTAACGATACGGCGGCTGCACAACAACCGCATTTATAGCTAATTGCCGTCCAACATGAAATTCCCTCAACCCAATCTGCTCATTAAAAACCTTGCCTTCACCGCACTGCTGCTCGCAGCTATAATCGCTCTGTATCAACTCGCCGCACACCGCCCCGCACAATGGGATATGACCCAAAACGCCAGCAACAGTTTGGCAGATAGCAGTGTAAGTGTACTGAATCAGCTGCACGGTGAAATTAAGCTAACGATGTATGTAACCGGGCAGGATGCCAACTTGGGCGATATGCACAGGCTAACCCGTGATTTTGTCGCCCTCTATCAGCGCTATAAAACCGATATTTCGCTCACCTTTATCGACCCGGTTAAACAGCCGGAAGAAGCGCGCAAGGTCAATATTCATGTCAATGGCGAGATGGTGGTTGAATATGGCGGCAAGCGCGAACATGTCACCATGCTGAACGAACAAGCGCTTACCAGTGTGTTGTTACGCATGGCTCACACAAAAAATCAGCTGCTCATGTATCTTGATGGACATGGTGAGCGCAATCTGGAAGGCATCGCAAACCATGATCTCGGCGAATTCGGCCAACGGCTGAAACAAAATGGCTTTCGCCTCAACAGCCTGAATTTAGCACTGGCACAAGACGTGCCTAGTAATGCCAGCATGTTGATCATTACGCAGCCGCAAATCGACCTGATGCAGGGCGAAATTGATAAACTACTGCGCTATATCGCCAACGGCGGCAACCTGCTGTGGCTAGTAGATGCCGAACCATTGCATGGACTGGAGCGTCTGTCTGAAAAATTGGACATAATCCTCACGCCTGGCATCGTGATTGATCCAGCAGCAGCAGAAATGAATATTCCTCCAACCTGGGCACTGGGCGCGGGCTACCCGCCGCATGCCATCACGCAAAATTTTAACTTGACCACGGCCTTCCCCTTTGCACGCGCCATCGACTGGGAGGAAAATACTGCGTGGCATCACACCACGCTGGTAGAGGCCGCGCCACGTGGCTGGGTTAGCCGCGACATACCGCAAGGTAAACCGCACTTCAATAAAACTCGTGACATCCCCGGTCCAGCAACCATTGCGCTAGCCCTGCAACGCAGCATAAACGATCGTGAACAACGTATTGTTATCGTCGGGAGCGGTTCGTTTCTTGCTAACGCCTATTCCGGTAACGGCGGCAATCTTGATCTCGGCATCAACATGACGAACTGGCTAGGCAACGAAGAGAGACTCATCACCACCCAGCCCCGCGCAGTGAAAGATGGTGCGATTACCTTGAGCAAAATCCATCTGACTATCATCAGTGGCAGCTTCCTGATTGCCATGCCTATGCTGTTAATGCTGGCGGGTGCTATTCTTTGGTGGCGCAGAAGAAATTAAACCGGCTCTTTTACCGCAAGCGAAGAAAATTTTTTCTGTTCATAGGTTAAGTAATGTAACATTTAATACCACCATTTTTTAACCGCACTTGCTCAATACCTCAGCCCCAAAATCTCCCATGCGTGTCTGCCTTCTACACGCCCTAATTTGCATTCTCTGTAATGGCTGCTCGGTGGTTACTGTCGCTGATGCTGCGGTTACCGTGGTTGCAACAACCGTTAAGGTCAGCGCTGCGGTGGTTGGTACGACTGTCGATGTTGCAGCGGCGGGCGTGAAAGCAGTTGCTGGAAGCTCTGACACGAAATAAGGCGACAAGGGCAATACCTTCCTTGCCTCAAAGTCGATATGCCGAATTATCTAAGCCATCACTTTTAGCTTAAATTTGTGACTGACTTGCAGGCATTTTTTTAATATTTAGTCGAAACTTTATCCACAAAATAAATATGTATTTTTTCAATAACCAATTGATTTATAGTAAATCATGCATCCTTATAAAATGCCAATGAACAGAGAAGAATCTTATGCCTGAGCTACCCGAGGTCGAAACGACCCTGCGCGGACTTGAGCCGCATTTGGTCGGTCAGCGTATCGCAGACGTAGTCATTCGCACATCTCACTTGCGCTGGGCAATTCCCAAGCAATTGGCCTCCATCTTGCATAACCAGATAATTCACTCGCTGCATCGCCGTGCCAAATATTTGTTGATCAAATGCGACAGCGGCACGCTCATCCTTCATCTTGGCATGTCCGGCAGCTTGCGCATTTTGTCCTCGGACATAGCGGCAGAAAAGCACGATCACTTCGATTTAACGCTGGCAAACGGAATGATTATGCGGCTGCGTGACCCGCGCCGTTTTGGCGCGGTGCTGTGGCATGAAGGCGACCCCGCACAGCATCCACTGTTGTTGAAGCTTGGAGTAGAGCCGCTAGAGAATAACTTTAATGCCGAATATCTTTATCGTGCTATACGCAATCGCAAAGCCGCAATCAAGCTGGTCATCATGGATCATCATCTAGTAGTGGGCGTCGGCAACATCTACGCCAATGAAGCTCTATTCCGCGCTGGTATCCGCCCGCAACTACCAGCCGCAAAACTTAGTCGACCGCGCTGCGCGCGATTAGTACAAACGATACAAGAAACTTTAACAGAAGCCATTGCGCTAGGCGGCAGCAGCCTGCGCGACTTCTTGGGCAGCAATGGCAACCCTGGCTATTTCCAGCAGCACTACTGGGTGTATGGCCGCACGACCGAGGCTTGCCGTGCATGCAACACACCCATCAAACAGATTCGGCAAGGACAGCGATCAAGTTTTTATTGCATACAATGCCAGAAATAATCAGCGCCTTCCCCCTATCGCTCCATTGCCGCCCAAATTTCGAAGCAAGCTTTTTAATTCTTGCGCTTTTTTACAGGCTATAGCGTTCTATCAATGTCGCCCGGCTCTAGGTGAGGTAAGTTGAAACATGGACATGAACGTTTTGATAAAATTAAAATGGAGGCGTCAAATAAAATTTTTAAACATAAAAACCTTATATTTTTGTTCATAGAGCCTAATTTTGTAGCGCAGCTCCTCTCCTGGGCGGAAAGAAAAATTCGCGCGGGTTGCTCACAAAGCGAGTCCCCAACATCAGAAATAATTCGCCAATACGATTGAAGCGAACTTGACGCGCCTTCATCGCGACGTAAAGCGCCAAGCCAAAGCTCACCGCAAGATTGACGATCCCGATCAGCGCGATGCCCAACAGAGAAATCGCTATTAGCTGCCAACTCACCATGAAATCAAGCGTAACCAACGCGAAAGCAAAGTTGGCTGACGAAAACGTGACGTGGCGTATATCAATGAAAGGAAGGCCAAGCATGAAGCCTATCATCCCTATGCTACCGAGCATGATGCCAAACGTAAAATTCCCCATTAACGCACCAAGATTGTCACCGATATAAGCCGCAAAACGGTCGAGTCGGCGCTCGCCTAACAATTTGCGCAACCAGTGTAATTGTTTTAAACGAGCCGGAATTCGAGTGTAAGCACACTTATTATCGTAATTACCAGAGATCAACCCGGCAAGAAAAAGGCATACGCCGGCAATTGCGGCGTGAACCAGAGCCAAGCTGTAGAAGGGATTGATATCGTCCAATGTATGCCAGGCTTTCTCCTCCGACATCACCGGCGCACCAGCCATGTATCCTATCACTGCGATTAGCATACCGGTTGGAATCGCGAGTATCACATTGCCAAGAATTGAAACCATCTGGGTGCGCCATACAATGGCGATGAGTTGCACTACCCCATCAAGCGGCGCCTTGCCTTTATTGTTCAGTGCAGCATTCTGATCAACCGTGGCCGCAATCGTCGCCGCGGTCATTGCTGGTTGCTTGGTGGCAACCGTAAAATGCATGACGTGTATCAGCAAAAAGCCAAACGCATAATTCATACTGATGAAAAAAGCCTGGGTAAAAGGCGCTAGCAACATCTTCCCAATCCCAACCTTGATCAGCGCCATAAATCCAATTATGAAACCCGCCCCCATGGATGAGCACAACATATTGAAATACTCGCCCCGCGTCGCGGCAGCATAATGTTCACCGGTTTTCCCTGCATTCTCTGTTACCTGCAAAGCCACCAAATCGGTGACGCGAGTAAATACATCACGCACGCTGTACTTGCGATTCTCCTCACGCACTAATTCACGCAGCAAAGCCAAACTGCGCATCGTGGTTTCGTTCGGGTTTAGCAATACCAGCAAAGTTTCCAGCCGCTTGATCATCTGATGCACGCGCTGCAAGTGGTACGTAAGGCTGATGCTCGCACCATTGTGTGCAGATTGCTTGCGCACCTTTACAAGCACCTCTTCGCATTGCTGCAACAATACGGGGATATGCGTGTCGTCAGGCAAAGCGGGGGCCCCCCTGAGATGGGCCTGGTAAGCCCGGTAATAATCGCAGACCTCGACGTTCTGCGCTAAAAATGGAGATTCGAAGCGTTCAATATCCGGATAATTACGCACCAGCTCCTGCTCAAGTCCCGTGGATGCAATGCGATAGGACAGCATCTGGACTGCATCGAGCATTTCCTCCTGAATTTTTGCCCATCCGTGATGATATGGCTGAGCATCTAAATCGATACACTTCAATAACTCAATCCATATTTCATCAGGAATCTGATCGACCCATAGATAATCGGTATGTATGTGGAACACGAGACCGAACATATCCTTCAGGTAATCATCGCGTGTTTCTTCCGGTAATAAACGAAAGATAATGCGATTCCAGACTGTAGTAAAAAAACCTTCGTTAGATAATATGCCGATATCGGCATAGAGATGGCTGTGGCGACGCTTCTCAAATAGCACCAACACATAACTGCGCAGGGCTATAGCATATTCAGGGTGCATCCTCAGCAAAGTGATCAAAGCGCGCAAATTTGTCGTTGCCACCTCACCAACATTTGGATCCTTAGGCCGAATGCTGTCGACAAGTGCAATCAACAGGGCTGGGTCAGTCTCCTCGGGAGTTGCAAGTATTTTTTTGAGTACAGATTCCATTCGTTTCAATCCAGGTAAAAGTAGGTAGCTTGGTGAGCACGATAGTGTCCGGCTATCGCATTGTCTCCACAATCTGGCATTCGACTGAAGGTCAAATGATGAGCAGGTACACAGCTATCTTGGATAAGTCACTCGTCTGAAGTAACTTAAGGTGGAATATCCTTTCGAACTACAATTTCTCAGATTTAATTTAGACAGTGCTATCAATTTCGCAGATTCATCAAGGCGCAGGCCTGTGCCCGGATCCAACTGCCGTCTTATGCGGCGCGGGTTCCTGCGCTTTCTTAATAAGTCGTCCGCAATCACTGTCCAGACCCGGTCCGGTTTCAATAAGTGGGATCAGAGCGAGCAGCGGGTTAACTATGCCGAGCAATACCGCACCAAGGCCGCGCTCAGCAAGCTTGACCTTATCCAGTTGCACGTCAGGATTGGCTAAAGTCCCGCGTATGTGAATGAGACCACGCAATGAAACTGGGCTTTTATCTTTTGGTTGCGGGTTTAGCGTCAAATCCAGCGTTTCCTTGCCAAAATCGATAGTACCGGCACCACCGATATTGGTGTCCACCGTATCAAGGACCAACGCATTGGCCTTCATCACACCGTCCTTAACGCTAAAATCAGCGACGCCGCAACGGATTTTCGTAGGTTGATCACCCTTCATCTTGAATCTAAACCATTCCCACAAATCGAGACCGATTATTTCAACCATTTCGTTACTGATCTCTCCACCGGCGATGACGAGACCAAGCTTGCCGTTTGAGGTTGCTAGCATGTGCGCCACCGAGTTACCCTCGCCAGCCAAATCGAATGTGCCATTGATCTGGCCGATGCTTGCCTTGGATAAATCGACCGTCGGAAATAACTTGCCCAGCAAAAGTTTTTTTGCTTGCACGTTAGCATGTGCCCGAATCGGGTCCTTCTGTCCATCAAGCGAAACCACGGCAACGAGATCACCGCCAGCTAAGCCAAAATTAAGCGGATTAAGCGTCAGAACGGAGTCCCGCAGTTTCAAATGGACTACCAAATCTTCTATGGGCAATGCCTTGGCTCGATGGATGGATTTTGCGCGCAGTTTTACGTCTGCATCCATGGTGCTCCAGCGGTCAGTATTGAACGGCTCGTCAGGCAACACGCGAGCCTTGGCTGAGATTATTGTCGTCTGGCCAGACGACGGGGCGGGTTGCTTTGCGGCCTTTGCGAGGCTACCCTGTTTGGCGCCGATCAGCGGGCCTAAATCAGCCAGATAAAGTACCGTGGAAACCAGTTCGCCTTGCATGAATGGGCGTTTACCGCCGGTATCGACTTGCAGCGTGCCTGCAATGTCACTCTTGCCAGTCCTGCCTCCAAAATTTTCATAACGCCATTTGTGCTCGGTGTGGACCAGGCGGCCCTTGGTCGAATAGGAGGGAGTTTCTGGAAGCGCGATGCCAATCAATGGAAAAAGGTCTGCGAGACTATCGCCACGCAAGACAAGATTCAGATCGATCGCAGAAATTTTGGTCAAGCCGGTAATTGTTCCATTGGCCTGCGCGGCAGTATGTCCTATTGTGGCATCGACCTTCAACGGGTAGGGTATATTTTCATCGCGCAGGTCTAACACCGGCCCGCCCGTGCCATGTACCGTGAGTGGAAGGCCTTGGTACTGCCCTTTGGCACTGAAAATAATGCTCGCTTTAGCCGTGCCAGCCTGTTGCTCACCTTGCGTTGAAATTTCTGACTGAATACTGATCTTTTTCACGGGGTCATCGTAAGAGAATCGCCCGTGATCGAGTGCTATATGGTTAATATGGATACGTGAGCCCTCGTCTTTCTGATCATGGTCAAGCAACCAGTTCTTCCGGCCGTCTGCGCTCTGCTCCAGAAAAACTATTGGGCGCTCAAGACGCACTTCGGGCAAAACCACGTTTTTCATTAGCAATTCTGATAAATCAATGGTGAATTCGACGCCATCAACTGCAACCATTTGTTTTTCTTTAGCCCATGACGGATTAGCAAACGTGAGACGTTCAGCGCGAAACGAGGGTCGTGGCCACGCAAGATGAGCTGACAAATCGCCATTGATTACCAATTGACGGCCTGTCTTTTCCGTTGCCATGCGCTCTATCGGCCCACGCAACCAATTCCAATTGAAAAACGCAATAATCAGAACGATCATCAGTGTTATCACGAGCAAAAAGCCACCGACCCATTTCAACAAACGGCGCAACATCGTGAAAGACTGACCATCGGATTTCATCAGGCACCTCTATAAAAACATTACATTTTTAAAAAACTCCAAAAAAATATTTAATCAAATACTTTGGTACGAGTGAAGTCTGGCGCACACATTAATCAAAGCCGCAAGCATGTTTTTATGCGCGAACACCACCTAACCGCACCTCAACAGTGTGTGGCTCAAAATCGTTAACCAGAACAATGACCAAGTCTTGCTGTGCAACGCCGTCTATGGTCACACTTGGTACATTGTCTGTATCGGCGGTCTGAACAATGGTAATGCGATAATCCGTCTCCCGATAGCGGTAATTCACCGTGAACGTCTTCCAGTCCGCAGGGAGACATGGTGCGAAATGCAGCTTATCAACCTCAAGCGTTAAACCCAGGAGCGTTTCCAGGATCAATCGATACAGCCAGCCGGCAGATCCTGTATACCAGGACCATCCGCCCCGGCCAGTGTGTGGCGAGACAGCATAAACATCAGCTGCGACAACATACGGTTCCGTTTTGTATACCGCTACCGCCTCTGGTGTTTGCGCATGGTTTACCGGGTTGATCATCGCCAATAATTCCCACGCGCGCTGCCGATCTCCCAATGCGGCAAAGGCCATTGTCGCCCAGATGGCCGCATGGGTGTACTGCCCCCCGTTCTCACGAACACCGGGGACATAGCCTTTGATGTAGCCTGGATTCAATGGCGATTGGTCGAAAGGTGGATCAAGCAGTTGAATAATGCCGGCATCCCGTCGTACTAAATGCTCACTGACCGCTTCCATGGCTTGCCGTTGGCGATTGTCGGCTCCGGCGCCGGACAGCACGGACCAGCTTTGCGCAATAGAATCAATCCGGCATTCAGCGTTAGAGGAAGAACCCAGCGGGCTGCCATCATCAAAGAAAGCACGGAGATACCATTGACCATCCCAGCCATGCAGCTCAATATTTTGGCGCAGACGGGCGGCCTCCTCTTCGCAGCGACCGGCAAAGGCCGTATCGCCATACTGTGAAGCGACATAGACAAATTGAATTAGTACGTCATATAGGAAGAAAGCTAGCCAGACGCTTTCACCCTTGCCGTGAATACCGACCAGATTCATTCCGTCGTTCCAGTCTCCGGCACCCATCAGCGGGAGGCCATGTTCGCCGAATTGCAAGCCGTTAACGATAGCGCGCACACAATGCACGTATAAACTCGCGGCCTGCTCGGAGTGGACAGGCAAGTCGTAATATGAATCTTCATCAGCGTGGACCAAACGACCCTCAAGGAATGGTACGGATTCATCCAGCACACCAATATCGCCAGTGGCTGTTATGTAGCGACAGGTCACTAGGGGTAGCCAGAGATAGTCATCTGAACAACGCGTGCGCACGCCGCGCCCCATTGGTGGGTGCCACCAATGCTGGACGTCACCTTCAATGAATTGACGCGCTGCACAACGAAGCAAATGTTCGCGCACCAGGGCCGGTTCAGCATGCACGAGCGCCATCGCATCCTGCAGCTGATCACGGAAGCCAAAGGCCCCGCCGGACTGATAATAACCGCTACGGCCCCACATGCGGCAAGCCAAAATCTGGTATACAAGCCAACCATTCATCAGCAGATTAATTGACTGATCGGGAGTTTGCACCTGTACGGCACCCAGTGTACGCTGCCAGTAATGCTGCACTTTTTCTAATGCATTGTGCGCAGCGATCGAACCGCGGAAACGTCGTGCCAGCGTTCGGACATCGTCAGCATCACGACCAAGGCCGAGACGGAAAACAGTCTCGTGCGTCTGGCCTGCATCCAGCTCAAAAGAGACCCGGAGGGCACCGCAGGGATCCAGCGCCGGACCAACTCGACCCGAGAGTTCCGCCCACGCCATCGCAGCCGGATTTTTGAGCCCACCGTTACGGCCAATGAACTCGGTTCGGTCACCCGTCACGCTACGCGTGGCATCGTCAGTGTCAAAGAAGGCGATCCGGCCTGCGAAATCGTTGTTATATGGATTGCGAGCGAATAGCACTCCGCTCTTGGGATCGATCTCTGTGATCACGTGCATGCCAGTTTTCTCCCGCAGATCGCCCAACACCCATTCTGTATATCCGGTTACGGATAGCTGTCGTGGCCGTCCGGAATCATTGCGAATTTTCAGCATCGTGAATTTAACTGATGCATCCAATGCAACGAATATCCATAGCTCCGAATGGATGCCGCCCTCGCTATGTTCGAAGACGCTATAACCAAACCCGTGCCGGGTAACGTATGGCGTTAGACCACATTTTGGCAATGGTGTTGGCGACCAGTAATAGCCGCTCTCTTCATCGCGGAGATAGAATGCCTCTCCTCCCCCATCGCTCACCGGATCATTGCGCCAAGGTGTCAGACGAAATTCATGCGCGTTCTCGCCCCAAGTATAGGCTTGACCGCTCTCTGAAATCACCGTTCCAAAGTGCGGGTTAGCCAACACATTCGACCACGGTGCAGGGGTCATTTGACCGAGTCCGGTAGTGATGACATATTCGCGACCGTCTTCAGTGAACCCGCCGAGACCATTATCAAAGAGCAGCCGGCGGTGCGGCAACGAAATCATTCGCCTGGAATCAGACCGACGGATCGGCGCCGATCCAGTGGGCGCGACGGGCAATTCCACAGGGATACGACGGGTGACCTGGTCCGCCAAACTGCCGTTGCTATCAACAATGATCGCGCGTGCAACTGTTTGCAGCAATATCCGATCCTCTGGAGCAATTTGCTCGCCACGGTGGACAAAAATGCCTCCCGGACAATCGAGCATGTGTGCCTCGACACTACTGGAAACCAGCCCCAATACATGTTCTTGCAATAATTGTCGATAACCTGAGTGATCCTCATTCCAGATTACCAGATCAACCGCCAGACCTTTCAAACGCCAGTATGCATGCGCTGCCACTACTTTCCGCACTAAATCAATGTTGGCCGGATCACCAATCTGAAGCAGCACGATTGGGAGGTCGCCGGAAATGGCGTACCCCCATAACCCCGATTGACCGCGCTTATTGTTGCGCAGCACGCTGGCATCAGCGCGCAATGAAGCATTGGCAAAGAGCACCGAACCAGCCAAACGACAAAATAATTGTGCATCAGCCTCACTCGCATTGAGTTGCCGCAACATCACAAGGCTATGGGTTCGCGCCAGATCGAAAACACGATCTGACAAGTGAGGATCCTGATATTTATCTATAAGATTTAATACGGCATGGTGAGAGTCGCCAACCCCGGTGACGATGTCGATCGTAGCGCATTCTCCGGGTCCAATGGACAAGCGTTGCCGAATCGCCACGATTGGATCTAAAACCGAGCCGGCGCTACCCGAAAGTGACACCGAATCAGTCATCGCATGAGGAGCGGCAACCGTGTTTCCACGTCCGACAAAACGCATGCGGTCGGTCTCATAAGAGACGGCATCAACGGTCGCACCCTGCACGGTCATCAAGTGGAACATCCACGGAGTCTGATCGTTCTGCGAGCGCGGTCGCCGATGGCAGAGGATCGCATGCCGCTCAGGCAATATTTCAGTCTGCACAAAAAGATTGCCGAAGGCCGGTGCCTGAGCATCGGCTGCGGACGTTGCTAGCACGACTTCGGCATAAGTAGTGATCTCGATAGTTTGACGCGTCCATGCACGGTTTGTGATGCGGACACGACGCAGCTCAATATCATCTTCCGGCGAAACCGTAATCTCGGTATGCGTATCAAAATCATGGTCACGGCGACGGAACTCCACTCTGCCTTCCGAAAAAACCACTTCATATCGCTTTGATGGTTTTTGTGTAGGCTGATGGGTAGTTGACCAAAATTCACCGCTCGACACATCACGCAAATAACAAAAACTGCCCCAATTGTCACATGTCTTGTCTTCGCGCCAGCGAGTAACGGCAATATCCTTCCAGCGGCTGCTCCCTCCGCCTGCATTCGTGACCATGACGTGATAACGACCATTCGACAGCAATTGAACCTCTGGACTCGGCGTGTTGGGATTTTTAATTATGCGTATCGGCATCTCCGCGACTCCCTCAGCCGCACGGATTTCAGGAAGCTCGGCGGAGCGCAAATGGAAGATCTTAGCCTGAGGTATCCTTTCCTGAAGCAATAACATCGTCGCCTGAAATAGAGGATCCGACTCAAATCTCCGCTGCATAGGACGATCCAGCAGCAGATATGCCAGGGAAAGCATGCTCATACCTAAATGATGAGCCATAAACGAGCGCACCACGGCCCGAGTTTCACCGCGCCGTAGTCGCGATGACGTGTAGTCAACCGCTTCATAAAACCCGAATTTGCCGGCAAAACCTTCGGCGGCGAGCTTCTGAAGGTTCGAGCACGCAGCTTCAGGTGCAACCATCAAGGCCATTACCGAGGCATATGGCGCAATGACAAGATCATCACCGAGACCGCGTTTAAGACCTAGTCCCGGCACGCCAAACGCTCGGTACTGATAATTTAAATGGACGTCAACGCCGTTGTACCCGGACTCCGACATACCCCAAGGCACGCCGCGTTGGTTACCATACTCGATTTGCCGATTAACCGCTGCCTTGCATGTCTGATCAAGTAGAGTGTTGTCGTAGGTCGGCATCACCAGTAGTGGCATGAGATACTCGAACATCGAGCCGCTCCACGATAATAGAAGCGGCTTACCTCCGGTAGCAGTAAGCATCCGGCCAAGAGCAAACCAGCTCTCCTGAGGCAATTCGCCTTGGGCTATCGCGACAAAGTTGCACAGCCTGGCCTCTGAGGCCAGCAGATCATAGTAACTGGCATCTAATCGACGTTCACCAACGTTGTACCCGATTGAGAGCAAACGTCGTGCGTGGTTGTACAGGAAACCATATTCCATCTGCGCAAACTCGCTCGATTTTCGCGCAAGATATTCGAGTGTTTTTAACTGCTCTCGTGCGCGGTCGTGACCCTCACTAGCAAGTTGGCGTAACGATGGAATTTTTGCGGTAATGGTCGAATCGCTCATTTCGGACGAGGTATTCGGCAGTAGTAACGAAGCATGGGAAACCAGGTCATCGAGCGCGCCTTCGCATTGCCTGACCAGCGCGTGAGCCCATTCGCCAGCTTCATTTAGAGAGCGATTTACTGCATTTTTTTCGATCTGATTGACCACTTCATTGGCGTATGTGAGTAAGCCCTCCAGATACGCTTGAATACCTACCAACGTAAGCGGGTGAGCCATGGCCGCAGCTTTGAGAGTTTTTTCGAATTGCGCCATTGGAATAGCAGCGGCGCCACTGGCCGTCTCAACGACAATCCGCAGCGTGTCGCCCAAGCCCGAAAATAACCGTCTCCCAATAATCGGAGCATCGGGGATCTCCAGCAATGCCGCGCGCAATGTCAGCAAATGGGCCGCCAGATTCCCGCTGTCCACTGTAGAAACATAACGCGACAATGGTTTCAGCGACAGGGTGTCATACCAATTATAAAAATGTCCTCGATGCCGCTCCATTACATCCATGGTTTGCAATGTACTTGCCGTGCGCTCTATAAGTTGGCCATATCCGATGTAGCCAAAATCGTAGGCGGATACATTAGCAAGTAGTGCCAAACCGATGTTAGTCGGTGAAGTGCGATGCGCGATTGTCGCAACAGGGTGTTCTTGAAAGTTGTCCGGAGGAAGCCAATTGTCTTCCTCCCCGACAAAAGTCTCGAAAAATCCCCACGTCCGACGTGCAACCTGACGCAGAAAAAGAATTTGATCGACTTTCAACTCTGCGTCTCGACGCTCCAGCGGTCGACTTATCCACCAAGTGATTGCCGGGGATACTGCCCATAGCAACAACACTGGAAGTGCAACAATCAGCGCGGCTGGCATTTTGATCGCCAAGGTAGCCATCATCATGACAGCGATAGCGGGTGCGATCCACATCGACCGGTAGGATGCACCAAGGCTCGTGTAGCTGGAAGATGAAATTACTTGGCTGGGCTCACGTTCGATCTCGCGCGACGGCTTCCATTCGAGAAGTCGTCGATGAGTGATCAACATCCGCACGATCGTGCGCACGATCGCGTCAAGGCTGAAATAGACCTCATAAGGCAAACATGCCAGCGAAAATAGAACCTGACCGGATTGTCGACCTGCCGCACGCATCACGGCACTCAAGTGCTGCCGTAGATGCACTTCGCGCGGCTTTCGCAACAAATCAAAGAGAACGGCAATCACAGTGGGCGTAAAGAGAATGCTGATTACCGCCAATGTCCAGAACCATGCATGTGGCAACGCCACCCACCCCAATAACAGCAATAGCATCAGTGCCGCCGGGACCAGGCTTCGCCGGAGATTATCGAACAGTTTCCACTGCGATAGCGGCGATAGCGGATTGCGGTGATAACTCCCATTTGAGCTAGGTATGCGCGAAAATAACCAGCTCACAAGTTGCCAGTCTCCACGAATCCAGCGATAACGGCGACTTACGTCTGCGCTGTAACGGACAGGAAATTCCTCATATAACTGCACGTCAGCAAGTAATCCTGCCCGCGCATATGACCCTTCCAAAAGATCATGACTGAGAATTCGGTTGTTCGGAAAACGTCCTGCGAGTGCCCGTTCGAAAGCATCGACGTCGTAAATTCCTTTGCCGATGAATGAACCCTCACCGAACAGGTCTTGATAAACATCAGAAACCGTCCGGGTATATGGATCAATACCGATCTCGCCGCTAAATAATTGCGCGTATCGCGAGCGATTTGTTCCGGGCAAACTTACATCAACACGCGGCTGCAGAATGCCATAACCTTCGGTCACAAGAGTATTATCGTCTTTGCCTTGGCCGGTTCCACCGAACCGTGGGATATTCAGCGGATGCGCCATCGCACCAACAAATTGCCGAGCTGAATCGCGAGGCAATTGCGTGTCGGTATCCAGCGTAATGACGTACTTTATTTTCGACAATAATGTTGTATCACCCACGATGAGAGAGAATGCGTTACCCGCTCGACCGCGCAAGAGCGCATTCAAGTCCGCAAGTTTTCCACGCTTGCGTTCAAAACCCATCCACACTCCCTCCTCCGGATTCCAGCGACGCGGGCGTTGAAACAGGAAGAATCGACTCCCGTTTTGAAAACCATCCCCGATTGAATCCGTGGGCTCATCCCCTTCGTTGCTGGAGGCATTACCATATTTATTGTTTAGCTCCTCAATACTGGTTCTGGCGATCTGCAAAAGGGCCTCGTCCTCAGGAAGCTCTTCCTGGTTCGCATCCAGAAAATCAGTCAACAGGGCGAAATCCAGATTCCGATCTCGATTGGCGAGAAATCGCACCTCAAGTGCTTCGACCAAATTCAATACATCGGCAGCATTCGTCAGCATGGTTGGAACCACAACCAGTGTGCGGGTCGCTGGGGGAATTCCTGTAGAAAAGTCCATTCGTGGCAATGGATGCGGTGTCACTAGCAACTGGGCCACCCAATTCACCAGCGCAACGGCCAATTGGCTTGTCGCAAGTAGCGCCAGGACATACACTACGCCCAGCAACCACTCGCGCGCACCATCTTCATAAGCTTTAATCACGAGACCACTGGTCAGGAACAGCGTAATAAGTGTAATCGCACTTAAATAAATGAAAAACGAAAACCGGTGACTTATCCCGCATAACTTCTCAAGAATAGATAGGCGTGCCTGCACCGTTCGCTCCAGATCCGGCAATCCTTTACCTATCAAATGAAACCCAACATGGGCCGCAGTCTCGTCATCCTTCCCCATTGCCGCACCTTCGCGCGCCAGCCGAAGCGTCGTTTGAGCCACCTCCATTTCTGACAAGGCACCACCCTTGGCCAAGCGTTCCACGACATGACGGTACCGATCACGGGTGATAAAATCCATACGGCCATATACACCACCCGGATCCTCCCGCAAGATCGTTTCGATTGCACTAGCAGCTTCAGTGAAATCGCGCCAATCGACGGATCCAAGCATTCGCAGGCTGCCTATACTGTTAGAAATCGAAACCTGATCAGCCGCCTGTTGCTGATTGCCAGACTGCACCAACTCCTCGATCGTGCGATTTGATTCTGCTAGGCTTTGTTCAATCCACTTCAACGGCAATGCCAACGCAGGGCTCTGTCCATGTAGGCGACGCACAAATTCCGAAACAAATGAAGCTGTCATTGGCGGATCGGACCGTGCCATATCCGCTATTACCAAAATTAAGCCCTTGGGATCCTTCTCCACAACCTTGGTCATTTCGTCGGCCCATTTGACGGCAAAGTTTCTCTCTAGCCTGTCAATCTCGATGTATACGGCAACACGGCGCAAGTTCTCTATTAATGCCAGACGCAACATGATAGGAATCGCCCATAATTCACCCAACTGCAGGGTGGTAACGGTCTGGTAGGCAGCCACAAATCGACTAAGCGTTTCAGTGTCGACCCGACCATCGCCATGGGAAATAGTCTGTAGAGCGATGTCATACACCCGCGGAAGACCAGCCGAGGACCCACGCACCAGACACGGCAACTCGCGGCTATAATTTTTGGGAAGGTGATGTTTGGCAGTGCGAATCTGCTCTTCAAGCAGGTGAAAATTGTCGAACAACCATTCTCCGGCTGGCGTCAGCCGATGGTTCGCCTTAACTGTTGCCGTAAGAACACTGCAAACACTAATAAGTGTGCTTTCGTTCGCGGCCAGCCGTGCTAGAAGTTGATCCGGACTGCGTTTCGGCGACACTGCATGTGACGCAGCAAGAATTCTGCCATGTAACTCCATCTGATCGGCGCTAAATAGTTCTGATCGTAACGGTAGTTCTTCGCGAAGCAGGACTCGCGGCCATCCTATTTTTTTGCGATACCAGTTAGTCAGGGATGACAAAAAATCAGAAATACTTGTGTCTCCAGCCTTCAAGTTAAACATCCTCCAATTTGAAATACGCTGCCTACAAACATGATTACAATGCAAGACATTGGTGGTGGCTTAGGCATTTCAAGATCCGAAACCGAAAGTCAAAAACAGCTACGGCATTTAACTATCTGCTTTGCAGGCAGCTCCCTTTCGTCTTGAATAAATTGTAGTGATTTCATGTTCCGGAAATAGAGACAGGTGGAAAAACACTTTGGTCAAAATGACCTTAATTACGATTTAATAAACAAACAAAGTAGCAACTTGATGAACACTTCAAACTAGAAGTCATACATAACTATATATATGCTTGGACTTAACAATACCGCCAAATAAAACTGAGCATTCTGCACCCACCATGCTCTAAAAAAAGCATACTGCTCGCTGTGACTATAAGTTACATGTCATTTTTTGTAGATAGAGGCAAATGTATCGCGTTTGCTCGGCACCCTGCCCGCAGAGAGCAAAATTCGAGAAGCTTGTATATGTGAAAATCTATGAGCATTTACCAGGGCAGCAACCAATCCCGCCCATACAACAAATAACACTGCGTATTGATAGTATATAAATGATGAACGGCTTAGATATTGCAACCCGTCCATCACTACAAAAGCTGGGAGATTACGTTGGCAATCTCCCATATCAGCTTTACTTGACTCGCATGTCATTCTTGACAGCTTTCACGCCTTTAACACCAAGAGCGACTTCTTCCGCCCTATTAATATCGGACTGGGATCTCACAAAGCCGCTTAATTGAACGACACCTTTATAGGTTTCGACATTTATCTCGGTAGCTTTGAGCGTAGGCTCATTAAAAACCGCCGCTTTAACCTTTGTTGTAATTACGCTATCATCCAAATATTCGCCTGTTCCTTCTGACTTTGTGGTAGATGAACAACCTAAAATTGACATGAATACGATGGCAGTAAAAATAGTAAGCAAATATTTTAATTGTTTCATTAAAGAAGTCTCCTGATTAGCTGATTCCTTGGGTTATGGATGTTTCAACCTGCTCACACAAGCTTTTAATGCCAACTTAAGATTGCTGGCGGAGTGTTACTACGGCGTATTTGAAAACGGTACCAACCACAGGCGCGAAGATTACTACCCAGCGCATGTATGGTCTGTGCGGTATCGTACATAACTTAAGCCAACAGATTTAAACCATGGATTCCACTAATTATTTAATTAGCGGAGTGTGCCTATAAAATTTCAAATATTTTAATAAGCTGCTTATGTCCATTACCTGTTTACAGGAAACAATCCACAACTATCTCCTCGCAGCTGCGAAAGCAGACGAATTTGAACGCTTGAAACCACATCTGGAGTTTATCCAGATGCCACTTGGCAGCATCCTCTACGAATCCGGCGATCGGTTGCAACATGTCTGGTTCCCTACGACTGCCGTCGTGTCTCTGCAATACATCATGGAGGATGGCGCTTCAACTCAAATCGCGGGGGTAGGCAATGAAGGCGTACTGGGTGTTTCACTTTTCATGGGTGGCGCAGCTACGCCTAGCCGGGCAATTGTGCAAACTGGCGGCTGCGGTTACCGCATAAAAGCCGGGGTAGTGCTGCAAGAATTCAATCGCGCTGAATCGCTGCATGGTTTATCACTGCTTTATATTCAAGCACTGATCACACAAATGTCTCTGATAGCGGCATGTAATAGACACCATTCAATCGAACAGCAGCTTTGCCGCTGGCTGTTATTAACCCTCGATCAGCTGACCTCAAATGAGTTAATCATGACGCAGGAATTGATTGCCAGCATGCTTGGCGTGCGCCGCGAAGGCATCACAGAAGCCGCCGGAAATTTGAAAAATGCTGGTTTTATCAACTATCGCCGCGGACACATTACAGTTCTTGATCGATCTGGGCTGGAAATGCTCTCTTGCGAGTGTTATCAGGTGATCAAGAAAGAATTTAATTGCTTACTTTCAACATACTCAACCGCCAGATACGCACATTCTCAAGGGTGCAGAAAAAAATGAAACCCACCTGCGTTATCTTTTATTCACCAGAATTTAAATCCTTGAAGAGTTCTCAGCTACGCACTTGAGTGCTTTAACCGAATATGCACGAAGAAGGTGACAATGCGTAAGCGCTGTGCTCTGCGCTTATATGCAAGTCTTACGATCATGACGGGAAGATTGAATCACCTGGTGAAGCGATGCAGTCCTTATGTGTGTAAACGCACAGACTATAGGTGTCACAAATGATATTTTGTCCATAATCAGCTTATTCCCTTCACTCAGAGTAGGGATGTAGGTTTGAAATGGAAAGTATGGATATGGCATTGTAGGTTATCAAGTGTGTGGACAAGAGCTAGCGGCGATATGCACATATTGATTCGTGATTGCGTGTAACTGGCAGGAGAGCATTTTCATAAGTTTTATTTGATCATGTTAAAATACTCAGTTAAATGTTCAAATTTATTATTAATTGAAACAATAAGGAAACACCTTAAAGATTTTTAGTTAACAGCCGTTACAAATCATACTACAGGGCCGATCATCCAATTGATTTACAGAACATCCGAATTCCGCCCTTATTGGCTATGACGATTCGTATTCTGGTTTTTTAGTCAACCATGCAGCCATAACGGCGTACATCGCAGAACGAGTTTGGGAATACAGAGAAATTTGTGTTGGTATTTGATGCTCAGTTTTTAAAGGTATTCTTAAATTATGCTTAGCAGGTCTGATATTCTTAACGCCAGCCTCCTGATCGTTGACGATCAGGAGGCTAATATACGTCTACTGGAGGAAATACTGCGTAGCGCTGGCTATACGCGCATTGCCTCGACGCAGAACCCTTATGAAGTCTGCGAGTTGTATCGCAAAAACCGCTATGACCTGATTCTGCTCGACCTGCAGATGCCCGGCATGGATGGCTTTCAGGTTCTGGAAGGCTTGAAAAAAATCGAAACCGATGGCTACCTTCCAGTACTCGTGGTTACTGCCCAGCCGGATCACAAACTGCGCGCATTACAAGCCGGTGCAAAAGATTTCATCAGCAAGCCTTTTGATCTGACCGAAGTACAAACACGTATCCATAACATGCTGGAAGTGCGGCTTTTATACAAAAAAATTGAAAATGACAACAAGTTATTGGAGCAGACTGTGCAAGCACGAACTGCCGCACTGCGGGAAAGTGAAGCTCGTTTTCGCCGTCTGGTCGAGCTGTCGTCTGACTGGTATTGGGAGCAAGACGAAACTGGACATTTCACCAAAGTTTACGGCCCAGTTCTTGAGATGCTCGGAATTGAAGTTGAAGACTTGCTTGGCGAACCCAGTGAAACTCCAGCAGCACATTGGGATAATGATGAGCGGGCGGTACTAGTAGCGTACATAGCAGCCAGACGACCTTTCCTGGATTTCGTCTACAGACGACATAATCCAGATGGTTTGCTGCAATATTTTATGATTAGCGGAGAACCCATGTTCGATTCATCCGGTCGCTTTACAGGTTACCGTGGAGTGGGCAAGGACATTACTGAAAGCATCCGCTCCGCCGCATAATAGTCAGACACCCGCCATCATTGCGGTGAACGCGACTATTGGGTATTCATTTTTATCAGGCGATTCGAGCTTCCAATCTTCGTAGTTAGCCAATTTATGGACAATACCAAGAAGTCTGGTATTAATTACATGAAATGGCTTCATGACTCCAGAGCTGCTTACAAACCTTCATCTTTAACCTCGGCAACCATTCTCTCCGGCACGTTTTTCTGAGCGATATCAACAGGTAGAAATCTTTTAGTTTCTCACTCTGGTGACGATGGTAAAATTTCAACTGTAACCGTCATCTCACCACCATGCCCCAACCCTCTTTCATCCATCTGCGTCTGCACAGCGAATACTCCATAGTCGATGGCATTGTGCGCATTCCCGAGGCGATTGCTGCCGCCAAGCAGGATGTCATGCCCGCGCTGGCGCTTACCGACCTCAATAATGTATTCGGCCTAATCAAGTTCTATCAGGCAGCGCGTGCAGCCGGGATCAAGCCCATCATCGGCTGTGATGTGTTCATCAGCAATCCAGCCGAGCGCGACAAGCCTTCCCGTCTGTTATTGTTATGCCAGTCCAATGTTGGCTACCTACGCTTGTGTGATTTGGTGACGCGCGCCTACCTGGAAAGGCAAAACAGCGGTCGCATCGAGATACACAAACAATGGTTTCGCGACGGTACAGATGGGCTACTCGCATTATCCGGTGCGCATCTCGGTGAGGTCGGCACAGCGCTGCTAAATGGCAATCGAACAACGGCACGTCAGCTGGCGCTAGAGTGGGCGGAGCTATTCCCCAGTCGATATTACTTGGAAGTACAGCGTACCGGCATGGCGCGCGAAGAGCTGCATGTGCGTGAAACGGTCGGACTGGCCGTAGAGCTGGCATTACCAGTGGTAGCCACACATCCGATTCAATTTCTAAGCCAGGAAGCCTACAAAGCGCACGAAGCGCGCGTGTGCATCGCCGAAGGATATGTGCTGAACGACAAACGGCGCGTGCGCCAATTTACCACGCAGCAGTATTTCAAAACCCAAGCCGAGATGCTGACGCTGTTCGCCGATTTTCCTGAAGCATTGCAAAACAGCGTGGAGATCGCCAAGCGTTGTAATCTGACCTTGCAACTGGGTAAGCCCTATTTGCCGGATTTTCCCACCCCGAACGGCGAAAGCCTGGATGATTTTCTTCGTACGGAATCCGAACGTGGTTTGCATCAACGCATGCTGCAGTTGTATCCGGATGAAACTGTGCGCGCCGCGAAGATGCAGGAATACACCGCACGCCTGGCGTTCGAGATTGAGACCATTATAAAAATGGGTTTCTCCGGTTACTTTCTAATCGTGGCAGATTTCATCCGCTGGGCCAAGCTCAATGACGTGCCGGTCGGCCCCGGCCGCGGCTCTGGCGCAGGCTCACTGGTGGCTTACAGTCTCGGCATCACCGACCTTGACCCGTTACGCTATGCCCTGTTGTTTGAACGATTCCTGAATCCAGAACGCGTCTCCATGCCCGACTTCGACGTTGATTTCTGCCAGGATGGGCGCGAGCGCGTTATCGACTATGTAAAGCAAAAATACGGCGCGGCGAGCGTGTCTCAGATTGCCACCTTTGGCACCATGGCGTCCAAAGCGGTGATCCGCGATGTCGGGCGCGTGCTGGATTTTCCTTATGGCCTATGCGATCGCCTGTCCAAGCTCGTTCCGCTGGAAGGCGTCAAACCGGTGTCACTGAAAAAAGCGCGTGAACTGGAGCCTGAATTCAACGCAATCATCAGCAGCGAAGAAGGCGTGGAAGAGTTGCTTGAACTGGGTGCGCGGCTGGAAGATTTAACGCGCAATGTCGGCATGCACGCGGGCGGGGTACTGATCGCACCGGGCAAGCTGACCGACTTTTGTCCGCTTTATTACGCCGAGGGCAGCGACAAGGGGATCAGTCAGTTTGACAAAGACGATGTGGAAAAGATCGGCTTGGTGAAATTCGACTTTTTGGGGTTGCGCACGCTCACCATCATTGATTGGGCGGTGAAATATGTAAACAAGATGCCGGCGGGCCTAGGTTTTTCCATTGAAAATCGCTTCTCCATTGAAAATCTTCCGCTGGAAGACAAGCCGACTTACGCTCTGCTCAAGGCGGCCAATACCACCGCGATATTCCAGCTTGAATCCCCCGGTATGAAAAAGCTGATTATCAAGCTGCAACCGGACACCTTTGAAGACATCGTGGCGCTGGTTGCATTATATCGTCCGGGTCCGCTCGAATCAGGCATGGTAGAGGACTTCATCAACCGCAAGCATGGCCGTTCCAAAGCTGATTATTTTCATCCCGAACTGGAAATTTCGCTCAAGCCGACTTACGGTGTGATCGTGTACCAAGAGCAAGTGATGCAGATCGCGCAGATCATCGGCGGATATTCGCTGGGAGCGGCAGACTTATTGCGCCGCGCGATGGGGAAAAAAAATGCTGAGGAGATGGCGCTGCAACGCAGCATCTTCGTGGACGGCGCTGTAGCGCGCACTATCAACAACCGACTGGCAGAGCAACTGTTCGACCTGATGGAAAAATTCGCTGGGTACGGCTTCAACAAATCACATTCTGCTGCCTACGCGTTGGTGTCCTATCAGACCGCCTATCTAAAGGCGCATTACCCGGCGGCATTCATGGCCGCCACACTGTCATCGGATATGGATAACACCGACAAAGTGCATATTTTCTATCTCGATACCCTGGCACAGGGAATATGCATTTTGCCGCCGGATATTAATTCTTCTGTAAACCGCTTTATGCCGGTGGACGAAAAAACGATTGCATATGGATTGGAAGCTATTAAAGGTACCGGTAAAGCTGCGATAGATAGCATTGAAGATGCACGCAATCTCGGTGGGCCATTCCGCGACCTGTTCGACTTTTGCCATCGCGTAGATAAGCGCGTGGTGAACCGTCGCGCCACTGAAGCGCTGATCCGCAGTGGCGCATTCGATAAAATTTCGGATCATCGCCATCAATTGCTGGCATCGCTCGAGGTCGCACTGTGCAGTGCGGAGCAGCAAGCACGATCAGTCAATCAAAATAGCCTATTCGAAGACGATGCCAGTGTGGCGATGCCGGTGCAAATGAAGAACGTCCCACGCTGGACATTACGCGAGCAATTGCAACACGAAAAAACCAGCCTGGGTTTTTATCTCAGCGGCCATCCTTATCAAGAATATGCCAACGAACTGGAAAATTTCGTCAAGACACGCCTGGCCGATATCACGCTGCAAGCGCTGCCGCAAAACGGCAACAACAAACGCGGTGGAGTGCCGGTAGTATTGGCTGGCATAGTCTCTGCTGTGCGAATACAGCAGACGCGACGTGGACGCATGGCGATTGTCACACTGGACGATGGCAGCGCACAGTTGGAAATGATGGTATTCAACGAAGTATTCGAGGCCAATCGCCCGTGGATACGTGAAGATGAATTGCTGGTGGTGCGCGGCAAAGCCAGTCTCGACGAGTATTCCGGCAATATGCGCGTTAATGGTGAAGAGTTATTCGATTTCGCCTCGGCACGTTCCACTTTCGCGAAGCGCCTGGAGCTTACTGTTTCGTCTGACGCACGCATTAGCGTGACAGAATTAAAAGAACTACTTAAACCCTACGAGGGTAAATGCATGGTGCTAGTGTGCTACCGTAATACAAGCGGGAGCGCAAACTTAAAACTAAGCGAATCTTGGTGCGTCACACTGAGCAATGACCTAATAAGCGGATTAAAGAAACGGCTGGGCGAACAGAATGTTCATATCGCTTATTCTTGAGCAAATTTTTCTCTTCCAATAATTTATTAGCACGGCGTAATGCGCTGTCCAGATCAACCGTTACATTGTCGCTTCCCATCTCATCAAAAATCCCGCTTGATGCACCCTGAAACAGGGTTGTGTGTGGGCGCGGCACAAGATGAGATACTGGAGCGGACTACTTAATCCTCATGCCAGGCTGTGCGCCATCGTCCGGACTAAGGATGAATAAGCCGGGCGCATCGCCAGAAGCCGCCAGCACCATACCTTCCGATAGACCGAATTTCATCTTGCGTGGCGCGAGATTGGCGACCATCACGGTCATGCGCCCTTTCAATTTTTCCGGATCGTAAGCCGATTTAATACCCGCGAATACGGTACGCGGTTGTGCTTCACCGATATCCAACGTCAGTTTCAGCAGCTTCTCCGCACCTTCCACATGCTCAGCGCTGACGATTTTCGCCACGCGCAAATCCACTTTGCTGAAGTCGTCGATGCTGATGGTCTCGGCGATGGGTGCAATGGCGTGTTGCTGCGCCTCGGCGTGGCGCGCTGGTGAATGACTGTCTGTTGCAGGTTCCAGAGTTTGTTTGTTGGCTTCTATCATGGCTTCGATAAGTTTAGGATCAATACGGGTCATCAAGTGTTGGTAGGGATTGATTTTGGTGGTCAATGTAATTGCATCGTCCCAAATAAATTTTCTCGGCAGCCCAAAAAAATATTTGGCGACTCGTTCGGAAAGAACGGGAAGTATCGGCGCCAGTAAAACTGAAATCACCTTGAATTCATGCAAGATCAAAGAGCAACGCTGCTGCAATTCGTTTCGCTTACCTGAATCTTTGGCAAGAAGCCATGGCTTTACGTCGTTGAATGCTTCATTCAACTGATCAGCACGTTCCATGATGCGCCGGATTACTTGAGAATATTCCCGTGCTTCATAAAGCTTGGCAACCTCATCGCGGAGGTTTGCATCGAACGTTTTAAATTCCGCAAGATCATCGAATCCTGTGTATTTTATGTCGCCGTTAAAGTGTTCTGTAATAAATCCAGCGGCGCGACTCGCGATGTTGATGTACTTGCCGATTAGGTCACTGTTTACTTTTGCTATGAAGTCTTCAAGGTTCAGGTCGAGGTCCTGCATCGTGCCATTGATCTTGGCCGCGTAGTAGTAGCGCAAATATTCCGGGTTGAGTCCCTGCTTGAGGTAGCTGTCGGCAGTGATAAACGTGCCACGCGACTTGCTCATTTTCTCACCGTTGACGGTGAGGAAGCCGTGCGCGAATAGTTTGGTCGGGGTGCGGAAACCTGCGTGTTGCAGCATCGCGGGCCAAAACAAGGCGTGAAAGTAGAGGATGTCCTTGCCGATGAAGTGGTACAGCTCGGCATCGGAACCTTGTTTCCAGTAGTCATCAAAGTTGATGTTATTGGCGTTGCAGAACTGCTTGAAGCTGCCCATATAACCTACCGGCGCATCTAGCCACACGTAGAAATATTTGCCCGGTGCATCGGGTATCTCGAAACCGAAATAGGGCGCGTCGCGCGAGATGTCCCAGTCTGATAATTTGTTTTCGCTTTCGCTGCCCAGCCATTCCTGCATCTTGTTCGAGGCTTCCGACTGCAGCGTATCGCTACGCGTCCACTTGCGCAGGAATTCCTGGCAACGCAGATCGGAGAGTTTGAAGAAGTAATGGTCGGAGTTACGCCGCTCGGGTTGCGCACCGGATACGGCGGAGTAGGGGTTGATCAGTTCGGTGGGCGCGTAGGTGGTGCCGCAAGCTTCGCAGTTGTCGCCGTATTGATCCTTGGCGTGGCACTTCGGACATTCGCCCTTGATGAAACGATCGGGCAGGAACATGCTCTTGACGGGGTCATAGAACTGCTCGACTGAACGCACTTCAATTAAGCCAGCGGCTTTAAGTTTGCGATAAATCGCCTGTGCGAATTCCTTGGTCTGGTCTCGGCGCTGTTAGTGCTGCCGTAGTGGTCAAACTCGACATGGAATCCGTCGAAGTCTGCCTTGTGCTCATGCCACACGCGATCTATCAATTGTTCCGGGGTGATACCTTCCTTTTCAGCGCGCAACATAATGGGCGTGCCGTGAGTATCGTCAGCACAAACGTAATGACAGGTGTTGCCCTGCATTTTTTGGAAGCGCACCCATATGTCAGTCTGAATGTATTCGACCAAATGACCTAAGTGAATACTGCCATTGGCATAAGGCAATGCGGACGTAACCAGTATCTTGCGCGGCATAAATGGAAAACCCCTTGTAAAGGGCCGTAATTGTAGCAAAATTGAACTATAGGCGTGGCGGGGAATCTTGGGTAGAATGCTTGCCCCCTATCGTTTTAATTGCAGGAGCAGCACATGAGTTTTACCGATGCAGACGTACAGGCCGCACTGACAAAGTTGATTGACCCCAACACTAAAAAAGATTTTGTAGCGGGCAAGTCGGTAAAAAATATAAAGATCAGCGGTGATAATTTATCGCTCGACATTCTGCTTGGCTACCCTGCGAAAAGCGTGTGGGACGAGATACGGTTGATGGTGGAAAATCACCTACGTAGCGCTTTACCAAGTATCAACACTCTTGCAGTGAATGTAAGCAGTAAGGTAGTGCCCCATGCTGTGCAGCGCGGTGTAAAGCTGGTTGATGGGGTAAAGAATATTATTGCGGTGGCTAGTGGCAAAGGCGGTGTGGGTAAATCCACTACGGCGGTTAATCTGGCGCTGGCCCTGGCTGCAGAAGGTGCCCGCGTAGGGATTCTGGATGCGGATATTTATGGCCCTTCCCTGCCCACCATGATGGGCATCAAAGGCGAGCCCGTATCGCGTGATGGCAAGTCGGTCGAGCCAATGCAGGGACATGGGCTGCAGGTCATGTCCATCGGCTTCATGATTCAAGGCGAGGATGTGCCTATGGTCTGGCGCGGCCCGATGGTTACTCAGGCGCTGGATCAATTGTTGAATCAGACGCGCTGGGATGAGCTGGACTATCTGGTGGTGGACATGCCGCCCGGCACTGGCGATATCCAATTGACTCTGTCGCAAAAAGTACCGGTGACCGGGGCGATCATTGTGACCACTCCACAGGACATTGCACTGATGGATGCGCGCAAGGGGCTCAAAATGTTCGAGAAGGTGAGCATTAAAATATTGGGTATCGTGGAAAACATGAGCACGCACATCTGCTCGAACTGTGGCCATGAGGAACATATCTTCGGGAGCGGTGGAGCCGAAAAGATGTGTAATGACTACAATGTAGAGTTTCTCGGCTCATTGCCTTTGGACATCCGCATCCGCGAGCAGGCTGATTCCGGCAAACCCACCGTAGTGACCGACCCAGACGGTGTAATTGCCAAGGAGTACAAACAGATTGCGCGGCGTCTGGCGGTAAAAATTGCTGACATGGCGCAAGACTATAGCGCGGCATTTCCTAAAATTGTGATGCAAAAGACATAACGAGAAAACACAAAATTTAAAGTGTCATGAAGCATTAATATTTTCATTCTTTTCCCTTGAACATAACTACTGTATCGAACTAACCATGAGCATTAAATCAGATAAGTGGATACGTCAAATGGCCAAAGAGCACGGCATGATCGAGCCGTTCGAACCGGGGCAGGTGAAAGAACGGGATGGCCACCGCATCGTGTCATATGGCACATCGAGCTACGGCTATGACATACGTTGTTCAGACGAATTCAAACTGTTCACCAACATCAATAGCACCATCGTCGATCCGAAGAATTTCGATGCCAACTCTTTCATCGAGCTCAAAAACGACTATTGCATCATCCCGCCCAACTCTTTCGCGCTGGCACGCACCGTGGAACACTTCCGCATCCCACGCAACGTGTTAACCATTTGCCTGGGTAAATCTACTTACGCGCGATGCGGCATAATCGTCAATGTCACACCGTTAGAGCCGGAATGGGAGGGTTATGTGACGCTGGAATTTTCCAATACCACGCCTCTACCGGCGAAAATTTACGCCAATGAGGGCGTGGCACAGGTGATTTTCTTCGAATCCGACGAAGTATGCGAAGTCTCATACAAAGATAGAGGCGGCAAGTATCAGGGTCAGGTTGGGGTTACACTACCCAAAATATAAATCAGATGCATGGTTACGTTCCACTCATTCATTGAGTTCTACTGAATCATATAGAGGCATAAATTTAATGGCATCATGTCCGCAAACCATTTGGCGCAGCCCCACAGGCGAGGTGGTCGCGTGCGTGGAAAAGAACAAGGTGCTGAGCGAGAACATGGAGGAAATCCGCCAAATCTGCCAAGATGCGCTGGAAGACGCAGTACTAATGGGTTGTGACGAACAGCAGTTTCGCGCGGTAGTGACTGAGCTAGTCCAAGCCCTGAAAAACCCCTACCTCCCGCGCGACTGACTACACCAGAATAGCATTAAGATTTTTGATAAATTCCGTTAATCATCCTCGTTAATGCAGCTGACAATCCTTATTCGTGTTACCGGATAACATAATTCTTGATGTTATTTAACTCTACCCACGTTATCTAAATCTGCGACAATCCGCGCCAACTCGCTGCCCGGCAGATATTCCCCACCAAGGAGCACTGAATGAAATTTGATTTTCCCATCATCATCATCGACGAGGACTTCCGCTCGGAAAACTCCAGCGGCTTGAGCGTGCGCGCGTTGGCTGAGGCTATCCAGAAAGAAGGCATGGCGGTGCTGGGTATAACAAGTTATGGGGATTTGACTTCATTCGCGCAGCAGCAAAGCCGGGCCTCAGCCTTTTTGCTATCAATAGACGATGAGGAATTCGGCGGTGGCAGTAAAGAAGAAACGGCAATTGCACTGAAAAGTATCCGCGCTTTCGTGGAAGAAATCCGCTTTAAAAATGCCGATATTCCCATCTATCTATACGGTGAAACGCGTACTTCACGCCATATCCCAAATGACATCCTGCGCGAATTGCATGGCTTCATTCATATGCATGAAGACACGCCGGAATTCGTGGCGCGACACATTATCCGTGAAGCCCGATTATATTTAGACTCACTCGCTCCGCCGTTTTTCCGCGCGTTGGTTAATTACGCGCAAGATGGTTCCTATTCCTGGCATTGCCCCGGTCATTCGGGCGGGGTGGCTTTCCTGAAATCACCGGTAGGTCGGATGTTTCACCAGTTCTTTGGCGAAAATATGTTGCGCGCAGACGTGTGCAACTCAGTCGACGAGCTGGGCCAGCTGCTCGACCATACCGGACCGGTAGCAGCCAGCGAGCGAAATGCAGCGCGTATTTTCAGTTGCGATCACCTATTCTTTGTGACTAACGGCACCTCTACATCAAATAAAATCGTATGGCATTCCACCGTCGCACCAGATGACATCGTGGTGGTGGATCGCAACTGTCATAAATCCATTTTGCACTCCATCATAATGACTGGAGCAATTCCCGTATTCCTGATG
>JAIOPT010000027.1 GCA_021413765.1 Betaproteobacteria bacterium
AAAAATCATATTGTTGCAAATATGGCATAACAGTTGCTTTTGGTTCAACTGCGAGAAAGCGATGAAGTTATCGCCACATGCACTTAAGGTTAACTAGGGTTCCGGCGTTTTGATGTTGACGTGTCTGGTCCGAGAGTTACCAGCCTCAATTAAAACATGGGGCTCCACGGAGGGATAAAAGCCCGGGAGACAGCATATTTATGCCGCCTTCTCGATTGCTGAAACCCTTAGGAGTCAACATGCATCTGATTAAGCCCAATTCTGGGTTATTGCAAAATTTTGTTGCAATGAGTTTTGCCTTACTGGGTTACCCAGTGGGTATCGCCATGTTGTTTGCAACCGGTTGGTTCTTCAACATTGTAGGAGTATTGCTAACGGCTGAGGCGCTCATTATCAGCGCTTACTTGCTACATGAGTTTTCGCATAGAAGTATTTGCAAAACCCCGCTGGACAATCAACGCTGGGGCACTCTGATGAGCTGGATTAACGGCAGTTGCTACAGTACTTTCGAGGAAATCCGCATCAAACATATGCATCACCATGTGGATCGGGCGGATGTGCTGACGTTCAATGTGCAACATTTAATGCGCGACATGCCGAATTTTGCTCGAAATCTCATCAAAGCCTTGGAGTGGATGTATATACCCGCGCTGGAAATCCTTATGCATTTTTTGGTGATTGTGTTGCCATTTGTGCGGCCAGAGTGGCATTACAAACGCCCTCGCTTGATGGCTATTTTGTTGGTGCGCGTACCCTTATTTGCTCTGATGGCATGGGTGTCGTTTAAAGCTTGGCTGCTGTATTTACTTGCTTACTGCATCATGCTGACAGCGCTGCGCTTTGCAGATGCTTTTCAGCATACTTATGATGTATTTTTAGATGATGAGTTAAAGCAGTCTGGCGGCAAAATCGTTGACGGCAAACTGCGAGACCGTGCTTACGAACAAGCCAACACCTATTCTAATTTGGTCTCGCTGCACTATCCTTGGCTCAATCTGCTGTTGCTGAATTTTCCCTACCACAACGCACATCACGAGAAACCTATTCTGCCGTGGCATCAATTGCCCAAACTGCACGCTGAACTGTTTGGCGATTCTAGTCGGTTACCGATTATTCCAATGGGCAAGCTGATGCGTGCGTATCACCGTCACAGAATCACACGCTTGCAAAGTGACGATTACGGAATTCTTACCAACGACAGCGCTAACGCTTTTATCGGTGCGGCGGGCGTCTCATTTCTAACCGCGTTGTGAGCAACCACTAATGACTTCCGTCACTAAACTTTGGCCCATCTTAACTGCGACGCATCGCTACGATAAGTCGCTCTCCACGCGCAATCGCGGTATGGGTCAGATCATAGAAGCGCCGATTTTGGCGTATTTGATAGAAACTAAAAATGGCCGGATTTTGTATGACGTAGGCTGCGATTACCGCAAAATTGCTGATCCTGCATTACGCCAAAAATACTACAACCCCGAAGTGTTCGCCTTTGGTGCGCCAGAGATGGATGAGTCGCAGCGCTTGCCAAACCAATTAGCAAAGATGGATTTAACGCCGAGTGATATTGACGTGGTTTTTTTAGGTCACTTGCATTTTGACCACGCAGGCGGTTTGTGCGATGTGTGTGGAGCGGAGGTACATATCCAGATGGATGAACTAGCCACCGCCAATCCGGACAAGGATCTTGCCTATTTTGATAACGAAATCGTGGAGCTTCCCAATTGGCGGGTGAAGCACGGTGAATACGATTTATCTACTGGTATTCGTGCCATTGCAAGCCCGGGACACACCGCCGGTCATATGTCGTTATGGATAGAAATGCCACACGGCGCACCGATTATTCTGGCAGGTGATGCCGCAGACCTAACCGAAAACATCACCGACGAAATTGCCCCTGGCAATTGCTGGCAAAACCAAACGGAATTAGCCATAGACAGTATCCGCAAGCTTAAACATTTGGCAACGACTGAGAAAGCGGAGTTGTGGCCGAATCATGACATCGAGTTTTGGCGCGGTTTGAAACAATTTCCGAGTTTTCACGTATGAATGCACCTCTCATGACTGTGCCGTCAAGGTACTTAGGCGTATGGCAGCGTACCCTGCTGGAGCAAAAGGGTACGCAGGACACTACCACGCTAGTGCTATGGCTGCAAACCGCACAGCGGCATGCGGATATTCGAATTCCGGCCTTGCGTCCTGATTTTTCTGGTTGCACGAGTTTAGCGGATTGCTCAAACGAACAACTACGCTGGTTATCTACGCAACAAGGTTTTGCTGGTGTGACGGAAGTGCAAGGCAAGGTGTGTGAGTGGCGACGCGAAATGGATTTTCAGCCGAGTACCGGCAGCCGCGACATCGGCGAAATGGTCTTTGCTGATGAAAATACCTTGTTCGAAACTGGCATTGAAAGTACGTATTTTGAGATATGGAAAAAAGTGGAGCTGTCTCATCTCAGCACCAGTATTCATCATGTTCATGGCAGAAATAGACATGGTGTAGCAACGCACGCGCAACTCCTGAAAGCTGGTAACCAATTTGGATATATCAGACCACGTAGCGTATCGCTACCACCGGCAATTGACTTGTTAACAGCGATTGAAAGAGCAAATCCGAACCGCGACATGTTGATGG
>JAIOPT010000165.1 GCA_021413765.1 Betaproteobacteria bacterium
CCCAGTCCAGGCATAGAAATAACGCGAAACGTAATCGCGGTCAGCGGTGCAGGCATCGATTGCATCAAGGCCATGTGTGTCCCATTTTTTGTTGGAGAGTGGATGCATGTCCACCCAGAAGTCATGAGTTTCGCGATTCAACGAGCCGATGACGTTAGACTGGGAAAAGGTCTTGTACACCACGGTAGTGCCGGCACGGCTGCAGCCAACGATGAAAACGGGTTTGTTTGCCGGAATTTTCGCCACGTCCCACCACGCGCCACGCACCACGCGCCGCGCTCGAGAAAAGTGGAATTCCAGGGTTTTTTCAACCTTAAGCCAAAACTCACTCAAAATTTTCTCTCATCGTCAAAAAAGCGCAAAAAATCAGGATAGCATTCTAGCAAAATAGTCTTAAGAACTAAATTTCTTACTGAATGAGCACTAGCCGCAAGCAGCGGGGGATTAACCGCGCATGTAGCATTCGCTTACATTCTGCCAGCCTTCGCCTCAAGGGGAGGAAAACTAAACCCGCAGAGATTCAAACTGTTGCTTTCTGCATTGTGATCACATAATCACAGAATTTATTGCATTGTTGGATTGACGTGAAAGTCACAGTGCATTTGAATGCGTTTTGTGCCTGAATTACACGATGACGTCATGCGGAATGTCGGCAAGTTGCATTATTGAATACTCCAACTGCACCGATCACAGCAAACTCAGTCACTCTCTTCGAATGCTACACCTGCATGTTCATAATATCGTTATAGGCAGCGATCAGTTTGTTGCGGACCTGCACTGTAGCCTGGAAAGAAATATTCGCCTTTTGCATATCTATCATCACATCGCTCAAGCTGACCTTATCATCACCTAATACAAAAGATTTTTGCATTGTTTCAGCGTGGTTCTGCGCCTGCGCCACACCATCCAGTGAAGATTTCAGCACGCTGGCGAAATCTGTCGTTGTAATTGCCGCAGCTTTCGGTGCAGCCCCGCCTTGAGCGACGGCCATTGCAGCGCGCATTTCAGACAGCAAACTATCCACTCCAGAGACATTCATGATTCACCTCAACTATTGGAGCATGCACCTTATCACCCTCGTCTACTGCTTTAGCGCCAGAAAAGCAGCAGAATTCTTTCTCTTTTCACAGCACCGCGTCAGAAACGTCTGGTGATAATGCACTGCATGCGCTACTGGAACAGTAATTCAAATATGCGTTATTACACGATGTTGAATTTGTGGCGTGCACTTGCACACCGCCTTGTTACCAGATGTGCTGGCATCAGCTTTAATGATATTTAACCTTTTGTTCCAATATACATAAAATGTGGCGAATATAATGGCAGAGCAAAATTTAACCCCTGCGTTGATGCAATCGCTAGGAGGGTTCAATAGCAAACAAAGCATAGGTCTATTGGTCGCCGTTGCGGCTATGGTCGCATTGGTTTTCGGCATGTGGACATGGGGAAAAACTCCTGATTACCGCGTGTTATATGGCAACCTTTCTGATCGCGATGGCGGGGCTATCATCGAATCGCTGCAACAAATGAACGTGCCTTACAAATTCGCCGAAGGCGGCGGTGCACTGCTAGTCCCCGCCGACCAGGTACATGAAGTGCGCCTGCGCATGGCTTCACAGGGCTTGCCTAAGGGTAGCCTGGTCGGGTTCGAATTGATGGAAAATCAGAAGTTCGGCACCAGCCAATTTCTCGAACAGATGAATTACCAACGAGCTTTGGAAGGCGAATTAGCGCGTTCGATGCAAACGTTGGCTTCAGTGCAAAGCGCACGCGTGCATCTGGCCATACCCAAACCGACAGTATTTGTGAAAGAGCAGCAGCAACCCGGCGCATCCGTAGTGTTGACTCTGCATCCTGGCCGTACTTTAGATGGTAGCCAGATAAGCGGCATTGTGCATCTGATTTCCAGCAGCGTGCCAAATATGCCCGCCAAAAATGTTACCGTAGTTGACCAAAGCGGCTCTCTACTGAGCTCTGCCAAAGAGGGCGGTACCGGGCAGATGGATGCGACTCAAATAAGTTACGTGCGGCAGATTGAACAAACCTATATCAATCGTATTGAAGCCATTATCGCGCCATTGATCGGTGCAAACAATGTACGTGCGCAAGTCACGGCAGACATTGATTTCGCACAAATCGAGCAAACTGCCGAAAACTTCAAACCCAACCAAGATCCAAAAGAATCCACTTTACGCAGCCAGCAAACCACTGCTTCAACGAATGGCGGAAGCCAAAATGTGGCTGGAGTACCGGGTGCTTTATCGAATCAGCCACCAATCCCTGCCACCGCTCCCATCGTGTCCCCGTCCAGTTCAGTGGCAGCTGCAACTAGCGGTGGCGGAACTAGTTCGCTGAAGGAATCAACAGTCAATTATGAAGTGGATCGCACCATCCGCCACACAAAATTGCCTGTAGGCAGCATTAAGCGCTTGTCAGTTGCAGTGGTGCTAAACAATCGTACCGTTACCGACAAAAATGGAAAGCAAAGCTCCAAACCGCTTAATGAAAGCGAGAAGGCACAAATCACTGCACTAGTAAAAGACGCTATGGGATTCAACGTCAGCCGCGGTGATAGCCTGAATGTTCTAAACAGCGCCTTCAATGTTGAGAAGGAAATCATAGGGCCAGAAGTGCCATTCTGGAAACAACCGGAAATGATTGCTTTGGCGAAGGACTTACTGAAGTACGCATTAATCGCAGGTATCGGACTGTACTTGCTATTGGGTGTCATTCGCCCAGCTTTCAGAAATTTTTCCAAAGCGACTGCAGCTGCTCCAGCAGCGGCTAGCAGAAATGATAATACCCCTCAAGCTGCGGCTGCGGCTCCAGATCGCAGCGCTGCGCAAGCCGCCGCAAAACAGGCAAAACAATCCTATGAAAATAATTTAGATGTCGCAAAAAAATTAGCAGGAGAGGATCCCAAAATCGTGGCATCAGTAGTTCAAGGATGGGTGAATAGCAATGAGTGACGCAGGCATCAATAAAAGCGCAATTTTGCTCATGACACTTGGTGAAAAAGAGGCAGCAGAGGTGCTGAAATATCTCGAACCGAGGGAAGTACAAAAAATTAGCTCCGCCATGATAACGCTCAAAAACCTTACGCGCGAACAGGTTAGCAATGTTTTCGATGAATTTCATGAGATTGCCTCACAAAAAACGACTGTCGGCATGGATGCAAGCGATTACATCCGCACCATGCTGACCCAAGCACTGGGAGACGACAAGGCGGCCGGTTTGCTCGATCGCATCTTGCACAACAGCGACACTAGCGGCATAGAAAGCTTGAAATGGATGGATCCGGCATCAGTCGCTGAACTGATCTGCAACGAGCACCCGCAGATTATCGCCGCCATCCTTGTGCATCTAGAACCAGATATGGCTGCCAGCATCCTGGGCTTATTAACCGAACGCACGCGCAGCGACGCACTCTTGCGTATTGCCACGCTGGATGGGGTACAGCCAACTGCACTTCGTGAACTTAACGATGTACTTACCAAACTTTTGACTGGCAATGCGGTTAACAAGAAGCGCATCAAGGGCGGCGTTGGCATTGCAGCAAAAATCCTCAATTTCATGGGCAGCGTACAGGAAGGTGTCGTAATTGAAATAGTCCGCAGTCATGACGCCGACTTGGCGCAAAAAATTCTTGATGAAATGTTCGTCTTTGAAAACTTGTTGGAAGTGGATGACCGCGGTATTCAGCTAATTTTACGTGAGGTTCAGTCCGAATCTTTAATTGTGGCACTTAAAGGTGCGAGCGAAGAACTACGTGAAAAAATATTAAAAAATATGTCGCAACGCGCCGGGGAAATGCTGCGCGAAGATTTAAATGCGAAGGGTCCAGTCAAAGTAAGTGAAGTAGAAGCGGAGCAAAAAGAAATTCTAAGAATAGTGCACCGCCTTTCGGACGAAGGGCAGGTCGCTCTAGGTGGGAAAGGGGGAGATGAATCCTATGTCTGACACTGTCACCCCCAAGGAGCACCTCACCGCCTATCAACGCTGGGAGCTGCCCGCCTTTGATATGGTTAAGAAGGTGAGTACAACTCCTGAGATGGATCTACCCACTGCAGCCCAGCTTGAACATATCCATATACAGGCGCATGAAGAAGGCTTTCAGGCAGGTTATGCCGAGGGCATGAAACTGGCTGGCTCTGAAGCACAGCGCATGGAAAAGATACTTGAATCACTGAACAAGGAATTACAGCAAGTGGATCAACAGATCGCACAGGATTTACTAAACCTGGCATTAGAAATTGCTAAACAGATGATACAACAAGCACTCAAAATAAAGCCCGAGCTGCTGCTAAATGTGGTGCGCGCAGCGATTAACGAGCTTCCTTATTTCAATCAAAATGCCCATCTAGTATTGCATTCCGACGATGCATTACTACTGCGCACAAGCATGGGTGAACAACTACTTCATAGCGGTTGGAAAGTTTTCGAAGATGACCAAATTGAACGCGGTGGTTGCCGTGTGGAAACAGCACATAGTCAGATTGACGCTACTTTGCCCAAACGGTGGCAACGAGTAGTAGCCTCTATCGGGCAAGAAAACGCATGGCTTGAATCATGACCTCCCCTATCATCTCAATCCCCCCCGCCATTCTGGCTCCCATGGGTGACCATGCCCAGCATTGGCAAGCCTGCCTACAAGATAACCAGGAATTAGTCGCACAGAGCAAACTTTTGTTAATCAGTGGCCGCTTGACCAAGGTCACTGGGCTGGTGATGGAGGCAGTCGGTTTGACGATGGCTGTTGGCAGCACTTGCGTTATCGAATTACCAAACAATCGAATCGAAGCGGAAGTGGTCGGCTTCTCTGGTGAAAAAACATTTCTCATGCCGGAAAATGATGTTCATGGCCTGATACCAGGCGCGCGCGTCGTACCGCTAGAACCATTGAGTACACCACTGCTGGGCGGCAAACAACGTACATTCCGGCGGCGTGCGACTGATCACACACGCCACCTGCCGGTAGGCGACAAGTTACTGGGCCGAGTGCTTGATGGAGCTGGTCGTCCACTGGATCAATTTGGGCCGCTAGTGGCAGTAACAACCGCACCCTCGCAAAGCCGCCCCATCAACCCTTTGAACCGTGCGCCAATCAAGGATGTACTGGATGTTGGCGTGCGAGCTATTAATAACCTACTCACAGTCGGGCGCGGCCAACGCATGGGACTCTTCGCTGGCAGTGGAGTAGGGAAAAGTGTGTTGCTCGGCATGATGGCACGTTACACCAGCGCCGATGTAATCGTGGTGGGATTAATCGGCGAGCGCGGACGCGAGGTGAAGGAATTCATCACTAATATTCTGGGGCCAGAAGGCATGGCACGTTCAGTTGTGGTCGCAGCCCCCGCCGACACCAGCCCACTGATGCGCTTGCAAGGTGCCGCCTATGCCACAACGATCGCCGAATATTTTCGCGGCCAGGGCAAGCATGTATT
>JAIOPT010000028.1 GCA_021413765.1 Betaproteobacteria bacterium
GGCCTTGAACTAGCCAGTAAAAATCTTGCGCTTCGTCTCACTCATAACCTGCTCCTTTTTACAGCAGGCTACCATCTTAATTTACTGTCTGAAAATTGGGGTCCACTATAAGTTGCGCACAGCTGCAACTGGTTCAAACCCCACATTTTTTTTAAACCTTCTAGACAATGATGCAATAATCTCCAGATTCAGCAATGGTGGCAGTATTCCACTTGGAATTGCCATAACACGTGACTATTTAGAACCTAGGCATGACTCGTATTTCGCTGTTTCTTTACGAGATGGGTTTCCTCCTACTTTCCAAAATGAAATTTGGGTAGACAAATGTGATGTTCCATATATACCTTTAGGAAAGGTGAATGGTTTAGAATTTCCCATTGAAATTACATTGACTTCTTTCTATGGTTGTATTGCAGGCTTACCACCACCACACCCGATACCTAACTTTGTAGCATCCTACAGCGCCCCATCAATTGTGACTATCGCTGACGGAAATCAGATTGAAAGTGTAAAAATTTCGGTTACTGCAGATAGCTTGCCGTGGGCAGAGTTTGATTTTGGATACAGAATAGGACTAATTATAATAGCAGAAGCACCTAAAACTATCCCTATTTTTTCAGTTACGGAGCTGAACATTTTAACTCTACCGCCGCCAGCCATTGAAGGAAGTGCTGTTGAATACAACAACACCATAGACTTCCCTTCAGCACCGGGCGGACATTTTTTTTACTCCAGCGATGCAGCCGAGCAAAGCTATATCGATAGCGGACAGGCTGGCCATTTTCAACGCACAGGACGTAGTTTTAATACAGGTGGATATGTTCCGGTATGCCGATTTTATGGTAGCCAAACGCCAGGACCCAACTCGCATTTTTTTAGTGCCGATCAAAATGAATGCTCTGGTCTGAAAGCGGTGCAAAAATCACCCGTTCCCATCGATGTACCGCAATGGAACAGCGAAGGCAGTGGCTTTTATGCAGTGGCTATTGTAGTCGACGCTAGCGGCAATCGTACCTGCTTGAAAGGAACTGTGCCGGTATACAGAGCTTATAACAATGCTTATGCCCAAACGGGAAAACGCAACTCCTGGGATTCTAATCATCGTTTTTCGACCAGCCATGCCGAGATCGATCAGATGATTATCAACTATGGCTGGAGTGACGAAGGCATTACGTTTTGCGCACCCGCTTGAAACATTGAGTTTCGTGCGTTGGTGAGAATTTTCACGTTAAATTTATTTCCGATAACGGGGTTCACCTGTGTGTATTCCGTATGATGAAACATTTACCCTGAGATTGTCGAAGGATGGTTCGGCAAGCTCACCACGAGCAGTGAGTCACCAGGGACGGCATGTCATCATGAGTAGTGTTTGCGGTGTTTTATGTTCAAAAATTGAATCGTAATCATTTTACAGCCATCAAAGCTATCAGCTCGTTTTCACTAAATCCCGCTGCCCGTCGGGCTTCAATATTAAAAGGCCCGCGCAGTGTCGGTGCCTGGTAAATTTTTGCAAGCGAGGCATAGGTCGAGACAGGTTCGAGTCCACGTGTTTCGCAAACCCAGTTATACCAACGATTGCCGATCAATACGTGGCCAATCTCATCTGCAAGAATAATATCTATAATTTCAGCTGCCGCAATATCTCCTGCTTGCGCAAGCTTGGCTCGCAGAGGAGGGGAGGCATCAAGGCCGCGCGCTTCCATAGTGCGCGGAACCAGTGCCATGCGGGCGAGGATATCATCCGTGGTTTTTTCGACCATATCCCAAAGACCGTTGTGCGCTGCAAAGTCACCGTAGGCATAACCTTTCGTAAGCAGATGGGCAGAAAGCAGAGAGAAGTGTCGAGCTTCTTCAGCTGCGACCTTTAGCCAGTTAATATAATATTCTCGGGGCATTTCCGGAAAACGCCAGATAGCATCCAGGGCCAAGTTGATAGCATTAAATTCGATATGTGTCAGCGCATGAATCAGCGCAGCACGGCCTTCTTCAGTACGCATAGACCTGCGTGGCACTGACAGGTGTGAAACCAGCTCAGGACGCAGCGGGTGACCGGGGATGGGTTGCAGCGCTGTCAGGGATGCATCGACCTCCAGACCAATTTCGCCTTTCTTCCATGCTTGAGCCAGGGCGATTACTCCAGCGGATTTCAGAACAGGATCCGGCTCTGCCAGCCAATGAAGCGCTGCCAAACGCAGTTCTTTAGGAACATCAAGAAGCATGTGTGTTATGCCTGCGTCTTTTCAAATAGCGCGATGGATTCGACATGAGAGGTGTGCGGAAACATGTTCATCACGCCTGCCGCCTTGAGTACATACCCCTTCTGATGCACTAATATCTCGGCATCACGTGCCAGCGTTGCCGGGTTGCATGAGACATACACGATGCGACCCGGCGCATCAGTACCCAGCGCCTTGACCAGTTCAAACGCGCCGTCGCGTGGCGGGTCAATTAAAATTTTGTCGAAATGACCTAACTGCACTAATGCCGCTTCGTCTATCTCAAACAAATTCATCGCGCTGAATTGAGTGTTGCCCGACAAATCATTAAACGCGGCATTCTGCACGGCACGCTGCACCAGCGCCGCGCTGCCTTCGATGCCCACTGCCTGAGCGCCACTGCGCGCTATGGGTAGTGTGAAGTTGCCCAGCCCGCAAAATAAATCAGCGATACGTTCATTGGGCTGAGGATTAAGTAAACGCATGGCACGGCTTACCATGACGCGATTCATATCCGCATTGACTTGGGTAAACTCAGTCGGTGCAAATGGCATGGTAATCCCGAACTCTGGCAGGCTGTATGTCAGCGGCGGTGCGTCCAGCGGGTAAAATGGCACTGCAGTTTCCGGCCCTTTTGTTTGCAGCCAAAACTGTACCGCATGGGTATCGGCGAACTGTTTGATGGCCTCTTCATCAGCCGGCGAAAGCGCCTGTAAAATGCGCAGCACCAATACTTCCACATGCTCGCCGACTGCCACTTCGATTTGAGGCAACGCATCGCGAGTTGTAAAGCATTCATTCAACTGCCCCAACAGCGGCAATAGCTTGGCAATTTTAGGTGTCAGGATTTCACAATGCTGCATGTCGGCCACATAGCCGCCACGCTTTTCTCGAAAGCCTACCAGCGTCTTGCCCTTCTTCAATACATGACGCACCGAAAGCCGCGCTCGCTGTCGGTAGCCCCACGACTGCCCGTAGATCGGCAGCAAAATATTCTGGGCCTTGACCTTGCCGATGTGCCACAGGTTGTCTTCCAGAATGCGCTGCTTGGCGGCAACCTGTGCACGTGCATCCATGTGCTGCATGGAACACCCTCCGCACACGCCGAAATGCTTACATTTCGGCTGGACGCGCATGAAAGTTTGCTTGATAACCTGGCCGAGTTGCGCTATCTCGAAGCTGGTTTTTTTACGATAGGATGAATAGGTGACGCGTTCACCTGTCAGCGCACCTTCGATAAAAATTACTTTGCCATCTGCATGCGCAATGCCGCGACCTTCGTAGTCAAGCGATTCAACAACAACGCTGTTTGCGTGTACGGATTTATCAGTCATCTCACTCTGCAATTTTAAAAAATTTAGTTTCCAGCATAACGCCAATCCGCCCCATGCCCATGCTTATAAAAATCACGCTCAATACCACACCCGCACCATTTGCCAGCATGTCGGCATAATCAAAAAACCGGTAAGCGGTCATGCGCTGCAAATATTCTATTCCGACACCCAAGGCGACCAGCAGACCCGCTACAAGAATACGGGGCGCCCGTTGTTGATAGACCTGACAGAACCATAGCATCAGAAAACCATATGCCAGTGCGTGCTCCAGCTTGTCCGCATATAGAAAATCCATCGGTTCAGGTGGGTGAGGCATGAGAGAAAGATACATGACCGTGACCACCCAACCCGCCCCCAGCGCAAGCCAGATCCGACGAAGCTTGACCATGGTTATGCTTTTACGATTGGCCAAGCAGCGAGATATTCCGTCCAGTGCGATTCGGGGGATTTGCTCAAGGTACTGCGCACCAATTCACATTCCTGCTCGTAACGAGTATGTGTGAATTGACCGCGCATCAACTGGAAGCGCGCATAGACCAAATAAGTATTTACCACATCGGTCTCACAGTAATTACGGATTTCATTCAGCTTGCCCTGCTGATAAGCACCCCACACCTTGCTACCGTCCATACCCAGTTTGCCGGGAAAACCAATTAGCTTGGCCAGATCGTCCAACGGAGCGTTGGCACGGCCTGTATACAATGCAAGCAAATCCATCAAATCAAGATGCCTAGAATGATAACGGCTGATGTAGTTATTCCATTTAAAATCTTTGTCATCCTCTCCCATATCCCAATAGCATGAGCACTGAACACCGTGAATCAGGCCACGATAGTGCAGCACCGGCAGGTCAAAGCCACCTCCATTCCATGACACTAATTGCGGGGTATATTTATCGATGCCGTCAAAAAAACGTTGAATGAGGGCGCTCTCGTCGTCTTCTAGCCCACCCAGCGACCACACGCGGAAATTGTCGCCCTCACGCAACGCGCACGAAATGGCAACCACGCGATGCAGATGATGTTGCAAGAAATCACTGCCTGTCTTCTGGAGACGCATCTGAAAGGCCATCTCCGCCACATCCCCATCGCTCACCTGTGCATCAAGTCCATACAGGGTACGAAGCCCGGCAACGTCGGGAATGGTTTCGATATCAAAAACAAGAACAGGGGTCATCAACACCGATGGAATCGTAAAGTTGGAATAAATGAAAACATTAAAAAGCTCCTGGAATTATAAAATAAGCGAGTATTTACGAGGCCAATTGTCTTCCCAATTGCTCATCCTAGTGAGTGACGGAACTATCAGTTTCGCTAGCTCATGACCGTCACTTTTTTGACCAACCGCCGCCGCTCTGTACCCACCAACCCGCTTGGGCACGCTGTATCCAGCGTTGCGCGAATGTATTGCGGATGTCACCTTCCCACTCAGGATGTGCGTTAGCGTGCGCAATCTCGGCATACAACGCCTTACGGTCTTGATTCTCCGCTGCAACCAGCCCATTGACCTTCTGACGTGCGGCTAGTGGGACTGCATTGGCATCGCGTAAGGCAACCATACCGTCAGAAGTCAGGCCGACCGCACCACTGGCATAAAACTCTGCCAACTGTGTATGGCGCGTCTGCATTGACTGCTTCAAAGCAACAACGCCAGGAGTATTAATTTCGATGTTTACCTGTGCCGATGCAGTCGCAGAAACACACAGTACAAACAGCGCAAAACAAAACTTGATTAAGTTATTCATATTGCTTTCTCCTTTTTAATTTCAGGTGCAACAGACGGGGATTTACCAGATTTTGGGGCCGTAACTGATTTCTCGGTTTGCCAAACTTCGTCGATTATCTTGTCAGCTGCCTTTTCTGCTGCTGCGGCGGGAAAATAAATATTGATGGTGACGCAGGCGCTCAGTGCCATGCTTGCCAAAGGTAGTACGGTCCAAATTTTTTTCATCGTGCCCCTCCTTTATTTGATCACTGCCTTATTGTCCTGCGATACCCGTTTCAAGCGGGTTATTAGTTCACTCCAGCCAACTTTGCGATTGTAGCCGATCACAGTGATGGCTGGAATGCCGCCACCTTTTACTATCGTATATGCGTTGCCATTGTCTTCCACTCCCGCCATTGTGCATATGTCATTGCGCAGCGCACAACTCAGCCCGATGCGTTCATAACCGAAGGTCTCAAAGATGCGCAGAAAACTGCGCTGCAGGGCAGCGACCCCGCCTGCTCCGCCCAGCGAAGAAATATTTTCTACTGCCTTTTGGCTGATTCTCTTGCGATATTTGCCAGGACTGCTCGCCAGCTTGGCATCAAAACGCACCGGAAGCCAGCTCACCAGTTCGAGATTGTTCACTCCCAGGTCAATACGCCCCTGAATATTGCCGAAAGAAAAAGTACGAGTAAGCAAGTCAAGATCCAGTTCACGCATGTCCAAATTACCCGACAGGCGAGGTGCGCGTCCGAATGGATCAAGCAGCTCCAAGTGATTTGCCAGCACCGTGCCATCAAACACGCGAAACAACAAGGTGCCATCCACCTTGAGCAATTTGTCCTGATAACTCACCTTCGGGATAGAACCAGATAGCGAGCCGTGCATCTCAGGCCAATGCAATGCAGCACTGAGCTTCTGCATGGAAATCGATGTCAACGTGCTGGAAAAATTCCATTGCCACATATCATTCACGCTATGCATACGGAAATCGCTCACTTCCAACTTGCCGTCAAGTATGGGAAGAGTGGCTGTTGGCAAAATGAAATCCTGCCCGCGCATCTGCATTTGCCATTGCGTCGCACCCAAGGGTAATCCCATCAGTTCGCCGTCGGCAAAAGCCACATGCGCTACACTCTGCACTTGGGCATGCCACGGAATGTCCGCATTAATACCGTGCAGGGCAAAGCGTTTCTCGCCATCCACTATAGCTACATCACGCAGCTTAACCAATAATGCCTGGGTGGCTCCATTAAGATATTGCCAATCCACATCAGCGAGCCCTGTCAGCTCTGTCGCCGACAAAGCGCTTTTTTCCAGAAATGGTTTGGCGTAATCAGTAAAGCCTTTAGCCAGCGTCAGATTCTTTCCAACCAAACGGCCTTCCAATAAGTTGCTCTTCTTAACATCCCACAATGCGTTCAGCTCAACCTTACCTACCCCGGGCAAATTAGCCACAGCCTGCGTCACTTTTAGTTGTGCACCATCCCACTGACCAGAGGCCAGAAGCGTATGCCCGCCGCGCAAATACAATGGTTGCCAGAACAGTTCGCCACCTTGCCAATCGAGTGCACCACGCCAATCCCATTTTTGGCCTGTGCGAGCAGCATCTACATGCAGTGTGCCTGTCAATTTTTCGGCAGCATGCAAACCGCTGGCATCTGCTGCAGCCACATCGGCCAGCTGCAGATCAGCATTGATTTGACTTACCCCCGTTTTATCACCATGTACCATTAAGGTGCCATTCAGGGCACCCTGTGTAGGCAATGGCCAATCCGGTGAAAGCAAATCTGCCAGGCGCTTACTTTGTGCATTGCGTAGCAATATTGTGGCGCGCCACGGCTGAGCGCGGAAATCAGCGCTTACCTGCCACAATTCATTAGCTTTAGCGGCAAACCGCAGCTCCAACCGTTGTGAGGCAAACTCGTAACTAAACGTGAATGGCAAGTCTGGAATCGCATCTAGCTTACCTTTATCGCATGTCACGCGAGTTGAACTAAGCAAAAATTCCGAACAGTGCACGTGTACCTTGCGCCATGTTTGTCCCGCCAAATGCAATTCGTCTATGTTAAATTCCGCAGAACCTTCTTGCGCCAATACTACTTTAATTCCGCGTGCGGTAAAGCTCGGTGCGGCAACGTCTGCCACGTTTAATGTAATTTGCACGGCATAGAGCGGCGCAGACAAAAATAACAGACAAAAACTCAACAAGCCGGATAGGCAGAAATTTAGCAGTCGGATTATGGTATAAATAATTGTCTTGTTTAACATATGGCAGCTTAATTCCGTGATATCAAACTATGCTTCATTTCTGCTGAGCTGGTTTTAATAATTATAATTCCGTCATGAGATTTATTTCCTCGTTATCCCTGTTCTGTTTGTTTGCCCTACAGCCCGCCTGGGGTGAAAATATTTCACTAAAGATTGGCAATTACAGTATTCATGCCGAAATCGCCAACACCCCACAAAGCCGCGAACAGGGACTTATGCGGCGCGGTCTTCTATGCCCTAATTGCGGCATGTTATTTATCTTTGATAAAGCTGACAGGTATAGCTTCTGGATGAAGAATACGCCACTACCTTTAAGCATCGCCTTCATCGCTGCCGATGGCTCCATTCTCAATATTGAGGAAATGCAGCCTAACACCACAGATATGCACAGCGCCCAAAGCGATGCATTGTATGCGCTTGAGATGAATAGCGGCTGGTTTACCCGGAATGTCATTAAGCGAGGAATGATAGTTCAAGGATTAAGTCAGGCTCCCACAGGGCATTAACCATTCTGAATGGCCATAAAAAAATCCCGGCGAGTCCCGGGATTTTTTATTTAACTCAAGCTTTAAAAATTACGCGTAGTTCTTCGCTGCGAAATCCCAGTTCACCAAGCCCCAGAAGGTTTCTACATACTTGGCGCGGGCGTTGCGGTAATCAATATAGTAGGCGTGTTCCCACACGTCACAGGTCAATAACGGCTTGTCAGCGCCGGACAACGGTGTGGCGGCATTGCTGGTGTTAACGATGTCCAGCGAGCCATCGGCCTTCTTCACCAGCCATGTCCAGCCAGAACCAAAGTTACTCACGCAAGAAGCCGAAAATGCCTTTTTAAAATCTTCGAAACTACCCCATTTTTTATTAATACCATCCACCAGAGCTCCAGTCGGTGCACCACCACCGTTAGGTTTCATGCCATTCCAGTAAAAGGTATGGTTCCACACTTGGGCGGCATTATTGAAAATGCCTCCGCTGGATTTCTTGACAATCTCTTCCAGCGTGGCGTTCTCAAATTCAGTGCCTTTAATCAAATTGTTAAGATTAGTTACATAGGTTTGGTGATGTTTGCCATAGTGATACTCCAACGTTTCCTTGGAAATGTGCGGCGCAAGTGCATCCATCGCATAAGGTAGTGCAGGTAAAATATGTTCCATTTAGTTCTCCTCAATTTATGTTTCAAGTGGTTCAAAATTACAGCCGAATAACAGCCCTTGGGGCTAAACAATCGATATTACAATAAAAGGCTAGTTGGGATTCACCCACTTCAGCCAACAAAACTCAACGACTAATCGGTTTATATCGAATTCGCTTCGGCTTCGCACCTTCTTCACCCAAACGCTTCCTTTTGTCCGTTTCGTATTCCTGATAATTGCCATCGAAAAAGGTGACCTGCGAGTTGCCTTCAAAGGCAAGGATATGAGTCGCAATGCGATCCAAGAACCAGCGATCATGCGAGATAACCAGCACACAACCTGCAAATTCAAGCAGGGCGTCTTCAAGCGCACGCAGGGTCTCCACGTCGAGGTCGTTGGAGGGCTCATCCAGCAGCAGGACATTGCCGCCCGAAATAAGGGTTTTTGCCATGTGCAGACGTCCGCGTTCGCCACCTGAAAGATTACCAACCAGCTTCTGCTGATCTGCGCCCTTGAAATTAAAACGACCGATGTAGGCTCGCGATGGCGTTTCAAACTTGCCCACGGTGAGGATGTCATTACCGCCGGAAATCACATCGAACACAGTCTTATCGCTTTCCAGTGCATCGCGCGATTGATCAACATGCGATATTTTGACTGTTGATCCAATTTTAATTTCGCCAGAATCCGGTTTTTCTATTCCAGTCAGCATGCGGAACAGCGTCGACTTACCTGCACCGTTGGGTCCAATGATTCCGACGATAGCGCCGGGCGGAATCTTGAGACTGAGATTGTCAATAAGCAGTCGGTCTGCATATGCTTTGGAAACATTGTTGAACTCTATAACTTCATTACCCAGCCTGTCGGCAACGGGAATAAAGATTTCCTGGGTCTCATTGCGCTTCTGATACTCCTGCGAATTTAATTCTTCAAAACGGGCGATACGCGCCTTTGATTTTGCCTGCCGTCCCTTGGGATTCTGACGCACCCATTCCAGCTCCTTGCTCAGCGCCTTCTGGCGCGCGGACTCAGAGGACTCTTCTTGTTTGAGCCTGGCTCCTTTCTGTTCCAGCCAACTTGAATAGTTTCCCTTCCACGGAATGCCGTGGCCACGATCGAGTTCCAAAATCCACTCGGCTGCATTGTCAAGGAAGTAGCGATCATGCGTCACTGCCACCACGGTGCCAGGAAAGCGCAAAAGAAATTGCTCCAGCCATTCTACCGACTCAGCATCCAAATGGTTAGTCGGCTCATCCAGCAGCAACATATCCGGCTTGGACAGCAACAACTTGCACAACGCAACGCGACGCTTCTCTCCACCAGAGAGATTCTTGATCACGGCATCCCATTCGGGCAGGCGCAATGCATCGGCTGCAATTTCCATTTGTTGATCCGCATTTCCGTCACTAGCCGCGATGATCGCTTCGAGTCGCGCCTGCTCGGCGGCCAACGCATCAAAGTCGGCATCAGGATCGGCGTAGGCGGTATACACCTCGTCCAATTTTTTCTGCGCGCTGAACACCCCGCCCAGCCCTTCCTGTACTGCTTCACGTACGGTCTGCTCCGGATTGAGTTGTGGTTCTTGCGGCAGATAGCCGATATTCAAATTCGGCATCGGAATGGCTTCGCCTTCGAAATCCTTGTCCACCCCAGCCATGATCTTCAGTACAGTGGATTTGCCCGAGCCATTTAGTCCAAGCAGGCCAATCTTGGCGCCAGGGAAGAAGCTGAGGGAAATATCCTTGAGAATTTGGCGCTTGGGCGGAACGATCTTGCCTACGCGATTCATGGTAAATACATATTGGGCCATAGTGTCTGTTTTGTATTGAATTAATAATTAGGAGTGCAAGCTTACCCGAAGGCATCAAATTTTGGGAGTATGTAATGCGACTAAAAGGTAAAGGCGAGTATTTTGATTAACTCTCAGACTCTTACCACATTGGGCAAGGCTGAATTTTGCCAGCAGATTCAATTGATAGTATGATAATAAAATATAAGTGATTCAAAAGCTGTAATAAGTATCGCTAGGATATAGCGCATTGGGATGAAGCAGAAATGCACATTCTATAAAAATATATAAGTGTTTTAATGGCTTGGGAGCACCCTTTTGGTGGTGTGCAGCTGGCTGTTGGACAGCTTTAAAGAATTGGCGGGCCTCCCCGCATTGTAAGGTGGTGAACCTGGTCAGGTCCGGAAGGAAGCAGCCATATCCATTTACTGCAAGTGCCGGGGGCAAGGCTCGCCTCCCTATTCGAAATTCGAAACTGGAGTGGCAATGAAAAAGATCTGTGTACTGATCGGTGCGATATTGTTGAATGGGAATGTGTGGGCCATAGATGGTGTTTCCGCTGAGATTGGCAGTGGCGATAAAACCAATATGGCGCGTATTGGCGCCCAATGGGATTGGGGAAAAAAGTGGTTTACCGACGGCAACTGGTTGGTGACTGGCTATTGGGAAGCTTCAGCTGGAAGTTGGAACGGCCCAAATAATGCGGGTAACAAATACAACATTACTGATGTCGGTTTTACGCCAGTATTTCGTTTGCAACAGAAAAATTTTTCCAGCTTGGCACCCTATCTGGAAGCAGGCATTGGAGTTCATCTGATTTCGGATGTACAAATCAATGCCGACCGTAGATTTAGCACCGCCTTTCAATTCGGCGATCATCTCGGCACTGGCCTGCGTTTCGGTGATCGGCAGCAATATGATCTGGGTTATCGTTTTCAGCATCTATCCAATGGTTCAATCAAGCATCCGAACCCAGGCATTAATTTTAGCCAAATCCGCCTTGCCTACCATTTTTGAGGCAGCGTAAACTTTGTCAGCAACTTCCGTTCTAGCGCGTAAATGGCGGCCTAAGAACTTCGCGCAATTAGCGGGGCAGAAGCATGTTGTGCAGGCATTGAGCAATGCACTGACACAAAACCGTTTGCATCACGCCTATTTATTCACTGGCACGCGCGGCGTGGGCAAAACCACCATTGCGCGCATTTTTGCAAAATCCTTGAATTGCGTCAGTGGCATTACCGCTACACCGTGTGGAATTTGTAGCGCTTGCACGGAAATCGACAGTGGGCGTTTTGTTGATCTCATTGAATTGGATGCGGCGTCTAATACAGGCATTGATAATATGCGTGAAGTACTGGATAACGCGCAATATCTGCCAACTTTGGGACGTTACAAAGTCTATTTGATTGACGAAGTTCATATGCTTTCCAAGGCAGCTTTTAACTCGATGTTAAAAACATTGGAAGAGCCGCCTGCACACGTCAAATTTATTCTTGCCACCACTGACCCGCAAAAAATCCCCGTTACGGTGTTGTCGCGCTGTTTGCAGTTCAATCTGAAACAGTTGCCGCCTGCGTTAATCGTCACACACTTGGAGTATGTGCTGGGACAGGAAGACATAATATTTGAAATCGCTGCGCTGACATTACTGGCGCGTGCGGCACAAGGCAGTATGCGTGATGCGCTAAGCCTGCTCGATCAAGCCATTGCCTATTCCGATTCCAGAGTCGATGAGGCAACGGTTCGCAATATGTTGGGCGCGATTGACCAGAGTTATCTGTATGACGTGTTGCAAACTTTGCTGGCGCGGGATGGAGTTGGTTTGCTGCGTGTTGCTGACGATATGCTAAGTCGCAGCTTGGCGTTTGATGCTGCTTTGCAGGATTTGGCGACTTTGTTGCACCGTGTTGCTCTGGCGCAGACGGTGCCGCAAGCCATCTCAGAAGATGAGCCGGAGCGAGTGCGTTTGCTGGAACTGGCGCAGAGTTTTAGCGCGGACGAAATTCAGTTGTATTATCAGATTGCCATACACGGGCGTAATGAAATTGATCTTGCGCCCGATGAATATGCTGGTTTCACCATGACGTTGTTGCGCATGTTGGCATTTAGGCCAGCTGGTGCCAAGGCGGCGTCTGAACAGCTCACAGCTGAAGTGACAGTTGCACCGCTAATGGCTCCTGCTACTTCGCTACCTGTGCCGCCGCAGCCGCAGCCGCAGCCGAAGCAGCAATTGCAACCTGTTCAGGCTATCTCACAGCCAGTTTATCTGGAAGCAACTGCTTCCTTGTCGCTAGATTGGAGCGCATTACTTGCGCAACTGAATGTGCAAGGTATGGCGCGCGAATTGGCGAAACATTGCACGCTGGAAAATTATGTTGATGGGCGATTAACTTTAAATTTGGCGCCGCAGCACAAACATTTGTTGTCCAATAAATTGGCCCAGGAAAAGTTGCAGTCGGCCCTTGCCGACTATTTCGTCCAGCCAGTGCGATTGGTGGTTATGGTAGGTGTAAATAATGTAGCCACCCCAGCCGCAGTCGAGCAGCACGTAAAACAGACACGTCAGCAACAGGCGGTTGAGGCCATCACGCAAGACCCATTCGTGCGTGAAGCCCAGGCACAATTAGGCGCACAGATACTTGAAGAATCTATTAAATCAATACAGTAAGTTAAGGAGGGTAGGCACATGATGAAGGGCGGATTGGCCGGGATGATGAAACAAGCCCAGCAGATGCAACAGAACATGAAGAAGGCGCAGGACGAGCTTGCTACAGTCGAGGTGGAAGGCCAAGCTGGTTCCGGCATGGTGAAAGTAGTTATGACCTGTGCGCATGATGTGCGTCGCGTGATGTTGGATAACAGCCTGTTATCAGACGATAAGGAAATGCTGGAAGATTTGATCGTGGCTGCAATGAATGATGCAATGAAACAGGTTGCTGCTGTGACCCAACAAAAAATGGGTGGGTTCACAGCGGGCATGAATTTACCGCCCGGTTTAAGTTTGCCGTTCTGAATGCCTTAATGTTTTTGGTACTTGGATGAACACGCCTTCCAGTCTGGATGAAATGATAGCCGCTTTGCGCTGCCTGCCCGGTGTTGGACCGAAATCTGCGCAGCGTATGGCATACCACTTGTTGCAACGCGACAAACCAGGCGCAGTGCGGCTGGCGAAAGCGCTTGGCCATGCTGTGGAAAGTATCCATCATTGTGCTAAGTGTAATAATTTTTCCGAAGAAGAAATTTGCGCCTTATGCCGTTCGTCCAAGCGTGATACTAGCCTGCTGTGTGTGGTGGAAATGCCTGCAGACTTGCTAATGATGGAGCAGGCACAGTGCTATCGCGGTATGTATTTCGTGCTGATGGGACGACTTTCTCCACTGGATGGCATCGGCCCGCGTGAATTGCACCTGGATCGGCTGGTTAGGCGGGCACAGGAAAATACATGTGAAGTAATACTCGCCACTAATTTCACCGTAGAAGGTGATGCCACTGCACACTACATTACAATCTTGCTATGTGCGCAGGGCATCAAAGTGTCGCGCATTGCGCGTGGGCTGCCAGTAGGTGGTGAACTGGAGCATGTGGATAGTGGTACGCTGGCACAAGCCGTGTTGGAAAGGCGAGAGGTTACGGGATGAACGAGCAAGCAAAGCAACCAGAACAACAAGGCGAGCGCTTGCAGAAGGTATTGGCGCAGGTCGGCTTGGGTTCCCGTCGTACTATGGAAGAATGGATTTCCGCTGGGCGCGTAACGGTGAATGGAGAAGTGGCGACGCTGGGTATGCGTGTGACCGAGGTCGATATAGTACGTGCCGATAAGCGCCTTGTTAACATTAGAACAAGTAACAATAATTTGCCGCGTGTATTGTTGTATCACAAGCAAGAAGGCGAGATTGTTAGTCGCGATGATCCGGAAAAGCGTGCAAACGTATTCGACAAATTACCCAAATTGCGGGGCATGAAATGGATTGCCATTGGACGGCTCGATTTCAATACCAGTGGACTGTTGATTTTTACTACCTCTGGCGATCTAGCTAATCGACTAATGCACCCGCGCTTTGAAGTGGAACGCGAATACGCTGTGCGCGTGCAGGGCAGCATGACCGATGAGCAGATGGAGCAGATGGTGAAGGAAGGAATCACCTTGGAGGACGGTCCGGTAAAGTTCGAGAGGCTTACCGACGAAGGAGGTGAGGGCTACAACCATTGGTATCGCCTGATGTTGAAGGAAGGTCGAAATCGAATTGTGCGTCGTACTTTTGAGGCATTAGGTTTACCCATTAGCCGTTTAATTCGTGTGCGTTTCGGCATTGTTAATCTGCCGCCTCGCTTGAAGCGAGGCACGTTAGCAGAACTTGGCACAGGAGAGGTAAGCCAAATTCTTGACTGGGTGGGTATGGAATCAAAACCTGTCACGGAGAAAGCCGCTGAATCGACTGGAAGCAAGGCTGGACAACTTGATAATAAAAAAACGGATGCAGGGTATAAAATCAGAAAACTAGGCACGGGCATGAGTACCGCTCCACATGGCAAGACTGATGCACGCCGCAGCGCAACGCAGTTTAAAAATAAAGTGCGTTCCTGAAATAGCCGCCAAGCTCTGATTATTCATTCCGGATATTTCAAGCTGCCAGGAAGTAACCATGCAACGGCAATTTAATCTTCAGCCTTCCATTTATTTTACGATCACGTTAGTTGCTTCGCATGGCGTAGCGCTTGCGGTTCTGGTTCCACTGGCTTTGCCATTATGGGCGAGGATACTACTGGCCTTGCTTGTGATAATCAGCTTGTTGTATCACGTGTGGCACGATGCCTGGTTGATAGCGCTATCCTCCAACAAAACGCTGCAGCTAGATGGAGATATGATCCTGTTGGTTGCGCGCAATGGGGATCAAGTGACTGCGCGGGTATTGGCCGATAGTCTGGTTACGCCCTATATAACAGTACTGAATGTGTTGCCGCAAGGGTCTTACTTAGCGCGTAGCGTCATAATCCTGCCAGACAGCCTGGATACTGAATCTTTCCGTCAGCTTCGAGTGTGGCTCAGGTGGGGTAATTAGTGTTTAACCCTTCATATTTGCAAGTTCACCGAATTCTCTGAATTTCCGCAGCGTTTCTCAATACACAGATCCTGCTTGATCCTTTGGATAAACAATACCACTCACAAGCAACGTTACAATCGAGGATGCAGTTCGACTTCCGTGAGGTTATTAAGGAAATTAATTTGAATCCGTGTATTTAGTTGTAAGAAAGTTTGGCTTTCTCCGACCAACGATCCAGGAGACAGAATCTCCCGGATTATCCACCAACAAAAGGAGTTTTACTTTGAACAATCATCAAATTTTATCAGCAGCAATCGGTAGCTTGTTAGCTCTTGGACTGGTCAGCAATGCCAGTGCTGCAGCCAAAAAAACTGACATGGAACAATGTTTTGGTATCGCCAAGGCGGGCAAGAATGATTGTTCCAGCAACAAGAGCGCGCATTCTTGTGCGGGCCAAGGCACTAAAAACAATGATGCTCAGGACTTCGTCGCCGTACCCAAAGGCACGTGTGACAAGATTGCTGGTGGCACTCTGAAAATGATGTAATGGGAAAGCCCGCAAACGATTCTTTGCCGTTCACCGCCGGTATCGGGTTGCGGGCACCTCACTATTGTGAGGTGCTGGAGAAACTACCCAAGCTCGGCTGGGTGGAAGTGCATAACGAGAATTTTTTCGGAGGGGGTGCGTCCCTGCATACCTTGCTCAAGGTGCGCGAGCATTATCCCGTCAGCCTGCATGGCGTTGGGATGGGGCTGGCTTCAACTGCGCCGCTGGATCAGGCGCACTTATCTGCTTTGTATCGTCTTTGTGACGCGGTGCAACCCGCTGCCGTGTCGGAACATTTGTGCTGGAATTCTTTGCCAGACGTAACTATTAACGGTTCCATGGTCATAAACGACTTGGTCATCAACGACTTGCTTCCGTTTCCCTATACCCAAGAGGCTCTTTCCCATGTGGCAAGACGTGTTGATCAAGTGCAGGAAAAACTTGCTCGCCGACTGCTGGTGGAAAACCTATCCAGTTACTTGTCTTTCACGAGCAGTGAAATGAGCGAGGGTGAATTTTTGTCTGAATTATCACTGCGCACTGGTTGTGCCATCCTGTTCGATATCAACAACCTGTATGTAAATGCTCGAAACCTGGGTGTGGATGCCAAGGCATTTATACAAGCACTTCCGGCTGAAGCGGTGGCGGAATACCACCTTGCTGGACATAGCATAAGGGATGGCTGCCTGGTAGACACGCATAGTTCTCAAGTATGCGCCGAGGTGTGGGAGTTGTATGAGTTTGCCTTGCAACACATCGGGCCTCGCCCAACGTTGATCGAATGGGATAGCGATATACCCGAGTTGGCAGTATTGAAGGGTGAAGCAGAAAAAGCGCAGCAACGGATGGAGAAATACCATGCTTGTGTTAAATGACGACCTGTCCGATTTTGCCCGTGCCATCGTGCGTAGCGAGGAGCCGTCGTCGCGGATCGACACGAGTTACCAGAATTATTCTGTCGCCATCGCCATAGAAGTTTATCGCAACAACTATCGCGGCAATCTGCATGACACACTTGCAGGCGCGTATCCGGTCATCGAGCAACTCGTGGGCAAGGATTTTTTCCGGCTGCTGACACGGCAATTCATCGGGCAACATTTTTCACGCAGCGGCAACCTGCATCACTATGGCGAGGGAATGGCAGGCTTTGTCGCGGCCTTCGAACCTGCGCAAGGACTGCCTTACTTGCCGGATGTCGCGGCGCTGGAATGGGCCTGCCACTGTGCCTATTTCGCAGACGATGCCGCCACACTGGACATCGGCAAGCTGGCGCAAATACCACCCGAGCAATATCCAGATCTGATCCTGCACGTCCACTCGGCATGTCATCTGGTGCGCTCCCGCTATCCGATCGCCGCCATCTGGCATGCCCATCAACCCGGTGCGTCCGGTGACTTTAAGATTGACTTGGATAGTGGCTCCAGCAACGCTCTGGTTAGCCGCAAAAATGATGTTGCCTTGGTCAGCGAACTGACAGAAGCCGATGCAGCATGGCTGCAAAGTATACAAGTTGGAACTAAGTTGGAAGATGCAACTGCCGCCACGCTGGCGAACTATCCGGATTTCGATTTACAAGCCGCGCTGCTGAATCTGGTTGCGCAAAACGTTCTTGCAAATTTTAACCTGGAAGCAGCTCCATGAACCTGTTATCACGCTTGGCAAGGTGTTACTACAAAGCATCTCACATGCCGGAATATCTGGCGCCTCTGATTGATCTGGGGCTGAGGTTGTATCTTGCGAATATTTTCTTCAAATCCGGTCTGACCAAGGTGCTAAGTTGGGACAGTACGTTGTACTTGTTCAGTGATGTCTATAATGTGCCGCTACTGCCACCTGAGGTGGCGGCATCAATGGCCGCCGGTGCAGAGCTAGGGCTATCTGCGCTGCTTGTATTGGGGCTGTTCGGACGGTTTGCCGCTGCTGGGTTGTTCATCCTCAATGTGGTCGCAGTCATTTCTTATGCTGACCTAAGCGATGCAGGTATCAATCAACACTTATCTTGGGGCATTCTGCTCGGCGTATTGTTGATACTGAGTCGCGGCAACTGGTCGGTTGATGCTTGGTTGGAAAAACGATTATGATAATTTATCTTTAAGTACCCTGAGTAAATCAAAGATTATTATAATGCCAATCTGCACATGCTGAAGTGTGCGGAGAAAAATGGCCATCATTTTTAATATCGATAGGAACTTAACATTATGAAATTAATAAAAACAACAACTTATGCATCGGCAATAGTTTTGTTTGCGGTTACCCAATCAGCATTTTCAGCGGGTAATACTGTAGTAACAAAATGGAATGATGCCGCGCTGGAAGCCATACGAATTACCCATCCTGGCCCACCGATCGTTGCCAGATCATTGGCAATCACCAATACCTGCATGTACGATGCTTGGGCAGCTTATGACAATAAAGCCAAAGGCACACGCCTTGGCAATAACTTGCGCCGCCCCAATGGTGAGCGTACTGCTACCAATAAAGAAAAGGCAGTTAGTTATGCAGCTTACAAATGTTTGTCCGATCTTTTCCCTACCGAAGTGGCAAGTTTTAATGCAGTAATGGCGACCTTGGGTTATAACGCTAACGATAATAGTGTTAACGTTGCAACAGCTGCTGGCATAGGTAACGTCGCTGCCAAAGCGGTGTTGGATTTCCGCCACCACGACGGCTCTAATCAATTGGGCGATTTGAATCCTGGCGCATATTCAGATTACACTGGCTATACACCAGTCAATACACCGACAACGATTAATGATCCCAACCGTTGGCAGCCATTGCAAATAGGTGCCAACGTACAAAAATTTATTGCGCCGCATTGGGGTAATGTAACTCCTTACGCCTTAAAATCCGGTAGCCAATTCCGCAAAACCTTGCCGAAACCCGCTGATTTTAACACTGAGCCAGCCCGGTATGATCTTCAAGCGCTGCAGGTTTTGGAATACAGTGCTCATCTAACTGATGAGAAAAAAGTTATCGCTGAATATTGGGCTGATGGTCCATCGTCTGAACTTCCTCCTGGACATTGGGTATTGTTTGCCGAGTTTGTGTCTGAACGCGACCATAATTCGGTAGACAAAGATGTCAAAATGTTCTTCGCCATGACCAATGCGGTTCTTGATGCCAGCATTGCGAGTTGGGATGCTAAGCGGTTTTTTGATTATGTAAGACCTGTCACCGCAATTCATCTGCTTTTTGCAGGTCAAACCGTACAGTCTTGGCAGGGTTCAATTGATGGTGCAAACTGGAAACCTTATCAAGCAGCCGATGTAGTAACGCCACCATTCTCAGAATACATTTCTGGACACAGCGTGTTTAGTGCCGCAGCTGCTGAATCATTGAAACTATTTACCAAAAGTGATAGTTTTGGTGGCAGCGTTACGATTCCGGCTGGGTCATCACGCGTTGAGCCAGGTTTGGTACCAGCAAAGGATACTGTCTTGTACTGGGCAACATTTAGTGATGCGGCTGATGAAGCAGGTATTTCCAGACGTTTCGGTGGAATTCACTTTATAGATGGCGATTTGGAATCCCGTAAAGTAGGGCGTGTAATTGGTCAGCTAGCTTGGAAAAAATCGCAGAAGCTTTTCGGTGAAGAAGAGCATGAGCATGGACATTCTGATGACTAAAATTTCTTAGCAGTCGGCCAAGAATATTGGTTTACGGTAGTTTAGGGGGCCACTAGCAATGGCCCCCTTACTTTTTTTAAATTTATAGCGTGACTAATTTGTATTGTAAATACTTTGGGTGAATTTTTTACCATGGGGATGTATAAATAATGCGTATAGGCTCCCGCAACATGTTCACCTCGACTGACAATACGGTGAGCTTGCCGGGCTACACCAGATTAGATGGGGCGTTATATGCCAAACTTGATAAAAGTCTGCGCTTACAGTTGAATGTTGAGAATCTACTTAATAGATACTATTTCTTATCTGCCAACAACAACATCTCACCCGGTTCGCCTATAGCAGCTCGTGTATCGATAATCGGTGTTTTTTAGATGTGCCTAGTGTAAAAAGCATGCATCTGGCACCTTTTTACAATAAACAGCTCCGTAATAATTAGCGTCAGTCAGCAAATGATGCGCTATTTATCTTGTGTTTCTCCATACGGTATCGAAGCGTATCTCGGCTAATTCCAAGTAGCACTGCCGCTTTTGACACATTACCTTTTGTTTCAATAAGCGCATTATTCAGCAATTTGCGTTCCATTTGATCTAGTGAAGATTCACCAAAATATTCAGGATTTTTAACACCGCTTTTATGTAATAAAGACTCGTTTTGAGTTTCGCTGGTTGGGTGAATCAGTAGGTCATTCGGCCCAATATTTAAAACATCGGCTAATAAGACAGCCTGCTCAACAACATTACGTAGTTCGCGTACATTCCCTGGCCATGAGTGTAAAACGATAGACCTTTCAGCCTCGTCAGAAAATTTTAGTGATGTTTTCCGGTAGCGGTGTGAAAAAATATCTAGGAAATGTCGTGCCAACAATAGAGCATCACCTTCTCGCTCTCGCAATGGCGGCGCAGAAATCTGTAATACGCGCAACCTAAAATAAAGGTCGGCACGAAATAGTCCCTGACTAATCCGCATCTCTAAGTTCTGATTTGTCGCGGTGATAATTTGAAGATTAACATGTCGTTCCTGAACTGAGCCTAATCGACGAAAACGGCCATCCTCAATGACCCTAAGCAACTTTGCCTGTAAAGATTGGGGCATTTCACCAATCTCATCCAGGAAGAGAGTGCCTCCATCGGCGGCCTCGAAAAGACCAATTTTTCGCTCTTTGGCATCCGTAAATGCGCCACGTTCATGGCCTAGTAACTCTGATTCAAGGAGGTTTTCAGGAATCGATGCGCAGTTCACTTCAATGAAAGGCTTCTCACTTCGACTGCTACAAAAATGACATGAACGCGCGATGAGCTCTTTGCCAGTGCCAGTTTCACCTATGATCAGCACGGGAGGTAAGTTATCTCCCGTATTAATTCCGGCGATTTTAGATATTGTCTTTTTAAGGTTTAGAATTGCTTGACTGCTACCTACTATCTCATTAAGGCTGCCAAGACTTTGTTCTCTGGCTTCGTAGTATTTCAAGCGAGCGCTTTCAAGCTGGCGCTGAGATAGCTGGTTAATACGTTCACGCAAATCACCTAAGGCAATAGGCTTAGTCATCAGGTCATTTGCGCCAGCTTTAATTGCATTAACTGCTAGCGTTATGCTGCCGTGCCCTGTAATCATAATAATGGGAATATCAGCATTCAATTCACGAATTTGTGAAATGACTGCTAGACCGTCCATATCTGGCAACTTGTAATCAAGAACGACAATGTCTGGTGGAGATGCTTTAATAGCTTCTATTCCATCTGCTGCTGTGCCTGCTGTCATGACGTTGTGATTACTCTTATCAAGAAATTTTGCCGCATTCTTGGCAAAAACAAGTTCGTCATCGATGATTAGTATAGATGCCATAGTTTTAACCTCTAGGTAAAACTATCTTCACAATCGTACCATTTCCGGGATTATCACGGAGCTCAATCGTGCCATTGAATCGCTCAATAATTTTAAGTGCTAATGGCAGGCCAAGACCAAGACCTTTGGGTTTTGTTGTAAAAAATGGGCGGAAAATTTTGCTCTTAACCTCAGGTGTTACTCCGCAACCAGTATCAGCAATTTCAATACATACAGAATGACTTCCTTCATCCATTAATTTCACCGTACAGCGTCCTCCACTTCTCATGGCTTCAGCTGCATTTGAAAGAACACAGTGAAAAACTTGCTGCAAGAGCACATCGTCGGCTAGAACAGAAGGATGACTGGCTGTCGAAGATAATTCTAGAGTGAGCTGCTTTTGTTCAAATGAATGAAGGTGATGGGAAATACAGTGATCTAATGTGGCTTTAAGATCAATAGAGGTAGCCTGCTTGGTATCTTCAACTGAGAAATTGAGAAGTTCAGAAATTTGCCGACCAATTCGATCTACTTCAAGGATAATATCTTTTGCCTGCTCGGAGCAGTTTTCCTTGGGTGACTCAAGTGCCAATTCGGCAGCAGAGCGAATAGAAGACAAGGGGTTTCTAATATTGTGGGCAATAGATGCAGCAAGCTCCCCTACTACTGCCAAGGTCTCAGTCTCAATTAAGCGTGAATGCTGACGTTTGATTACTTTATCAGCACGACGAACAATCCAAAACAGCGACCAAAATAGTATTAGAGCGCTGGCAATGGCAGCTAACCAAACCTGGTTCCGCCCCTCTTTAATGGCCTTTGTTAGCTCAATTGGAGCTCTATAGAACTCGACTACCCCAATGATCTTACCCGTTACAGGTTGAATTATGGGTATGTAGCACTCAACAAAATATTCTATCGCTGGACTTATGCCAATATGCTCCTTTTTTTCCAAAGTCAATTTGGAAATATGTGCAGGGTGGATAACAAGCTCGCCTTTCAATGCGTCTTCGAGCTCGTCATTATCTTTAGGAAATCGCTGCCCAATCATTTTAGGGTCACTCGACCAGAGAATTAACCCGTCTGGCTTGTAGATATTAGCTCGCAACAGGTCATGCATATTATTATTGTGCTCATCAGTATTACTGAATTTGGCCGCTAGGTCTTGATCGTCTGGGTCAGCTAGGTAATTTAAGGAACCGTCTGCAACTAAAATATTTCTAATGAAATCTTGGCTCAGCTCTCCCTCTCGTTGGAAAATATGAGAGCTAAGGAAAGTTGATATTAGAAGTGCTTGGGCGATTGCAATTCCTGCAATCACGGTCAAGCTCAGCCACCCAAACCAGTGAAGTAATTTGAATGGATTGCCTTGGTTATTTTTTAGCATTGCCGTACTCCGCTTAATTGTTCTAACGTCTTGCATGCATTATAAAAGTACGGTGTTAAAAAAGTTTTTTACTCGCATAGAATACTCTAAAACTGGGGATATTCACCATTTATAGGTGGGTCAAATGCCCCATTTTCCCTAGTTGGCTGACCAAGGTAATTATTAACCAATTGATAATCATTAATAATTTATATGGCATGATATTTGCTTCAATAAAGGTGGCGTCATTAAGGAGTTTCGCATGGCACTCGTTATTGATTTATTTCAAATTTGGAGAAACATCATGAAAAAATACAAGCATGATTCAAAATCAAGGACCATCAAGCATGCCTGCGGCGCAGTCCTGACATTGTCCCTGTTCGCGGCGGCATCAGCGGCTAACGCCGTGGTCGCTCTAATTGGGGGGCTCGGTAATTTTGATGCAGCTAACTATGAGGGACAGAATGCTTACGGCTTCGAAATTAAGATTGAGGGCCTTCAAGCTAGCGATTTATCGCAGTCATGGACTGGTAACAAATTTGGCAACCCTCTCATCGAAAATTATGCGACAGGGGTTTATGTGCGCTACCAGAGTGCTTATGACCCAGTTGCTTTGAAGTTCGTTTCGGCCACAGTCCCAAGGGCAGGCTCAAGCTTGACATCTTTTGCAGGAGCTTGTTACATGGGGTATCCATCCTACAACAATGCAGGATGTGACCATTTTGGCGTTCATATAAATTATGCTGCCCTGTCGAAAGTTACAAATACTTCATATCGTTGGATGTTCGAGGATTCTGCCAATCCTGGACACTTGGTTGGTTCGACCACTACCATAATGGTTCCGACTCCGACTTATTCCTTCCCTGATCCAGCCACTCAAGAAATCGCAGCAACAATCGAATTGCCACCGACACCACCGGCGCCTATACCGCAATATGGCGATGCGACTTGGGTAAAGGTATTCAAAACAGAACTCACGCGCGCAGTCAAACTAGACGAATTGGTCGATACAAACGCGATTGTCCCTCAGGATGCTACTCAGCTTGAGACAGATTATAAATTGATGCAGGCTAGCCCACCACCCGAATCGGGTGGCAACCACAAGCAAAACGGCAAGCTGGTTAACCAAGGTTCACCGAATAGTGGCTCTAAGGCAGTCATTCGCCGCTATGAGTCCTATGAGTACACTGGCGCCTATGACGCAATCACCCATGAGGCCCTTTGTGCTGATCCCACATGCAGCGTTCCTATATCTACTGAAATTGGTAACATACTTGCCGCACAAATGGCCGCCGTGAACATCAATGTTCCGTCGTTGACGGTCACTAAAGTCGGCACTGGCAACGTCGCTTCTGCAGACAAAATTATCAGTTGTGGCAGCAAATGCACCTCACCTTATGCGCTGGGCACAGTTATTGCCCTAACCGCCCAAGCTGCCAGTAATAATACCTTTGCTGGATGGGCCGGGGTCGGGGCTGAGCTTTGCACAGGCACTACGCTTACCTGTAACGTCACTATCAGCGATGCTATGAATATCTCAGCGACATTTAACGCTGTAGTGGCAACTGGTGGTGGCGGCGGCGGTGGTGGTGGTGGCGGTAGTACAGCCGCAACTCTGACAGTAAAAACATCGGGTGGCAAAGGAACTATCACCAGCAACCCAGCAGGTATCTTGTGTGGAAATATCTGTTCGATGAGTCTGAGCGGCAAAGTCATTGCGCTTACCGCAACACCTGATGCTGGATTCCACTTTGTAAACTGGTCAGGGGCATGTACGGGTACCTCATGTACAGTAGTGGGGAATACCAGTTTGTCAGTACAGGCAAACTTCGCAAAAAATTAGAATATTTTTTGCGTAATAAACTTTGAATTTTTTGGATCAACATTGGCTTCAGTGTAACTGCTGGAGTCTTTGTCCATCGTGGGCCGTGTTGGGCTAACTATTAATTCGGCCAGCCACCCGGTATTCCGGGTGAGCTTTATTTTAATTTTATAATTTTGGAGATCTATTATGTTTAATTTAAAAAAGCTTTTAATTGCATCCTTCACTGTAGTTGGCATTTCCAGTTCGTTGATGGCAAATGCTGCTTCTGACGATGCCTTGGCATGCAGCGTGGCGGTGAACTTTACTTCAAGCTCAGGAAGTTTAACCTATGCGAAGGTTTTTGAGGTTAGTCCCACGGCTCCATTTTCTGACGACTTTTCGACTCTGATACGTTTCAAATTTTTCGATGCATCGATGACCGTTGAGTCCGGCATTCCGGTAGTTAAAATTAATTTCGATGCCGATGTCAGTGTATTCAATGCAGTCGGCTTTGAAGCTTCGTTAAAAGTGCGCGATGCAAGTAACGGAGAAACCATTTCGGGTAACAATGCTTTTTATAGCTCAGTACCAGGTGGAGGCGGTGCCAACGTGACTAAATATACGTTGGCCTGCAAGCGCGCAAAAATCTGATTGCCGCATTTACAACACGCGGTATTTGTGTGAGTTTTGCATCTACCGCTGTTAGAACGTGCAGGCACCATATATAAATCCAGGGTGGATTAAAGTGGTGCTGAGTGTCGGTAAAACAGCGGCAGTTGCTGTGGGCACTGGGCAGCAATTTTTAATATGACCAGTGTAGAAAATAATTCGCTTTCAACACCGCACAATTCCCGCTAGAGAAATGGCAGCATAATGATCGACAAAAGGTAATTTTCCTGCTGCCACTTGCAGACAATATGGGGGCTTAGCAAACTTATTATCAGGGTATTATGCTAGACATGTTTGCGGCGAAAGCGTCCTGCCAATTCAATCTTAGCGAGATTTTCCTACAGCCAGTGAGTGTAATCATCTCACCTATGTAATTTTTACCGATGGCGTAGATGCGCTACATCAAGCCAACACTCCTTGTTGCACTTCGAAATTGAATCCGCCTATCTTTCGGGGCGCATTTGCGGAAACAAGATTACATCGCGGATGCTGGGGCTATTGGTGAGCAGCATTACCAGACGGTCTATTCCGATTCCTTCTCCGGCGGTAGGCGGCAAGCCATATTCCAGCGCACGAATGTAATCGCTGTCCTTGAACATTGCTTCTTCGTCACCTGCCTCCCTAGCCTTTACCTGTGCATCAAAGCGCGCTTCCTGGTCTTCTGGGTCATTCAACTCGGAGAAGCCATTGGCGATTTCGCGTCCAACCATAAACAATTCAAACCGCTCGGTAATTTCCGGGCGCGTATCGCTACGCCGCGCAAGTGGTGATGCTTCTGCTGGGTAGTCAATGATGAAAGTTGGTTCGAATAGCTGATGCTCGGCCAGCTCTTCAAACAGCGAAAGTTGCAGTCCGCCCACGCCATCCGCTGCCCTGTATTTGGCCTTCAGGTCTTGTAATTCGTTGACTAGAAAATTGCGGTCGTTCAACTGCTCGTCAGAAAACTGCGGATGATATTTTTGGATTGCCTGTGCCATGGTCAGGCGATGGAACGGTTGTCCCAAGTCGAGCTCTCGTCCCTGATAAGAGAGCACAGTGGTGCCCAGCACCTTGCGCGCCACTTCGCTAAACAGCTTTTCAGTAAAGTCCATCAGGTAACGATAATCCCGGTAGGCTTCATAAAACTCGATCATGGTGAACTCCGGGTTATGCCGCGTAGAAAGCCCCTCGTTGCGAAAGTTACGGTTGATTTCGAATACCTTCTCAAAGCCGCCTACCACCAGCCGCTTGAGATATAACTCCGGCGCAATGCGCAGATACAGCTGCATGTCCAAAGCATTGTGATGCGTGGTAAAGGGTTTGGCCGATGCGCCGCCCGGAATGGAATGCATCATAGGTGTCTCGACTTCGAGGTAATCGTGGCGTATGAAAAATTCCCGGATAGCCTGGATTACCTTGGAGCGGATAATAAATGTATTGCGTGTGTCCTCATTGGTGATGAGATCTACATGCCGCTGGCGGTATTTTTGTTCCTGATCGCTCAGACCGTGAAACTTTTCCGGTAGCGGGCGTAGTGCTTTAGTCAACAGACGCAGCCCGGTAACACGCACAGAAAGTTCACCGGTCTTGGTTTTAAACAGTACACCTGTTGCTCCAAGAATGTCACCCAGATCATGGTGCTTGAATGCATCATGCGCTACTTCGCCGGTATCGTTATTGTTAATGAATAGCTGGATGCGTCCGCTCATGTCATGCACAGTGGCAAAGCTGGCTTTGCCCATAACGCGCTTTAACATCATGCGCCCGGCTACAGCCACGCTAACTTGTGCTGCTTCCAGTTCGTCGTGACTCATTGCTCCGTAAGCAGCATGTAAATCACCGGCCAGATTTTTGCGCTCAAAATCATTCGGGAAAGCGATGCCGTCTTGGCGAAGTGCAGTGAGCTTGGCGCGGCGCTCGGTGATGATTTGATTTTCGTCTTGCTGAGGTATCGTTGGTTCGGTAGTCATGATGTTCGGATAAATTATGATCAAGAATTCAGGAGTGCTTTCACAGGCGCGGGATTGTGTCACAAATGCCGCATTACGCGCAATTTAACAGCGACGCTTCTATGCGTTGAGGTAAGTTAATTAACTGTCCGGCGTGCGAGTCTGCCAGTAGTAGAAATGGTTACGAGTCCACTTGAAGGCTACTGTTCAGGGCAATATTTGATAGGGCTCCATCGTTACTGACTCGACCTTGTCACCAAGTAAGACCAGTTGGCCTTCAAGCCTGGTGTTACCAGTTTCGCTGAATAAGAAACGATAGGTACGTCGCAATACCCTTCGCCCAGTCTTGTCGCGAGCCAGAGCAATTCCGATGTTGGCAACTGTGTCGTCGAGGAATTGCAAATTCTCATTGCTGCAGATATGTTTTCCCATTTTTCGGGCGACCTCAAGGGCGCGAAGACTGTCGAACCAGAACCACCCCAGCGCGGCTATCAACAGCAAGAAAAATAAACTTATCGTATCCATTGTTTGGAAAATATTGATTACACCCCTTGCTTCAAACTGGCACTAATGAATTCATCCAGGTCGCCATCCAGCACACCCTGAGTGTTGCCTATTTCCACATTAGTGCGAAGATCCTTGATGCGCGATTGGTCCAAAACATAAGAGCGGATTTGATGTCCCCAGCCGATGTCGGTTTTTCCATCTTCCATTTCCTTTTTTTCGGCATTGCGTTTGCGCAGTTCGGCTTCATACATGCGTGACTTCAGCATTGCCATCGCTTCGGCGCGGTTACGGTGTTGCGAGCGGTCGTTCTGGCATTGCACCACAATGCCGGTGGGTACGTGGGTGATGCGTACCGCTGAATCGGTCTTATTGATGTGCTGTCCGCCCGCACCGCTTGCGCGATAGGTATCTACGCGCAGGTCTGCGGGGTTGATATCGATTTCGATGGATTCATCCACCTCAGGATAGACAAATACGCTTGAAAAAGAGGTGTGGCGTCGGTTTCCGGAGTCGAATGGAGACTTGCGCACCAGTCGGTGTACGCCAGTTTCGGTGCGCAAATGACCATGAGCATATTCGCCAGTCACCTTGAGTACGGCACCTTTGACACCGGCAACTTCGCCATCGGATTGCTCCAGCACTTCCACCTGAAAACCTTTTTTTTCGCAATAGCGCAGGTACATGCGCAGCAGCATCGAGGCCCAGTCTTGTGCCTCAGTACCACCTGAGCCTGCCTGGATGTCAAGGAAGCAGTTGTTGGAATCCATTGGTTTGGAAAACATGCGGCGGAATTCCATGTCCGCCACTTTCTTTTCCATTTTTTGAACATCTTGCACGATGCTGTTGAGGCTGGCATCGTCATTTTCCGCCAGCGCCATTTCAAATAGCTCGGCTGTATCATCAAGATCTTGATTAAGCTGATTCAAGGTGAGAACGATGCCTTCAAGCATCTTACGCTCACGCCCCAGTTCTTGAGAGCGCTTGTTGTCCTGCCAGATGGCTGGATCTTCGGCGAGGATTATGACTTCGGCCAGTCGCTCTTGTTTGCCATCGAAGTCAAAGATACCTCCGTAATTCAGCGATACGAACACGGAGGTCCTGTAACTGGTGGGTGAGGGCGTTGAGTTGTTCGGCTTCCATTAATATTGTCGAGTGCGGAAAAGGGGGCGATTATAGCTGAAAGCTCAGCTCTGAGTTAAAGGAGGCAGCTATTGAGACAGGAGCATGTTCTGCGGGCGATTATCTGCTAGCAGTCGCTCATGCAAGTCATTTTGTTAATTCATTTAAACCAGCCTCCCCCTTTGAAAAAGGGGGATTGAGGGGGGTTTTTGTATCCCCGCAACACTTAAATACCCCCTAGCCCCACTTTTGTAAAGGGGGGAATGCGTTGTCATCGCGCAAATCATGTATGGGTTAAAACATAAACAGGCCAAGCGCAACACCGACTCCCATCGCCAAAAAACCTGCTGCGACATGTTTTGCCAAGGTCATGCCGCCGATAAATACCACCAGTCCAAATTTGAATACCATGTTGGACAGGAAAGCGATGGCGATGGCTGTTACTGCCTGATCATCGGTCAGCTTATCCAAATCAAATAAACGCAGGCTAGAGAGTGTGATGGCATCCACGTCGGTGAGTCCGGAGATCAAGGCGACCACATACAGGCCGCCGCTACCGGCAATATCCGAAAGCCAAGCAGAAAAAAACAGTACTACTGCGTAGAGCAGGCCGAAGCTCAGAGCGGCAGGGATCTCGGTCGGGTTGGCAGTTTTGGGCATGGGTAAATCTGAAGAGGTAAGCAATTTGCGCCAGTCGAGAAGGGTAACGACCAGTCCAAACAAGAGGCCGAGCCCCATCACCGGCAATAGTTTGGCGAGCAAGCCGGGCGACACTACTGCACTTACCACTGTCAAGCGCATCAGTACGACTAGGCTGGAAAGCAGGATAACCACAGCAGACAGGCGCGCCATGATTTCACTTGTTTTGCCGTGGCGCGCGTAAACCAATGTGGTTGCGGTGCTGGATACCAGTCCGCCGAGCAAGCCGAGCAGTGCTGCGCCATAACGATGGCCAGTCCAGTGTAGAGCGACATAACCAGCCAGACTTAGCCCGGAAATCAGCACTACCATCATCCATGTCTGATGCGGATTGAATGCGTCATAAGGGCCGAAGTTCTGGTTAGGCAGGACAGGAAGGATTACGAAAGTTAGCACCAAAAATTGCAGGATGGAAACCAGGTCGCGGCGCGTCAACCGTTTCGTCATGCCGCTTAGTTCGGGTTTGAAATAGAGCAGGGTAGTGGTGATTATGGCTAGCATGACGGCCAATTTTGTTTGTTCATACCAGATTAGTGCGCCGAGCGCATAACATAGCAGCAAAGCGGCAACCGTGGTGGTGCCTGGATCGTTTTCTTCGGTGGGGCTGGTGAGATAGGCAGCTATGATCATGACGCCCACAATGCAGAAGCCTGCAACCAACAGCCAGGGAGAGCCAATTTTGCTTGAGAGCATGGCGGTGAGAGTGCCAATTAGCGCAACCAGCGCAAAGGTTCTCAGTCCGGCTTTGGACGCAGCTCTGCGCTCACGTTCCAGGCCAATCAGCAGGCCGATCGCGAGGCTAGCGAGGAACTGTGGCAGGAATTCAACGCCATTGTTTTGCCAGATTTGATGATTCATCGCTTGGCCGCCTTGAAATAAGTTAAACGAAGATAATGTAAAAAAATTGGACTATATTTTTTTGGCTTGGTGTTCCTTACGGCTTCATATATCTGATTTTTGCCAGTGCCGGACGATAAGTTGCAAATTGACGCTGCCATTGTATTCGTTGATAGCCAGATTGAAAACTGCACGAATGCAGGCTGGCATGGGGTCGACGCAAAAAAAGTGAATGGCATCATATGCTGCGCTTGCAGTAGAGAGTTTCAGTTTGAGATGTTTTTCGCCAACCACGCGCTGGCTTTTTACGGTGAACTCGCCTTCAAAAAATGGCTGCGGGAAACCTTGTCCCCAAACCTGCTGTTCCAGGCTGCGCGCAATGCCTAATGTGAATTCGGATGGTGCCAGTAGACCATCTGTTTCAATAATCTTGGTCAGATCGGCTGGGGAAAGCAGGCTTTGTGCTACGGCTTCAAAGGCAATCTTGAATTCATCGAAATGCTCCTCGCGCAGGCTAAGGCCAGCCGCCATGGCATGACCGCCGAATTTTTGTATCAGATGCGGATGGCGTTTGGACACAAGATCAAGTGCATCGCGCAAATGCAGAGCGTGGATGCTGCGTCCAGAGCCTTTTATTTCACCATTTAGTGATCGTGCAAAAGCGATGACGGGACGATGGTAGCGGTCTTTTAGACGCGAAGCGAGAATGCCGATAACACCTTGATGCCAAGTTTCATCGAACAGCGCGAGGCTGTAGCTGTCAGTCGGAGTGATGTTTTCTAGCGTGGCCAGGGCCGCTTGCTGCATGTCAGCCTCTATGTTGCGCCGAGTATGGTTTAGTGTATCAAGTTGCGCCGCAATTTTGGCTGCTTCAGTGACATCATCGCTAATCAAACATGTGATACCCAGGCTCATATCTTCCAGCCGTCCAGCTGCATTCAGCCTTGGCCCCACGACAAAGCCCAATTCATAACTTGAGGCCTGTTCATAATTTTTACTGGCTACCTGCAACAATGCGTTGATGCCGCAACAAGCGCGCATGGAGCGGATGCGCTGTAGTCCTTGTTGTACCAGAATACGATTGTTTTCATCCAGCTTTACAACATCTGCAACTGTTCCCAAGGCGACCAGATCAAGTAGCTTACCTAGATTGGGTTCCGCTTGCTCTGAATATGCGCCGCGAGCCCGCAGTTCGGCGCGTAACGCGAGTAGCACATAGAACATGACGCCAACCCCCGCCAGGTTTTTGCTGGGAAAATCGCAGCCCGGTTGGTTTGGATTGACAATGCAAAGTGCGTCCGGCAAAGCATCACCAGGAAGATGGTGGTCGGTAACTAACACCTGCATGCCCAATCGGTTGGCCTCGGCTACACCTTCCACGCTAGCGATGCCGTTATCCACGGTGATCAATATGTCGGGTGCGGATTGCGCCGCCAGGCGCACGATCTCCGGCGTTAAACCATAACCATATTCGAATCGGTTCGGCACGATGAAATCCACTTGTGCACCCAACATATGCAAGCCGCGCAGCCCTACAGCACAGGCGGTTGCGCCGTCGGCATCATAATCTGCCACGATCAGCAGCTTGCGTTGTTCGGCGATGGCATCCGCCAATAAGCATGCCATTTTTTGTGCGTTTTTTAGTTGCGTGAAGGGCAACAGATATTGCAGGCCGGTGTCCAACTGCGTTACATTAGAAATGCCGCGCGCCGCATAAACACGTGCTAAAAGCGGTGCAATACCAGTGTCGATAAGCTGTTGTGCAGCATCAGTTGGGTAGGAACGTTCGCTTATTTGTATCATGCAGTTTAATGGCGTTTGGATTAGATAAGATAAGTTTAGCAGAGACAGGATGCATTCCCAGCTTGTGGAATGAGAGGAGAGGCAATATAGTCGAACTGGTTAATAGGGGGGGCCTTTAAGCGCTTAACTATTGAGAACCTAACCTGTTTTTGAAATGCAGCTAGGACAATTCTAAGATTCTGAATCTGTTGTCCCAGCGTAGCGCTCTAATTCTAAAATTAACGATATATTTCTGACATGGAGTGTAGTGGTTAAGTAATTTTGGACACAACGATAGGTTTATTTGCTGCTTTGTTCCGCTCAAAGACGAAGGGCGACAGATTGCCCAATACTGAGTGTATGCGATTACAGTTATAGAATCCCACGATGTATGCGGTGACATCTGTTTTAGCTTCCATTTGATTGGCATATTCGCGCTACCAAACGCGCTCCATTTTGAGGTTCAGGAAGAAGCGTTCTGTCACTGCGTTGACGCTCCTATGTCAAGTAATGGTTACTATTTCTGATAAATCAGCCAAAAATTAGAGGATGTAGCTCTCGAATAAAGTAGCGTTTCAAACAACGATGAATTTCCTTATTGAATTGCCGATCCAGAATATAGGCAGCAATGGGTAGATTGTATTTGCTATCAGTTGTGTGGATGAATTTACGTTTCCATACTGACTTCAAGCCTGCTTGACGAATCAGGTGGCGCACCCGATAGCGACCAACTTGAATACCTTGCGCTTCCAATGCGGTGACCAGACGACGGCTGCCATAACTTTGATGACTGGCCATGAATGCAGCTCGCAGATGCGTGCTTGTTTTGTAAATTATTGGGTTGGCGAGGCGGCGTCTGGCCTAATAAAAAAAACCGGAACGGCTCACTTCCAAGACGCGGCAACTCTGCTGAACAGGGATTGCCTTCTGTTGCAACAGGTAAATAAGCGGTTAGCTCATTTAGTTCCCGGGCAAAGAAGGCTGACGCTTCTTTTAAAATATCAACATCCATACGAAGTCGACGGTTTTCCTGTTCCAGTTGGCGGATGCGCTGTTGTTCGGC
>JAIOPT010000167.1 GCA_021413765.1 Betaproteobacteria bacterium
CAGCGTTGTGCTGGCTCGTTATGGCGCATTACTCAAACCCAAAGCTTGGGTGCCGCCCCCTCAGGAAGCACGGGTACTGCAAGCGTTGTTGGCACGCCGTGAAGCCATTGCCCAAGATTTACAACGCGAGCGCAATCGCCAGGAGAAAGCCGGTGCCACAGACACGCCAGCGCTGATTCATAAGTCACTTGAAGAGAGCATTGGGTTTCTAGCCAAACAGTTAGCCCAGCTACAAAAGGATATTGACGAACACATCGACAAGCATTCGAATCTTCAGAAAGATAGGGCATTGCTCCAGAGCATTCCAGCAATTGGCCCGCAGGTGGGGAGCAATATACTCTCTGTGATGCACAACCATGATTTCGGTTCGGCTGAACAGTTGGCGGCTTATCTGGGACTCGTTCCGGTGGAGCGGCAATCGGGTAGTTCGGTGCTGGGACGCGCAAGAATGTCCAAGGCCGGCCCCGCCAGAATACGTGCCGTGCTCTATATGGCTGCCGTCGTGGGAACACGCTACAACCCACACGTCAAAGCTGTCTATGAACGCCTGCTTGCCCGAGGCAAGTCCAAGATGTCCTCCCTCGGTGCCGCAATGCGCAAGCTGGTGCATTTGTGCTTTGGCGTACTCAAAACTCAACAGCCGTATCAACACGATTATTTGAAAAATGCTTGACGTTAGAGACGGTATCTACATGGCTGTTCGCAGGCAATCCCAAGTTTAAAAGAACCTCTGGGTTACGAGTAAGATTGGACTGCAGAAAGGCCTGCTCGGTAATTCGAGCATGTGTCGCCAGTTCGTAGGCTTGTGCCGGAGCCACACCGAGTGAAAAAAATAGACAGAAAAATGAATGTATGGACTTCATGGACCATATTCCCCTTGAGTTTGTTTATTGTTTGCTTCATTGGTGCCTAACTCCAAATCGTCGAGCGAATAGTGAAGTGAATCCACTATTTTTGTATCGTTTGATGTTTTGGCATTTACCTTTGCCTCGTTGTATAACTCGCGGTAAAACGGAAGAAGTTTTTTTACATAAGCATCACGGGGTCCACACTCTTTGCCTCTCTGTCCCGCTAGAAACTCCAGTCTCCCCTCCCTTGTCCCCTTGAATGGCTCCATAAAACGAACATTCTTCTTGTATTCATCGGAGTTGATGAACGACGGCGGCCGATACTCCTGGTAGTCCGATTTATACATATTGATGACCCAGTAGTCCCCGGAGAACAAAAACCCCTTGGATTTCTCTGTCCACGCCGGAGTCTTAAAATGGCCTTGCGCATCGGTGGTGGCGGTTTCGACGTGATAGCAGGAGCTACTCGTATCCGCAAAGGGAATCGAATACGTCCCGTGCCAACGCACAATAACAATCGCACCGGCGATGGGCTTATGGGTGCCTGCTTCGAAAACTTGTCCTTCGATTGGGCCGTTGGACAAGCCACAGGCGCTGAGCGGGGACAGCACAAACATCACGAGCATTATGTGTAACAATCTAATGTTTTCACCTTTAGCCATTACATTCCATCGATGCGCCATACCCCATCCTCGCCTAGTAAAAAGTAGATCAGGAAACCTTGGGGGCCATCTGTCGTGTTGCGGACAAGAAGGTATTCAGCCATTTCATTGCCGAGCGTGGCTTGCTGAAGTGTGCCTAACTGGCTCACGATCGTAGATAAATTCGGCTGTAGTCCATTAAACACTAGCTGGTATTTATCGTGCTGCGAGGCAGTTTCAGCCGTAAGTGCCCCGGCAACATCGCTCGCGCTGAGCTTCGTTAACATACCTGTGTAGATACTCTGGAGCATCCTATCCATCTGCGCCGGATCCCACACCGTATCGCCACCGCTTGGCTGTGACTCCCCAGCGCATCGGTAATCGTCACATTAACGATATAAGTGCCAGGCGCAGATTCGGTCGAGGTTTTGGCTATGCTTTATTTACAGGCGATGCCTACAATGAGTAATGTGCGGGTGAACTCAGCCAGCATGATGCACTGCAATAGATAATTAGCCAAGCTTGGTTAAGAGTCGCGGCAGGTTTATATTTATTCCGCCAACGCAACCGTTTTGATCATGGCATATACGACAAGTCCCGTGCGTAAATCCAATCGATCACGTGACCATGCAGTGATTTCAGTAAACAAATTTTGCCCTCCGCTTAACCGTAATCCGAGCAGTACGTGCCCCTCGCGAGCGAGGTCTATGCGCTCTATTGTCACCTGCAAGATATTCAGAAGACTTGTACTCTCCGGTTTAAAAAGAGCTATACCGACATCCTTGGCAAGAATACGCAAACGTTGCGGTCTGCAAACGCCTTCTGAATAAATAGGGGCGCTCAACCAAAAACAATCTTCGCCAACATGGAAAGGAGTTAACCCATATTCTTTCTGCCCCACTTTTCCTTCAATGACCGAAACCACTCCTTCATCGTTAAATAACGGGGAATCCGGTCGCGACAAGGTGTGTTTGAGTGTTTCTACGCGATCGATGTGCCCATCCTGCAGAAATACAACCCGATCTGCCAAGCGTTCCACTTCAGCTGGCGCATGGGTAACATACACAATCGGGACACCCGCTTGCTCTACCAAGCGCTCTAGATACGGGAGGATATCGCGCTTGGTCTGTGTATCGAGCGCAGAAAGTGGCTCATCCATCAGCAGCAAGCGCGGGCTTGCCAACAAAGCACGCCCCAAGGCAACACGCTGACGTTCCCCACCAGAAAGCTGGGTCACATTACGGCTGATCAGATTCCCGATATCCAGCATTTCCACCACTTCGTCCAAATGTACTTTTCGTTCTGCAGGCGGTATGCGCTGGTAACCGTAAAGAAGATTTTCGCGTACCACTAAATGTGGAAATAAGCTTGCCTCCTGAAAAACCATGCCAATCCGGCGTCGATGCAGTGGCACCCAGTGCCGCCCATCCTGCCATTTTTCATCACGGAAACGCACGCGCGCATTGCTCGGACGCTCCAGACCAGCAATCAAGCGCAGTAATGTAGTCTTGCCCGAGCCAGAACGTCCAAACAGAACGGTGACACCTTCTGCGGGCCAAGCGACGTCGATGTCAAAAGCAAAATTTGAATGAGTAAGCCGGGCACAAACGGACAGGGTCATGGCTTGATCATCTCGAAACGTCGATTTAGCCAATACACTACACACAGCACCATAAAGGAAAAAATCAACAACATCAGGCTAAGCCTGCCCGCAGCATCGTACTGCATGCCCTCGGTATAGCCATAGATAGTGGTTGATAATATGTGAGTTACCCTTGGGATATTGCCGCCCACCATCAGGACTACTCCGAATTCACCAATTGTGTGCGCGAATGTAAGCGTAATGGCGACAATGAAGCCACGTTTGGTCATCGGTAAAATTACGCTAACGAACTGGTCTATCGCGCCAGCGCCAAATGAGGCAGCCACCTCGACCGGACGCCGCCCCAGACTGGAAAAAGCCTGCTCCAATGGATGTACGGCAAATGGCAGGGAATACAGCACGGAGCCGATCAGGATCCCCTCAAAAGTAAAGGCAAGATGATGCAGCCCCATATTTTCCAATGTTCCGCCGATGAAGCCGCGCGGACCAAGTGTGATCAACAGATAAAACCCAAGCACCGTGGGCGGCAACACCAGTGGCAATGCTACCACCGCCTGCACAACGGTTCGCCAGGCAGAACGCCCACTAGCCAACCACCAAGCCACTGGCGTTGCGATGGCCAACAAAATTATTGTAGTGTACAAACAGAGGCGCAGCGTAAGCCAGATCGCTGTCCAGTCCTCTGCTGTAAAACTCAAGCTTTGCCAGAAATACTCCAAAATCTATTTTTCCGACCTAATATTTTCAGGTAGCACAAAGCCATATTTTTCTATCGTTTTACGCGATTCGGGTGTCTGAACATAAGCCGCAAACCGCCGCGCAAGCGCACTGTCCTTCGCGCGCTTGGTTATTACAAAGGCTTGCGCCAATGAACCATGAAGACTGCTGTCAATCAAGCTGTATCCGCCCTGTTTAGACAGTGCCGGATTACGCGCCAGCGAAAGGGCAATAATGCCGGCATCGGCTGCGCCAGTTCTCACCATCTGGGTAGCATGTTCGATATTTTCTCCAAAGACCAGCTTGCTCTGTATTTTTTCCCACATTCCGACTGATTTCAGTGCTTCTTTGGCACGCATGCCATAGGGGGCTACATCCGGGTTGGCAATGGATATTTTACGAATATTCACATTAGACAATTTTTGTAGCGTCAGCTTGGTGGCATCGGTCGTTGAGGACCAGATTACCAGACGACCGATCGCATAAACTACCGGGTCCGAACTCGTTAGCCCCTCATTTTTCAATATCTGCGGAAAATTAACATCGGCCGCGAAAAACATATCAAAAGGCGCACCATTCTGAATTTGTGAGGTGAATTTTCCTGATGCGCCATAAATAGTCTTTACCTCATCATTACGGTGTTCGGCATTAAATTTATTCACGATATCGGTCATAGCGAATTTAATACTGGAAGCGGCGACGATCGTGATGGTTTCCGCTATGGCGATACTGGATCCAAACGCGAATGCTACCGCGATAATAAGGGTGTGAAAAATTTTAATCATAATAAAACTCTTTTTCATTGGTTGGAATTAAAATGCGACTACAGTAGCGTCTATCCAAACCAGGTGTGAGTCTTCACCTCGCCCAGGTGTCACTTTCTGGGACGTCGCTTTGGCAAAATCTCCCGCCATGAAGTAGGAATAGCCTATAACCATCGATAAGTATTTAGTGACTGGAAATTGCGCACGAACATCAATCTCTTGACCGATGTCCTTGCCACTTTTTCCTGTTGTGTCGCGTAAGTTGGGCACAGTCCAACGATCCGTGGCGCTAGCTAGTTTGTACCAGCTATAGCCAAAATCAACTTTTAAGCTGACGGTAGGGTTGAATTCCCCGCGAAGCTTATTCGCCTGGAAATTTTCCATAACGATCAAATTACTATGAGACAACGGTCTGAAAAACCCGAATAAACGCTCGAAACGTTGACTGGTACTGTCATTTGGATTTTTATCGCCGCTGGCATAGCCTCGATAGGCCATGACACGGGGTTTCCATGCATGTGCAAAGGTATAGCCTGCTTCCACGTCATAATCATAGGCATCGTGAACCTGTCCTCCATCATCACCCCATTGCTTGATATAGCTCAAGTCCCAATCGATGCCGGTATTGCTTACTATCCCATATGCACGCAAGCCCCCAGTGTTAATGTTACGATCTTTTTTGTCGGCTGCGGTGGCAGGCGCGCCCGTCGAAGTATATTTTAGCTTACTGCCATTTTGTTGCAGCAAGTAGTAATAAGGTTGCAGCGTAACCACATTTGACCATTTGCGGATGTCAAACGCAGCCCCATAGAACCGCTGCGCTTCATTGGCTATGTCTGCTTGCTCCATAAAGCGAATTATTGGATTAAAGGCAAAGAGGGTTCCTTGCCAGTCACTGTTTAGCTGGCCTAAAACTGCACGGTAACCTTGAAAATTATTCGTGGTATTACGATATTCATTTCGTGCAATCAAGCGTTTATCTGTTAACTCAAAAGCCATACGCCCCGCTCGCAGACTGAGCGGCCTGTCGTTACCCAACGCATCCACACCCAACGCATCCTTGAAATATAATTCCCCATAGCCTTGAATAAATTCTCTTTTATTAACATCTAAATTAGTGGAAGGATATTGGTAGTTATAGCGCCGAGAATCCTGAAATTCAAAGGTGGCGCGTAATGGGTCGAACTTGTTTTTTACGGCAGCAAAAAGACGTGTCCGTAATGAAAATGGTTCGTCCACTTTATCTGTGGTTTTACGAAAGTCATTTTCATTATATTCATAGCGAAGTCGAGATACCACACCCACGTCCAACCAATTTACATTTTCCCAACCGTCAATATCTTTAAGCCATGTCTGGTTAGCTTGCTTAACATAGCGCGGGGGTTCAGTTTGAATGGCTAACCCAGAACTACGGAATTGAACATAATAACTAGGGGTCTTAGCCGGAGCCTTAACTTCTGATGCTTCAGGTTTAGTTGTTTTTTTTACTTGCAAGGAGGTATCTGCTTGGGCTATTACCTGCGATTGCTCTATTGTTGGTATTTCCTGGCCCGATTCTTTCATTTGCGGTTTTAACTGCGTATTTTCCTGCGCCGCAGAATAGGGGGATGCCACTAACAAGCTACTAGCCAGAATACCGGCTTTTACCGTCGATTCAGATCTTTTAATCTTGAGAAAAACTAGCCCTATTAGGCTTACAACCTTCTTAAAATAGGCAAGTTTATTAACAATCCCGTCTAATGGAAAATTTAAAATTTTGTTCACAAATTTGTCCTTAGGTAAATAATTCCGAATCAAAATATACACAACTATATAACGCTTATTATTAAAAAACCGCATGGGCTGCGGTTTTATTGATGCTTCTCTTTATTCTTCTACGGCAAGTATCACATGCGAAGCCTTAACTAGCGCACAAGCCGGGCTTCCCACGGAAAATTTGAACAAGTTTTGCGATTCATTGGTAATCATCGCAACAAAGCTAGTGTTGAAGCCTATGTCCAGTACCACCTCGGTATTCACTACCCCTTTTTCTATTCGACTGACCACTCCGCACAACCGATTCCGCGCCGACGTTACTATCTTGTCATCCGGCGATGTCAAAATCACCCACGATGACTTGATCAATGCGCTTGCAACTTTTCCTGGTGCAAGGCCCAATGAATGCACGCTCTCATTAGTAACGATAGCGTACAGTGCCATGCCACTATCCAGTCTCAGAGCTACTTCTGAATTAACTGCCCCAACAGCAATGGATTCGACCTTGCCTTGCAACATATTCCTGGCACTTGTTTTCAAGTTAAGCTCCTCTTATCTATAAGTTATGAAAATTGTCCAACAATCTTGTTCGTGGATGTCGTGAAAAAACTTGCAACATGTCGCACCCATCCAGTCTTCCTAATATGTACGTAATATACCAAAGTATATTACGTACATCAAGCACACTTGGTCTAACCAATATTTTAAGTCACTGTTGTCCGGTTAAACGAAAGGGCGAGCTGCTGAAAGCCACGCAGGGCACTGGATTTCAGCAATGAAGGGTGATTTCGATTTGAACAGCGCAGGGCAGCATTGGTGCGGGACTAGCGGTTCGACAGGCTCGCCGCGAACGTTAACGGCTCATCCAGCAGATAAAACTGAAAGGGAATTAGCTACGTTTATAATCATCGTCATACCGCACAATATCATCTTCGCCGAGATAAGAGCCAGACTGGACTTCAATCAGATAAAGTGATCCTGTACCGATATTTTCCAGACGGTGCTTCATGCCAATAGGAATATAAGTGGATTGATCCTCTTGTAGCAGCAGAATATCCTCGCCACGAGTTACTTTGGCATAACCGGAAACCACAACCCAATGTTCGGCACGATGATGGTGCTTTTGCAACGATAGTTTTGCACCGGGTTTTACCATAATCCGCTTGGCTTGGAATCGTTCGCCTATATCGATGCCTTCATAATAGCCCCACGGGCGATAGACACGACGGTGAACCAGATGTTCGGTGCGTTCGGCCTGCTTAAGATATTCCACGGTATGTTTTACATCCTGGGCAAAGTCCTTATGCATTACCAATACTGCATCAGCGGTTTCCACAATGACCAAATCTCGCACCCCAATAGTTGCCACCATACGACTTTCGGCTCGAACATAAGTATGTGTAGTCTCTGCGGTATAAACATCGCCACGCAAGGCATTGCCTTGCTCATCGTGTGCGCTGACGTCGTAGAGTGATGACCATGAACCGATGTCGCTCCAGCCGATGTCCACTGTCACCATAGCTGCCGCTTGAGTATGTTCCATTACTGCATAATCGATAGAATCCGATGGGCAGGCGGCAAAAGCTTTTTCATCCAGACGACAAAAATCCAGATCATGTGTGCTATGTTGCCATGCTTGTTGTGCAGCTTGATAAATGTCCGGGCGGTAGCGTTGTAACTCATTCAGATAGACGGATGCCTTGAATACGAACATGCCACTGTTCCAAAAAAATCTTCCTGAAGCCACAAATTCTGTAGCCGTATCCAAGTCTGGTTTTTCCACAAAACGCGCCACCTCAAAGCTGTGCTCACCGGATCCTAATATGGCACCGCGTTCAATGTAGCCGAATCCTGTAGCAGGTTCATTGGGTATGATACCAAAGGTCACCAACTTATCTTGTTGCGCCAATGTAATAGCTGATTGAATCGCCTTATGAAAGCCTAAAACATCCTGAATCAGATGATCTGCAGGTAACACCAATAAAATAGCCTGAGCATCTTTAGCTTGTGCGGCGAGCGCGGCAATAGCCACTGCAGGTGCAGTATTGCGACCTAAGGGCTCAAGTACCTGCAATAAAGGGTTAACGTTAACGGCGCGCAATTGTTCGGCGACAAGGAAGCGATGCTCGCTATTGCAGATTACTAATGGCGCAGCGATGCCGGGAAAATCCTTAAGTCGCAACAATGTTTCCTGAAATAATGTGTGTTCGGAAACCAGCGGCAAAAACTGCTTGGGTAATGCTGCACGCGACAAAGGCCACAAACGGGTGCCAGAACCTCCGGACAAAATAACGGGATAGAGCATAGTGACTTTCAAAAGGTTGATGACAAACATTTCTTGAGATGCACGGCTTGAATTATAATCCGCATTCCAGTGTTCAACGAATGGAAATCTTGCGCACCGCAATCTTTGTGAAAGTTGTTTGCTGGACGAAGCAGCGCTGATTGCTGGCATCACTGGATAAAACGATGTCCATTCCGATTCCCTTCTGAGTAAGGGTTATGTCGTGTATGGCATCAAGCGCGGTACCTTTTTTTCGAAGAGATGAGTATTGTGATTCGCAGTGAAAATTGTTGGGATTAACGCGAAGGTTATAAAACCGCATTGCTAGCGAAATCATGTATTCCATGCGGGCTATTCAGACGGAATGTCATGCTAGGATTTTGCATTGGGATAAAACTTCTGTTGTTTACATAAGCCATACAAAACTCTGAACAGGCTTTATTATTGGAGAACACGCTTGAAAGTCACAATTGTAGGTACCGGCTATGTAGGTCTAGTTAGTGGCGCATGCCTCGCAGAGGTTGGTAACCATGTTCTTTGCCTCGATCTCGACCCAGAAAAAATACGTATTCTGGAAAACGGTGAGATCCCCATCCACGAGCCTGGCTTAATCGACATTGTGCGTCGCAACGTCGCCGCTGGCCGCCTCGGCTTCACCACAGACATAGACCGCGCCGTTGCTCATGCCCACATACAGTTCATCGCTGTCGGCACCCCCCCTGATGAAGATGGCTCCGCCGACCTGCAATATGTTCTGGCGGCAGCCAGAAACATCGGCAGCCGTATGACTGAAGATAAGATACTCGTTGATAAAAGTACAGTTCCTGTTGGCACCGCCAACAAGGTCAGTGCAGTCATCGCAGAAGAGTTGCAAAAACGCAATATTAAACTCAAGCATAGCGTCGTCTCCAACCCCGAATTCCTTAAAGAAGGCGCGGCGGTCGAAGATTTCATGCGTCCGGATCGTATTGTCATCGGTGGCGATGATACGTATGCCATCCAACAGATGCGGGAGTTATATGCCCCTTTCAATCGCAACCATGACCGTATTATTGTCATGGATGTTAAAAGTGCCGAACTTACTAAGTATGCCGCCAATGCCATGCTCGCCACCCGCATCAGCTTCATGAACGAATTGGCCAATGTCGCAGAAAAACTCGGTGCCGACATTGAAATGGTAAGGCTAGGCATTGGTTCCGACACCCGCATTGGTTACCATTTTCTCTATTCAGGTTGCGGCTACGGGGGGTCCTGTTTCCCCAAAGATGTAAAAGCGCTTATCAAGACGGCCAATGACGACGCTGGCATCACCCTTAAAGTACTTAATGCCGTAGAAGCAGCTAACGATGCACAAAAAGAAGTTCTCACAAAAAAAATAAAAGCCAGATTCGGTACTGATCTCATTGGAAAAAGCTTTGCCATTTGGGGCCTTGCTTTCAAACCCAACACGGATGACATGCGCGACGCGCCGAGCCGCAAACTAATTTCAGATTTATTAGAGGCAGGTGCCACCGTCACTGCTTATGACCCGGTAGCCATGTCGGAAGCACAGCGAATATTTGGCAATGACCCTAGGATTTCGTATGCAGACAACCCGCTCGCAGCCTGTCAAGATGCGGATGCATTGGTTATCGTCACTGAGTGGAAAGAATTCCGCAATCCGGACTTCGCAATAATCAAGGCCAAGCTCAAAACCCCACTAATCTTCGATGGCCGTAGCTTGTATGAGTCGGCTGCAGTAAGTGCACATGGACTTGAGTATTTTCCCATTGGCCGTTAACGAAGGTTGGTTTTAAATGTGAAATTGTAGTGCAGGCCTGAGTATTTGAATGAGCGGGCGGCTAAATACACCGTTGGCGTTATCTTGATGGTTTTATTTGGAGTGAGGGGATCTGAGTCAAAATGGTCAACGAGCACTTACCAGTGGTTTTTGTACTCGATGTCGACGGTGTCATGACGAGCGGGCAGTTTTTCTACACTGCTGAGGGTAAAGTGATGAAAGTTTTCGGTCCAGACGATAACGATGGTCTGTCCCTTTTGAAGGGCTTTGTGGAAGTTCGATTTGTCACGGGCGACAAGAAGGGCTTTGCAATCAGCAAGAAGCGTATTGTCGATGATATGGGTTTTGAACTCGATGTGGTCAGTACTATCCGTCGGGTTGAATGGATTAAAGAGCGCTACCCCCTTCAATCGGTTATTTACATGGGGGATGGAATTTTCGACCACTATGTCATGTGCAAAGTCGGCTACAGCATTGCTCCAGCCAATGCCGACAGCAATGCCAGAGCGCATGCATCCTTCGTTACAGAACGTTCCGGGGGTGACAGGGCCGTAGCTGAGGCATGCCTGCACTTGCTCGAACGGTTTTTCCAGCCTTTTGATCCGGGCAAGCTGCCAGACTCACAAGAAAAACTTTCGGGAGAGTGGGCCGTATGATTCAGCACAGACTACGCAACATCATCGAAAGGCGCCGTTGTACATTGCTGGGTGTTGGTCCGATGAGTGTCAACTGCGTTGATGCGACGATTGAGTTGGCCAACGAGTACGAAGTACCAATTATGATAATCGCCAGCCGACGTCAGATTGACTCTGAGGATTTCGGTGGCGGGTATGTCAATAACTGGACTACCGAAGAATTTGCTCGCTATGTCACAGACAAGGATAAGAAGGGAAATATTTTGCTCGCTCGCGATCATGGAGGACCATGGCAGAACACGCGGGAAAAAGACCAGAACCTAGGTCTTCGTAGGGCCATGGATTCTGCGAAGGTTTCTTATCGGGCCGATATTGCAGCCGGCTTCCAGATTATTCACATCGACCCCAGCATAGACATCCATGGAGTGCCGGATGTGGATGAGGTTCTTGACCGCCTGTTCGACCTTTATGAATATTGCTGGACGCAGGCTGCAAATAAGCATCAGGAAGTGATTTTCGAGGTTGGTACTGAGGAACAGAGTGGTAGCACAAATACGCAAGAAGTGCTTGATTACACGCTCAACGCAATCAGCAAATTTTGCCAGTCTAACCGTATAAACCCACCAGCTTTCGTTGTCGTTCAATGTGGCACTCGGGTCATGGAGATGCGCAACGTTGGTTCATTTGATTCGCCGGTGCGGGTCGTTAATGAAATTCCGGCCGAGATTCAGTTGCCGAAGATGTTGGAGATTTGTAATCGGCATGGAGTGTTCATGAAAGAACACAATGCTGATTATCTTTCCGATGAAGCCTTGCAGTGGCATCCGCGGCTTGGAATTCACGCAGCCAACGTTGCGCCGGAGTTCGGTGTCGCTGAAAGTACAGCGCTGGTGGGCATTCTCGAGCGCAACGGCCTAGCGAATTTGGCGGAGAAATTTCTTGCGCTTGCTTACCGGTCGCACAAATGGGACAAGTGGATGCTTGAAGGGACACGGGCCACGGACAGGGAGCGAGCCCTGATCGCTGGGCACTACGTTTTCTCCACACCAGAATGTCAGGAGATCAGGGCAGCAGCAATTCAGGCCTTGGCAGTTATGCAAATTGACCTAGACGATTACCTGAAAGCACAGGTCAAGCAAAGTATTCTGCGCTACCTGCGTAGTTTTCGTCTTGCCTTGTGAGGGGTAGCATGAAACCAGTCGCCACCATCATCCTTAACCGGAACCTGCCCGATGTTGCCGACCGGTTGTGTGAACATCTTATGGCGCATGACGGTAGCCTGACGGATATTTTCGTAGTGGAGGCTGGCACCGATATGAACCGGCTCAGTCGCCATTCGACTTGGCACGTCAATGCACCTGAGGTGATGAAGCATGGCCTTCGTTACGGTCGCGGGATGAATTTTGGCCTTTTACAGCTTCTTAAAGAGAACAGATTTTCCTCCTACGATTCCTTCTTGCTACTAACTAACGACACAGAGTTCGCTCATGGACCAACGGTTGGACCATTGCTCGATGTACTGGCACGGCATCCACGTGTTGGCCTGCTGTCGCCGTGTTCGGAACGCTGGGGCGAGCGCTTGTTGCTTCGACAGGAGCAAACTAAATACTTCTGGTTTATCCACAACAATGCCTATCTTCTTCGCAGAGAGTTTATTGAGGCTATTTGTGAGGTAGAAAAACCTACGCTGATGAATTTTCTTTTTGACGGCAATAACTTCCGCGGCTATGGTTCCGAGCATGAATTGATTGCAAAGGCGTATGCTAACGACTGGGCGGCAGCTATTACGACCGAGGTCTGGGCATCGGAAAACGAGTCACATTTGCTGGATCATGCTGACCAGATCAAAACGGAAGGTTACGAGGAGAACTTGCGTCTCTATGTTGAAGAAGGCCGGTGTTGGATGCGGCGTAAGTATGGCTTCAACAGCCACTGGTCAATGCAGCAATACGTCAAGGCCTTCTATGACAAATTCTTTGAGTTCCACCCTGAATACACTGCTTACAAAATCTGAAAGAAAAGGTTTACATGAATAATACCAGGATCATAGAGAAGCCTTGGGGGCGCGAAGAGGTTGTCGAGATCAATGAAAAATACATGGTTAAGAAGCTCACTATGTGGGCCGGCCACCGCTGCAGTCTCCAGTACCACAACCTTAAGAAGGAGACCATCTATGTCCTTTCGGGTGTCTTAAAGATCATCCAGGGCACCAACCAGGACGCATTGACCGAGGCACTGTATCGGGCGGGTGACACCATCACTATTCCTCCGGGCTTGATTCACCGAATGGAGGGTGTAGAAGACAGCGTCTACCTGGAGGCGTCCACACCTGAGATGGACGATGTCATTCGCCTGGTTGATGATTACCAGCGGACAGACTTATGAGTTTTCGGGTGTGCATCCCGTGTGCTGGGACAGGCTCGCGCCTTGGCGAAGCTACCCGGTTCATCAACAAGTCACTGGTCAGTATATCAAACCGGCCGGTCTTGTCGCACCTGATAGACCACTTTCCGGCCGATGCGGAGTTTGTAATTGCGCTCGGCCATAAAGGACACCTTGTACGAGAGTTACTCGAGCTGGCCTATCCCCATCGTCGTTTCTTCTTCGCCGATGTGGCCCCTTTTGAAGGTCCGGGTTCGGGTTTGGGACTGAGTTTACTGGCCTGCAGGTTGTATCTGCAGCAGCCCTTTGTTTTCATCTCGTGCGACACGCTGGTAGACGAATCAATCCCGGCACCTAGCGAAAATTGGATGGGCTATGCCAAAACGGATGACCTTCGCCCCTACCGCACTTTGCAAATTCTCGGTGACCAAGTACTGTCAATTACCGAGAAGGGTCTGGCTGACCCAGCTACTCATCGGGCATACATAGGCCTCGCAGGCATTCACAATTACGGGATCTTCTGGGACGCCATGATCGAGGGCGGTGCAGCGGCCATTGAGACAGGTGAGGCATTCGGGTTACGTAGCCTGCTACCGTGCGCTATTCGGGCACATGGCTTTACTTGGCATGACACAGGTAACACCAATACGCTTTCGCAAGCCCGTATGCACTACAGGCAGCAAGACGAACCGAATATCCTTGAGAAACCCAACGAGGCTATCTGGTTCGTAGGTGATTCGGTTATTAAGTTTTCAGATGACACCAGTTTCATCGCGAATCGCGTGAAACGCGTACGAGAGATAGCGGAATACGTACCGGCAATCACCGCTTCAAGCGATCATATGTATCGGTATAAGAAGGTGCATGGTTGTATTTTGTCCGAAGTGGCGAATCTACCAACATTCCGAAGACTGCTGGATCATTGCTTGGGGTTCTGGATCCGGAAGCCTCTGTCGCAGTCGCAGTCAGACGCTTTTCGTGCCAATTGCCTCCGTTTTTATCGCGACAAGACACTGGAGCGTGTAGAACAGTTCTACCGGAACTTTGGCCACGCTGACGGTGATCAGGCGATCAATGGCGTGTCAATGCCTACGCTTGAAAACCTTTTGCAGAAGGTAGATTGGGAGCATCTGGCGGACGGATCTCCTGGACGCTTTCATGGTGATTTCCATTTCGAGAACATCCTTTTCACGCCGGATGAGAGATTCGTCTTTCTGGACTGGCGGCAAGACTTTGCAGGAGATCTATCAGTCGGTGATATCTATTATGATCTCGCCAAGTTGATGCATGGACTAATCGTCAGTCACGAGCTCATTGCATCTAACCTGTACCGGGTGAATTGGTGCGGTGATCGAATAGATTTCGATGTTCATCGGAAGCAATCCCTCGTCGAGTGTGAGCATTTTTTTCATGGATGGCTGACCGAGCGAGAATATGACAGGCGAAAGGTTTGTATCATGACCGCTCTGATCTATCTCAATATCGCAGCTCTTCACCATCACCCTTATTGTGAATTGCTTTATGCATTGGGTAAATCTATGCTTTTTGAGGAGATTGGGAAATGATTCAGCTGATCGAGCGAACAACGGATGTTGTCACTGGATCGCCAAATTTGGAAGACCTGCATACCTTGTCAGCTTTTCCCATCTTCATGGGAACGACTGACCAAGCGCGTTCTAATGATCTGACTGCTGACATGTCATGGTCAATTTCGCGTGACTCAGGTTTGATCCAGCTTAAGCATCTGTTACCTTTAGATTTGCTCTATCAGGCACAGACCACCACGAGCGCCGTGGGCCCCACTTGGATGGCGCATCACCGCGCGTTCGCGGAGTTTCTAAGTGCCTATTCTCCGCGCAGCGTGCTTGAGTTAGGTGGCGCACATGGTATTTTATCCGTAGAGTACCACCAGCGGGTCGGCCAGATACAGATTCCGTGGACGATTCTCGAGCCAAATCCAGCACCTGTCGAAGGCTGCCGTGCCCGATTCCTTAAGGGATTTTTTGACGAGGAGTTCAGGCTCGACGAGGATTACGATGTTTTGGTTCACTCGCATGTATTCGAGCATTTGTATGAGCCCGCCCAATTTATGGCGAGACTATGCCAATTCATGGCACCTGGTCAGGTCATGGTTTTTTCTGTGCCAGATCTATGCGAATGGCTCAAGAGAAAATTCACTAATTGCATCAATTTTGAGCATACGGTTTTTTTGACAGAGCCATACGTAGATGAGTTGCTGGCTAGGTTTGGGTTTCGAACCTTGGAGAAGCGACATGTGATGGATGGGCATAGCATCTTCTACGCGGCCATGAGGGATGATGCCATAAAGAGTTCGGGCCTATCACACGACTTGTACGCTCAAAACCGTAGACTCTATGAAGAGTTTGCAGAGTATTACCAAACGCTGACGCATGAAATCAATGCGAAGGTTGATGCATGGGAAGGGGAGGTCTTTCTCTTTGGCGCCCACGTATTTGCCCAGTACTTAATTGCCTTTGGCCTCGATACCCGTCGTATTCGCTGTATTCTTGACAACGACAGTCGTAAGCAGGGTCGGCGCCTTTACGGCACGGACTTGATCGTCGCAACTCCTGAAATCCTTGCCGGGCTAGAGAACGCGGCTGTTATCCTGAAGGCAGGTATTTACAATGAGGAAATCAGGAACGGCATCCGTGCTAGGATCAATGATTCGATCAAATACTTCGAGTAAGGGTATGTGCTGGCATTTCGAAGTCCTGAGCGGGGCGGGGTGATTTGTGGTGAAGATTGTCATCTACAAGCCGTATCAAGAGATATGGTTCAAGAATCCGGTGCGACGGGTCTTGCGAAAGCAAACCATTCCTAGTAAGTATGAGCCATTTTTCGATTACTTGGCAAGAACGCACGGTCGGCTGTTTGTCTCCACGCGACTCAAGTTTCGTCCGGGTTGGATAGGCAGGCTGGATAGGCTGAGGGATACGATCAGAATTCTCGCTTGGATGCTCATTCATCGAATCGATCCTCGACGGGTGGGGATCGTTCTAACAAGGAAGCAGTTCGAACAGATGGATGCTGTACTCTTTATGTACTATGGGAATTTTACGCATGAGCAGCTTCCCATAGCGACCGATGGCAAGGAGCTGGCCGAGTTTTTTTCGGCAAGCCAAGTCCTGAAAATTGTACACATGACCCACTTTGCATACCTTCCGTCCATCGGTGCGGAAAATCTGCGTCTGCTCAAGCCAGACCTCTTTGTGGCCGAGAACAACCTCATCAGGAACTCCATGTTTTTCCGACACTATTTCTCGGATATTTCCGCGCAGTTTCAGTGTCTGCCATATGTGGCTGGTCATCGGTTTCAAAAGCGCAAAGAGCTATCGCAGCGAATTCACAAGCTTGGCGTCACGGGTTCGATAACTTACAAAATGCATGACCCAGAGTTCTTGGAGTTTTTCAGACAGAATGAACTCCAGCCAATGCGCCGACGCATCTACGAGGAGCGCGATCGACTGGAGGGGCTCATCGACTGCCTGATCTATGACCTCGACGAGTCGCGCCAGATGGAGATAAAAACGCTGGCCAACTCCCCAAAAAATGCCAGGAAGACCCGTGAAGAGGCCATGGCTCGGCAGAAGAGCTATTATAGTGTCGACATTGTGGAGTTCTTTAACCGCTATACGATGTTTGCCGTGCCTGAAGAAATTTGCGACCTTCCGGGCATCGGATTCATTGAAGGTATGGCGTGTGGCAGTGCTTACTTTGGACTAGACGACCCGATGTATCGCGATCTTGGTATGGTGCCGGGTGTTCACTATGTCGCATATGACGGCACGGTCGAGGGGCTGGTCGAGAAAGTAGCTTACTACCAGACTCGTCGTGATGAGCTTGAGGTTATTGCCGAGCAAGGATATCGTTTTGCCACGGAGCAGATGAGTGCTGATGCAGTCTATTCGCGATTTCTCGATCAACTGGGCCAGATGAGAGTGGTTTCGTGATCCGTCACCTGACTTGGCCGGCGGGGGAGATGTTTGCGGCTGCGTGGCGTAATCTTCTGATCAGCGCCGCCGGGGCTGTACTGAATTACCTGTCCTTCGTGATCGTTGCTTACCTCTTCGGAGCGACGGTCCAGACGGATATCTTTCTGTTTGCCCTATCGTTCGTTATAGTGGTATCGGCCCTGATAACAACCGTTTTTGGTGCGATCTTCCTGCCCCTGTACATCAAACTGTTGCATCAGCCCGATGGTGCTGTACAAGCTGGGAATTTTGCTTGCTCATTTTTTGCCCGCCTGCTGGCACTTACCGTATTGGTCGGCTTGTGCATGCTGATTGCACCGGTACCAATTTTCAGCTGGGTGTCGAAGTTCGATCCAGCTATCTTGGCTCAAAATCAGGGTCTTCTCACCTATTTTTCACTAGTTTTCTCCCTTACAGTAATCAATGAGTTCTTAAGGGTGATCCTTCTGGCACACGAAGGTTATGTGGCAGCGTCATCTAGCGTCTTGCTGCAGGCTCTGTCGAACCTGGCTCTGATGGCGGTACTGGCAGTTTTTTGGGGCGTGCATGGCTTGGCGGTTGCTGCTGCTGCATCGCGTTGCATCCAGTGTGTCTATCTCCTTTGGCGGGTGTATCGCATGGGTGTCCGAATCCGTTTGCATCTGGCGTCTGATTTCTACCTTAGAGAGTTCCGGCGTCTGGCGGGCCCTTACTGGGCTGCGAGCATCATCAGCACAGTCTCCGTATTTTTCTACGATTATGTGGCTAGCGGTTTGCCTGCGGGGCAGCTGACGGCAGTCGCTTTTGCTCAGAAGATATACATGCTGCCCGTGTCTATGCTGGCTTTGCCAGTGATTGAAATCCTCAATACAAAGCTTTCTACGTTGCATGCCAGAAAGGAAAGTGAGGCGGTGCAAAGGTTGTACTTGCAGTCACTCACGCTTTCCTTGCTGGTCATGCTGCCCATCAGTTTGATCATTTCTCTGAATGCATCTCCTATCAGCGAGATTCTGTTGTCTCGGGGGGCCTACTTGCAATCCAGTCTTGCAATAACTGTGCATTCAATGTCGGTTCTGGCTTTAGCCATTCCGTGGATCGTCGTGTTTGCGATCAACGGCCGCATGTCGCTGGTGTTCCAAAACACGAGGGTTCCATCTCTCTTCGGCTCGCTAGGCCACCTCATCTCGATTTTCGTCGTCTGGTGGCTGGTGTCTGCCGTGGGTTACATCGGTCTCGCATGGGCTAAGCTGACGATGGAGATTCTTTATTTTCTTCCATTCGGTTTTCTGGTGGCCCGCTACAGTATATCCTTGCGGTGGAAGACGCTGTTTGGAGATCTAGCCAAAATCGGTATGGCTACTGTGCTTGCCTATGCACTGGCTGGCTGTGGTATAAGCTTCATGCAGCATGCTGCCATGCCTGGTTTGATCGTGCTGTTGTGCTCGTCGGTGCTGCTGCTGGTAGTTTTTTTTGTGTTTTGCGGGCTTTTTGGTGTTATGGAGCATGGTCTATTCGACAGCCTGCGACGTGTTCCGAAGCCAAAGTTATGAATCGGATCGTTCC
>JAIOPT010000040.1 GCA_021413765.1 Betaproteobacteria bacterium
GCGCAGGCACAATCCAGTTCTTCGGGCTTTCGGAGACAGGTTGAGTACTACAGGGCTGGCACCTAAGGCGGTGGTGGGAGCGGTGATGCGCAAACTGGCGCATCTTATTTACGGGGTGATCAAATCGGGGCAGCCATTTGATGTCAGTTTTGCAAGCCGCAATCTTGACTTTCAAGACGGTATCTGACCCCGTGCTTTGCGTGTGTTATAACATTGCGCTCCAGAGGGACAGACCAAATAGCTGCGCTTTTGTCTTGCTCCTAAGCTTAAACGTTAGAATTCACTATGACCAGTGCCCGCTTCTCTCGGATTGTGATCATTCAGTCGCTATCTGCAAATGAATCACCAACAGGGCGCCAACTTCGAGACGCGATCGAGCCCACAGCACAATTCAATCACGGCATTTCCGTCGAATTCATTGACGCACGAACCGTAAACGACTTTTGGTCGGCCCTGGAGAGGGTTCAAGAAACCACCGAGAAAACCATGGGCTATCCGGTACTTCATCTCGAGTGTCACGGATTATCCGACAAGAGCGGCCTCTCACTGGGTGACGCTACCCCTCTTCCGTGGGCTGAAGTCAAGAATGCATTGGTCAGACTAAACCAAGCAACTCGATGCAATCTTTTTGTTACGCTCGCTGCATGTCACGGCTCAATGCTGGTGGAAACTCTCGATGTACATGCCCATGCACCTTGCTGGGGACTTATGGGGCCAAGCGGTGAAGTGAGCCCGTCCGATCTAGTGGGAAGCTACTCCGCATTTTTTCTGGAGCTTCTTCGGTCCGAGGATACTGTAGCGGCACTTTGTGCGCTGCGGGATTCTCCGGAGCGTAGAGCAAGGTACTTCTTATTTACTGCCGAGGATATTTTTCGAAAGGTCTTTCAGATATACCGAGAGACCTGCTCCACAAACGCCCAAATGGCGGAACGAGCTGAGAGATTTGCGCAGACCTTCAGAAGGCACGGCATGCACGGAAGTGACGCAAGTTCGATTGGCTCATACTTATATGAAGCGGAACATGATGTCCTTGAACGGTTTTTCACACGATTCTTCTTCGCGGACCACTTCCCGGAAAACAAACTGCGCTTTAGCGGTGCGTACTCTGCACTTGCACCGGATGTGTTCAACGAATAAGGTTAGCCCGGCAGGTTGGGTTGAATGAAATAAAGCCCAACATCAAAATAATTGGCATCGACAATTCACCGCCTTAAATAAGTTTACTGCCCCGCCACCATCATATTTTCAACCAAGATGGAACCACACTGCCGTGACCCTTGCACCAGCACATCATTACCCACAGCCGCAATATGCGTGTACATGTCCTTCAAATTGCTGGCGATGGTGATTTCTTCTACTGGATATTGGATTACTCCATTCTCCACCCAGAAGCCCGCTGCGCCACGCGAATAGTCTCCAGTGATGTGATTTACACCCTGCCCGAGAAGTTCGGTAACCAGCAGGCCACGTCCCATTTTCATCAGCAGGCCGTTAAAATCCAGTTCGCCAGGGCGCAGGATGAGATTGTGATTGCCGCCTGCATTACCAGTTGTTTTCATGCCCAGTTTGCGCGCGGAATAGGTAGCGAGAAAATAGCTTTGCAGTATGCCGTCCTGAACGATGGTGCGGCGCTGCGTTTTCACGCCCTCGCCATCAAATGCACTGCTAGCCAGGCCGCGGGGAATGTCGGGTATGTCATCAATACAGATGTTGGGTGAGAACACTTGCTTGCCCATGTAGTCGAGCAGAAAGGAGGATTTTCGGTACAGGCTACCGCCACTCACTGCACCTACAAAATGGCCGAGCAAGCTGGCGGCTATCGGCGCCTCGAACAGCACCGGCACTTGCATGGTATCGAGCTTACGGGCATTGAGCCGCCGCACGGCGCGTTCTGCAGCGATTTGGCCGACTTTTTCCGCTGCCAGCAGGTCGCTCGCGGCACGCGCTTCGCTGTACCAGTAATCGCGCTGCATGGCGTCGTCCTTGCCAGCGATGACGGCGCAGCTGACGCCATGGCGCGAGGTAGGATATCCACCGATAAAGCCCAAGCTGTTGGCATACACGAATTGGGACTCATGTATGTTTACCGTAGCGCCTTCCGAATTGTCGATCCGCTTATCGGCATCAAATGCAGCTTGTTCACAGGTCTTGGCCAACTCAATTGCACCTTCCACGTCCAGCAACCAAGGATGGTATAGATCAAAATCGGGAAACTCGGTGGCCAGCATATCTTTTTCAGGCAGCCCGGCACAGTCGTCGCTGGCGGTGTGGCGAGCAATGGAGAGGGCGGCGTCCACAGTGTCGCGTACTGCCTGCGGCGAGAAATCGGAAGTGTTGGCATTGCCCCGCCGCTGACCGATGTAAACGGTAATGCCAAGACCTTTGTCACGGTTGTATTCTATGGTTTCGACTTCACCATGGCGGACAGTAACGGCTTGCCCGAAACCATCCGACACTTCCGCCGTAGCGGCAGTTGCCCCTTGGTGGTTGGCATATTCAAGCATGTCCCGCGCAATCTGGCGCAGGGTGTCAGCGGGATGGGAAAAACGATGTTCGGTTGGTGTAATGTCATTCATAAGGTAAACGCTTTCGTGGGAAAGCGTTATCATAACAATATCTATTTATAATTTCGCACCTATGCACCGCTACGATGACAATGAAGAAGAATTAAATTTGCCGCCGAGCAAGACCAAGATCAAGCAGCAGATGCATGATCTGCAGGATATCGGTGAGCAATTGGCTGAACTCAGTATCGACAAACTGAAACAGATGGATTTGCCGGAAAGCTTGTTTGACGCCCTCCGCGAGATGAAGCGCATCAATAAATTTGGCGCGCAACGACGGCAAATGCAATACATTGGCAGATTAATGCGCGACGTAGAACCCGCGCCCATCATCGCCAAGCTGGAAGCATGGAGCGGCAAATCGCATCAGCATATCGCTTGGCTGCATCAACTGGAACGGTGGAGAGATCGTCTTCTGGAAAACGATGCGGCGCTGACCGAGTTGCTCGCTGATCACCCCGAAGCAGATGCACAAAGGCTGCGGGCGCTGGTTCGAAATGCAATCAAGGAAAAAGAGCTGGCAAAACCGCCAAAGAACTATCGCGAAATTTTCCAGGTGCTGCGTGAAATTCTGCCGGAGCCGACTTCCCAAGCACCCGAATAGGCTCATCCACCATTTTCAGATGCTCAACATCAAACCATGAATAGCGTTCTACCACATATCACTATTGAAACCGGGAAGTCACCCCAACACAGCATCATCTGGATGCATGGCTTGGGCGCTGACGGCGAAGATTTTGTTTCCATTGCGGAAGAAATGAAGCTGCCGGTAGCGGTACGCTACCTGTTTCCGCATGCACCCAAACAGCCAGTCACCATCAATGGCGGTTTAATCATGCGCGCCTGGTACGACATCACAGCTTCAAATATTGTTGCGCAACAAGACTTCAAGGGTATTCGCGCTTCACGAGCCGCTATTGAAATGCTTATTGCACAGGAAAAACAGCGAGGCATTGTTGCAGATAATATTTTTCTCGCCGGCTTTTCACAAGGCGGGGCCATTGCACTGCATACCGGTTTGCGCCATGCGTCGCGCCTGGGCGGTATTCTTGCCCTATCCGCCTATCTCCTTCAGGCCGAAACATTGTCGAGTGAAGCCAGCACAGCTGCTCTCAATACCCCCATCTTCATGGCACACGGACTTAGTGACCCGATAGTGCCTTATGCGCGAGGAAAAGACTCGGCAGATGAATTAAAAAAACGGGGTTATCAGGTAGCGTGGCATGAATATGGCATGCCACATTCAGTGTGCGCGGAGGAAGTGCGTGATATTCAGACTTGGCTGACCCACAAATTAAATTCAGAACCTCTTTAAGCCTTGAGTTGCGGGCATCTGCCAGGCAGATTACCTGCTTAACCGACTTTATATCCTGGCTAAATCGATACAGAAGATGATCACGTTCTTGGATATGGGCACGCCCTTTCCGCCTGTAGAGCAGGCACTACTCAAGCCCAACGGCTTGCTGGCCGCTGGGGGCAGCCTGTCTGCACACCGCCTGCTGGACGCCTACCGGCACGGCATCTTCCCTTGGTTCAACGCAGGAGAGTCCATTCTCTGGTGGAGCCCAGATCCACGCATGGTGCTGATTCCTGAGGAGTTCAAAATTTCCCGATCGCTACGCAAGACCTTACGCGATAAGCGCTATGAAGTTCGTACGGATAGCGCTTTCGAGCAGGTAATGCGTGCCTGCGCCGCGCCACGCCGCGAACAGGCGGGAACATGGATACATGAAGACATGATTGCAGCTTATACCGAGCTGCATCAGAAGGGCGTAGCGCACTCGGTGGAAGTATGGATGAATGGCAATCTGGTGGGTGGGCTGTATGGTATCAGCATTGGGCGCATGTTCTATGGCGAGTCGATGTTCAGCCACGCTACTGATGCGTCCAAGATTGCACTCGCCCATCTCACTGCACAATTGCAGCGCTGGGGATATGGCATGATCGACTGCCAGATGAGCACACCGCATCTTGCCTCGCTTGGCGCACGCGAAATCCCGCGTGCGGAATTTTTGCATCGCTTGAAAGAATTGATACACTGTCCGGACACTCCGCTTAAATGGCAGTTCGACCATGAACTTGTTGCATGACATTCCGCTGTCGGCGCTGCAGCTTTACCTTACAGCCCCCTATCCGTGTAGTTACCTGCCGGATCGACTAGCGCGTTCGCAGGTCGCCACGCCCAGCTTTCTGATCACCCCAGCTGTGTATTCGGAGCTGGTGCGGCACGGCTTCCGCCGGAGCGGGTCGGTTACCTATAGACCGCGCTGCGACGCCTGCCAAGCCTGCGTTCCGGTGCGTATCGAAGTAGCATCGTTCGAGCCCAGCCGCTCACAACGTCGCTCGAGGCAACGCCACATTGGACTGGAGGCCTCGTTGCATGCATTGAGGGACAACGACGAATATTTCGCTTTGTATCAGCGTTATCAAATTGAGCGGCATCCTGATGGCGGCATGAAAAATGACAATCGAGACCAATACCGCAGTTTTTTGCTGCAAAGCCATATTGATTCCACACTGGTGGAGTTCCGCGAAAATGGAGTGCTGCGCATGGTGAGCATCATCGATATTCTCGACGATGGGCTATCTTCGGTTTATACGTTTTATGAACCGAATGTAGCGCAAGCCAGCTTTGGCACTTACAACGTCCTGTGGCAGATCGATCTGTGCCGGAAATTGCAACTGGAATATTTGTATCTGGGTTACTGGATAGAGGGGAGCGAAAAAATGGCATATAAAGCCAACTTCCGTCCACTGCAAGGACTTATGCAAGGTAAATGGCAAGCGCTCCCAACTGACAGGTCGTGACATGTATCCACTGATTCGACCGCTGCTTTTTTCCTTTAACCCGGAAACCGCCCACCACATTACACTTGATGCGCTGCAGTTCGCCTATCGGCTTGGCCTGCTGCGGCTGTTTGTAAAGCATCCGGTGGATAAACCACAAAAAGTGATGGGGCTGTCCTTTCCCAATCCGGTCGGGCTGGCCGCAGGATTAGACAAGAACGGCGATCACATCGATGCGCTGGCCGCACTGGGTTTTGGTTTCATCGAGATCGGGACTGTCACGCCCCGCGCCCAGGAAGGCAACCCAAAGCCGCGCTTATTTCGCCTGCCCGAGGCGCAGGCCATCATCAACCGCATGGGGTTCAACAACCACGGCGTGGATGCACTCATTGAGAACGTAAAACGCGCAAATTATCGCGGCGTTCTTGGCATCAATATTGGCAAAAATTTTGACACGCCGATTGAATCGGCTGCCGCCGATTACTTGATCGGATTACGACGTGTGTACCCCCACGCCAGCTATGTCGCCATCAATATCTCTTCGCCTAACACCAAGAATTTGCGCCAGCTACAAGGAAGCGATGAACTGAATGCGTTGCTCACGCAACTTAAAGCGGAGCAGGAAAAGCTGGCCGATTTGCATGGAAAATATGTTCCGTTGGCGTTAAAAATAGCCCCCGATCTTGATAGCGAACAAATCCGCCAGATCGCGACACTTTTGCAACGCCATCGCATCGACGGCGTGATCGCCACCAATACAACGCTAACGCGCACGGGCGTCGAACATCTTGCGCAGCATACAGAGACAGGCGGACTAAGTGGCGCGCCATTGCGTGACAGATCTACTACCGTTATCCGCGAACTGGCCACCGCATTACAAGGATCTCTGCCAATTATCGGCGTAGGCGGTATCTTGAGCGGAAAAAATGCAGCGGAAAAAATGCACGCTGGCGCTGCACTAATACAAGTTTACAGTGGGCTGATTTATCGCGGCCCTGAGTTAATCAATGAATGTGTTAAAGCGATTGGAAACTCGCAACGCTGCTAACGAGATAATCGGCATAGGCAAGCCCGATTTCTTCGTGCAAATTGAGGGCACCTCTAAAAATCCAATTTTGCGAGCAGCCGCTTTGCGGCTTGCCTGCTTACCCCGCTTCGTCACAATACGGCGTTACTCGAAAAAAATTATCGCTTACATATCAATTATATGCCGCGCTCAAATTTTTTACTCGTGCCTTGTCTTGCTTAGAAACTTGAATTTTTAGAGGCGCCCTTGATTTGTGCTTCGGCCTGATTCAGCGTTTCTTCGAAATGCTCCCATATGCTTCATGCGCTGATCTTGCCAAGATTATTAGCGAAGATAGCGCTAGGTTAAAACTAGAGTTATTATAGTTACCCGCCTCATAAGTTTTGCTGTTGGGTTATTCCCCTGCTAAGAGCCGATATAATCCTAACTATGACCTTTATACAATTCCGTATCCCATGACTTCTCGCTGGTGGTTCTACCCGGCCATAGCTGGCCTCGCCCTGATCATCACACCACTGTTGGTGCTGATATTCGCGGCAATGCTGACATACCCCACGCTACCCTCGCTTGAAGCATTGACCGACTATCGGCCCAAGATTCCGTTACGTGTATACAGCGCGGAGGGCGTCCTGATCGGCGAATTCGGGGAGGAACGTCGTGCGCTGGTCAAGATTGACGAAGTCCCCGATTTGATGAAAAAAGCCGTTCTCGCAGCGGAAGATGATCGGTTTTATGAGCACGGCGGGGTGGATTACATAGGCGTATTGCGCGCCACGTATAACAATTTCACCTCGGGCGGCGCCAAGCAAGGAGCCAGCACTATCACCATGCAAGTGGCACGCAATTTTTTCCTGACTAAAGAGAAAAAATTGTCGCGCAAATTTAACGAAGTATTGCTT
>JAIOPT010000158.1 GCA_021413765.1 Betaproteobacteria bacterium
ATCTGACCCACAAGCTTAACCGCTTAAACTCTAGCCGATGTCATGTTGCCCAGCCTGCTCAACATTGTCATTGCATAATGTTTTGCCGACAGCGTCAATATACGAGTTCTAAATATTCCAACATTTCATTCCATCACAGCATCTTTTGTGTTTTCTCGCTGCTGTAGGTTACATGCAGCGAGTGGGTTGCCCCCGCCGCGACTTTAACTACGTTCTCCGCCGCATTCGCACTTTCCACGCAGACCATGCCGCGATAGCCGGTATCGCTCCCGAAATCACCCATTTTCGCAGCCTTTTCTATCCATGGATTCCACACCACTGTTGAGCGACTGCCGCGCTTGGCAATACGAATACGACGACTATGGTCGCTGTCGTCAATCAAACAATCCGCGTCGGTATCCACGTAGAGGCGGTCAACTTCTGCGGCTATGGTGATCGCGCCTGCTTGTGTTCTGCGCTGCCAATCACCCACCTTGTCAAGATAAGTGCAGCCTTCCAAACCGGTGATGCGAATTTTATCCACACCGCTGATAGCGAAGTAAGTATGTAACGCTTCGCCAATTTCAAACATTGCTTGGCCGGTATTTTCGGTGACAAGTTCCACGACCAACTCCTTGCCAACAGTAACGATGTTCCGCACCCGACAAGCATGCGACCATTGCGCAGCAGGAATTGAGCTCTGTGGCAATTCGAAGGTAATGCGCGTGCTGCCATCTGATAGCGCTTCGCTGGCAACAACTTGCCAGGGGACGGTACGGGCAAACCCATGAGCTGGAAAGGTGCTGTCGGTTGCATGGGCACCAAACCACGGCCAACAAATTGGCACACCGCCACGAATGGATTTGCCGCGTGCTAATTTGGCAGCAGGACTAAGCCAAATGACCGGTTTTTCGCCCACGGGCACAAAGGTCATGACATGCGCACCCTGCAATGAAATGGTAGATTGCGCGTGTTTGTTGGCAATGTGCGCAATAATCAAACCACTCACGTCCTCAGTAAACTCAAGTTGTCCAGGAATGGCGAATTGCTGGTTAAGCGTGGTCACATTCAACTGGCTCATTTTTTAATCCTTGAAGTATTATTTAACGTTAAACAAAAACTATTGGCTGCTGCGTGTTACGTACCCTTCGCCGCCATTAGTTTTTCATATTTAGCTTGCAGTTGCTCTCTGCTTTCCACATGAGCTGGGTCGAGCGGAATGCAGTCTACTGGGCAAACTTCCACGCACTGTGGCGTTTCATAATGTCCCACGCACTCGGTGCATTTGTCGGGATCGATGTAATAAATAGTATCGCCTTGCGAAATGGCATCGTTCGGGCATTCCGGCTCGCATACGTCGCAGTTAATACATTCATCGGTAATAATCAGGGCCACACTGTTCCTCTATAAATTAAGTTAATTTTTTCTCAGTCAGTTTGATCGCCACCAAAGGGGAAACAAACTTACTTACGTCACCGCCAAAGCGCGCGATCTCGCGTACTATACTGGCGGAGATGAAGGTGTAATGCTCCGCCGGCGTAAGAAATAATGTTTCGACATCAGGATGCAGACTGCGGTTCATTCCAGCCATCTGAAATTCATATTCAAAATCCGATACTGCGCGCAAGCCACGCAATACCACGCGCGCATTTTGCGTTCGCACATAATTCATCAGTAAACCGGAAAAACCTTCCACCCGTACATTGACAAAACCAGCGAAAATTTCTCTCGCCATAGCAACACGCTCATCCATGGTAAACAAAGTTGCACTGCGACTTTCTGCCACAGCCACCACAACTTCGCCGAATAGCCCTGCGGCACGGCGGACTACATCTTCATGCCCGCACGTGATTGGATCAAAAGTACCAGGATAAATAACTTTAATCATACTTTTAATGCACCTTCGCATTTCAATAATTGATAATGCACAGAACCTGCTTTAGCATGCCTCACCACCTGCCAAGCCTCGTCGGGTTCAAATGCCTCACCGCTTTCAACATACACCATGCCGTCTCGCGCTAGCTTGTCAACAAGCAGTGGCAGCAATTTTGGCAGATAGTCGCTCTGAAACGGGGGGTCAAGGAAAATTACATCGAATAGCCCATTTTTTTGGCGCGCGAATTCTAACCCATCTTCACAACGCAGCAATACATTAGAAAAGGCTAATTTCTTGATAGTCTCTTGCAAGGCGCGAAAGACAGTACGGTTGCGCTCAACCATTACTACTTCGGTTGCACCGCGCGATGCTGCTTCCAATCCCAATGCCCCACTGCCAGCGAACAAATCCAGACAGCGCCTGCCATAAAGATTCTGCCCCAGCCAGTTGAACAAAGTCTCACGAACGCGATCTGGCGTGGGGCGTAAGCCTTCCGCGTCTGGAAACTCAACCCAGCGACGACGATGAGTGCCACCGATGATGCGTACCCGATTTATTGCACGGCTCCCTCTTTAACAGCCGGCATTTTTGTCTCTGGAGCACCGACTATCACTGTAACCATCGCATCCGGATTCACACGGCGTTTATAGGCTGAGCGAATTTGCGCAATGGTGACTTTATCAACATTTCCGACAAAGTCATCTAGATAGGTCAAAGGTAACTCATAAAATCCAATGACACTCAGATAATCGACTATTTTTTTGTTGCTATCTATACGCAACGGGAAACCGCCAATGATGTTTTGCTTGGATGCTTGTAATTCCTTTTCCGTCACGCCTTTATCAATAAATTCACGCAGCGTAGCGCGCACTAGTTGCAACGCTTCATCGGCTTGATTCTTTTTGGTTTGCAGCCCGATCTGATAAGCGCCTGGCAATTTCATCGGTATAAAATAACTATAAACGCTATAGGCAAGGCCACGCTTCTCGCGGATTTCGTGCATCAGGCGGGACACAAATCCCCCTCCTCCAAGAATGTGATTACCCACATAGAGGGGGAAATAATCCGGATCTTTGCGTGCCATACCGGGTGCGCCCATCAGGATATGGCTCTGCGTGGCCGGATGCACTATGCGCTGCTCATTCGCTTTAATTTGCATGACCACCGGCGCAATTTGCGCCGCTTCAACGCCTTGTGGTAATTGCTCGGTAAGCTTTTGCGCGATAGCTTCAGCTTCGGCACGCGTCACATCGCCCATAATGGCAACTACGGTATTTTTGGCAAAATAATGTGATCGATAAAATGCCTCGATATCGGTGCGCTGAATATTTTCCACGGTGGCGACTTCACCCGGCGACGGTAAACCATAAGGATGGGTACCGAATACTGCCTTGCTGAAGGCTTTTTCGGTCATCCTTTCCGGCTTGGTTTCGTCTTCTTTCAGGCCCGCGATCAAGCGCGTCTTTTCTCGCGCCAATATATTTTCTTGAAACAGCGGACGTTGCAGCACACGAGCCAGAATATCCAGCGCCTGAACGCGTTCCGCAGTACTGCTCAATGTACGCAAACTTACACCAGCACGATCCGCATCGAAATTTTTTCCAAATTGCGCACCAATATCGGCCATATTTCGCGCGATCTCGTCCTCGCTCAAACCTTCTGCACCGAGATCCAGCATTCTATGGGTCAGCCCCGCCAATCCGGATTTTTCCGCCACATCAAAGCCGCTTCCTGCGGCAAACGTAACTGTCAAATCCAGCATTGGCAGATCATGGTTTTCCACAAAATATACACGCGCCCCGCTCGGCGATTGCCAATGCTGGATATGGGGAGTGGCGAGTACAGGTGCGATGCCGACTAGAAACAACACCAAAGCGGCAAATAATTTAGTGTGCATGTATTGCCCCTTTATTCGTTTGTTTCGGATTGCCGGAAAGTGGCTGTGGATCGAGCACGGCAATGGTCAGCTGGTCGTCCTGCAGAAATTCCCGCGCCACTTCCTGTACCTGCTGCGCGGTTACCGCCTGCAATTTTTTCAGAATCAACGGAATGGCGTTATATGACAGCCCGATACTTTCCATCTGTCCAATCTGCATCGCCTGATAAAACAATGAATCGAGCTTGTACACTTCACTGGCGGTTACCTGCGCCTTAGCGCGTTTAAGTTCATCTTCGTTTACGCCGTCTCGCTTCAGAATTGCTATTTGTTCGCGCAAACCATCTTCTATCTCTGTCACGCTCCTGCCTTCGCTGGGGGTGCCTTCTACCATGAACAAGCTTGGCCCACGTGAGGTGGCGTCATATTCAGCGCCCACATCACTAGCCAGTTGCTTTTCTCGAACCAATACTTTGTTCAAGCGCGCCGAAGCATTGCCATCAAGAATGCCAGCCAGAATTTGCAAGGCATAGGGTTTCCAATCTTTCTCTGGGTCGCGTAGCGTAGGGGCGTGATAAGCCATTACCAGACGTGGCAGCTGCGCCGGCGCTTTAACTACAATGCGCTTCACGCCTAACTGCGGAGGCTCGCTAAAACGCTTGCGCGCAGGCAAACTATGCGCTGGAATCCCGCCATAGAAACGTTGCGCCAGCGCAAATACCTCGCTCGCCTTTACATCCCCTGCTATGACCAATGTCGCATTATTGGGCACGTACCAATTTTTATACCACGTCTTGGCATCATTTACGGAAAGTGTCTGCAAATCATTCATCCAGCCAATTACCGGAGTCCGGTAAGGATGCTCCTGATAGGCTGCAGCCATCAATTTTTCATGCATCAGGGCATGCGGCTCATCATCCGTGCGCATGCGCCGCTCTTCCATGACGACTTTAATTTCTTTGCTGAATTCAGCCGCCGTCAGATGCAAGTTGCGCATACGATCGGACTCTAGCTGCATGGCGAGAGGTAACTTGGATTTGTGCAACTGCTGGAAATATGCAGTGTAATCATTACTGGTGAAGGCATTTTCGCGTCCGCCTGCAGCAGATATACGCTTGGAAAACTGCCCAACCGGCACGTTTTTTGTACCTTTGAACATCATATGTTCCAGCACATGTGCGATGCCAGTGACGCCGACATTTTCATCCATGCTACCGGCGCGATACCATATTTGTTGAACTATAACGGGGGCACGGTGATCTTCCTTGACTATTACCTTAAGACCATTGCTGAGTGTCTTCTCAAACACCTCCGCCTGTGCCTCAACAGAAAATAAAAGCACCGCAGGCCATAAAACAATAAAAGTCAGCAGATATTTTAATTTTTGTATATGCATTTTTTTAGCCCAAGACAACTCAATCAGAATAGAATAACGATGACGGCAAAAGCCGCCACAACTGATGTGTATTATGCGCTATTTAGTTATCTTTCTGCCACCTCCAAAAACCTCTTAAAATGTTCGGCTTCCTAAAAAAATCCCCTATTGAAAGTAAGTCCAACCCTGTCGAAGACATGACTAAAAAAAGCGGCTGGATCAGCCGACTTAAGAGCGGGCTTGCACGCACGGCCGATCAAATTTCCGATTTGTTTGGCCGAGGCGGCAAGATTGACGACGACTTGTATGAGGAATTGGAAAGCATCCTGATCACCGCAGATGTCGGAATGGACGCTACTCGTTTTTTACTGGCCGAGTTGCGTCGACAAGTCAAAGCGCAACGACTCACTGAGGCACTTGAGCTAAAGGAAGCGTTAGCGCACGATCTGATCAAATTGCTCAAGCCATTGGCTAAATCTTTGGAAACTGACTTACATAAACCCTGTGTCATCATGTTGGCCGGGGTAAACGGCGCTGGCAAAACGACCTCCATTGGCAAGCTGGCGAAGTATTTCCAAGGGCAAGGCAAGTCAGTACTGCTGGCTGCAGGCGATACCTTCCGTGCTGCTGCTCGCGAACAGTTGATGGAATGGGGTGCGCGTAACAACGTCACCGTCATCGCCCAGCAAAGCGGCGATGCCGCAGCGGTGATTTTCGATGCAGTACAAGCCGCCCAGGCACGCAAAATCGACATAGTGCTGGCAGACACCGCCGGACGTCTATCTACCCAGAATCATCTGATGGAAGAAATCAAAAAGGTTAAGCGCGTTATCGCCAAGGCGTTACCCGGAGCACCGCATGAAGTGCTGCTGGTACTGGATGCAAACACCGGGCAGAACGCGCTAAGCCAAGTCAAGGCATTCGACGATGCGCTAGCCGTTACTGGACTGATATTGACCAAGCTGGATGGCACGGCCAAAGGTGGCGTAATTGCTGCCATCGCCAAGGCTCATCCCATCCCCGTGCGCTTTATCGGTGTGGGAGAAGGACTGGATGACCTACGCCCATTCGTGGCGGAAGAATTCGTCGCGGCACTTTTGGGACTGGACGAATGATCCAGTTCAGCCAAATATACAAGCGTTATCCCGGAGGTTATGAAGCACTGAAAAATGTTAGTTTTGAGATCGCCGAGGGTGAAATGATATTTCTCACCGGCCATTCCGGCGCGGGCAAGAGCACTTTGCTCAAACTCATCGCCGCCATTGAACGTCCCAGCTCTGGCAGCATTGTAGTCAAAGGGCAGAACGTCAGTTCAATCAAGGGTGGGGCATTGCCCTACCTGCGTCGCAACCTTGGCTTAATTTTCCAGGATCATAAAATTCTGTTCGACCGCAGCGTGTTCGACAACGTAATATTGCCATTGCAAATCTGCGGCTTCGATTATCGCGAGAGCGCCAAGCGCGTGCGAGCTGCGCTAGACAAGGTAGGCTTGCTCAAGCGCGAAAAAACCAGCCCGATCGCTCTGTCCGGCGGCGAACAGCAACGTTTGTGTATCGCACGCGCCATAGTCAACCGGCCTTCCATCCTGCTGGCGGATGAACCGACTGGAAATCTTGATGTGGACTATGCCAGCGACATCATGAGTATCTTCAAATCGTTTCATCAGGTTGGCGTCACACTGCTAATTTCCTCACATGACGAAAATGTTTTGCGCCAGTTCAAGGGACGCGTATTGGCACTAAAAAATGGGGAACTGTGCCCATGAAAAACTGGCTGATAACGCATGTCCATGTGTTGCTGTTTACGCTGCGCCGTTTCCTCTTCACACCGCTGTCCAGTCTGCTAAATATTCTGGTGATCGGCATTGCACTGAGCTTGCCGGCAGGCATGTATTTAATGCTTAAAAGCGTACAAAGTCTGGCTGAACAAGCCGTTGGCACACCACAGATCAGCATATTCTTGAGCATGGATGCCAGCACGGACGAAGTCGCCCATATCGGCAAACAATTGAAGCAGCACGCTGGCGTCAACCAGGTTAAATTTGTGCCGCGTGACCAAGCGCTGGAACAACTAAAGCAGACCACCGGGCTGGCGGACGTAATCGGCGGAATGGCACATAACCCGCTGCCGGATGCTTATATTGTTTATCCAAAAAAATCCGATGCGCAAGCGCTGGAAGCGTTGCGCGATGAATTGCAAAAATGGCCTAAGCTCGAGCATGTGCAACTGGATTCAGCTTGGGCGCACAAACTTGAAGCAATGCTCAAATTCGGCCTGTTGGCCGCACTCATTCTCGCCGTGCTGCTTAGCTTTGCGCTTGTGGCCGTTACCTTCAACACCATCCGTTTGCAAATCCTCACCCAGCGCGAAGAAATTGAAGTATCCAGATTGATCGGCGCCACCAATACCTTCATTCGTCGGCCATTTCTGTACTTCGGTCTACTACAGGGGCTGCTAGGGGGGATCGCGGCGTGGCTTATCATTACCCTCAGCTTATATCTGCTCAATAACAGCCTCTCTGAATTGACGCATTTATATGCCAGCAGCTTTACTCTGCATTTACCCTCTGTAGGCGACAGCTCCACCCTGTTGTTGTTATCGGCCTACCTTGGCTGGCTAGGCGCTTGGCTATCCGTTGCCCAGCACTTATGGAAAATTGAGCCTCGTTAAAGACACCCTGCATTTCTTGCTGTACCCGACAATACTCATATTCGAGAAAAATATGACTTTTAACCAAAGATTGTGACTGCTTCGATTGTGTTATCGTTCATTACTTATTGGACTTAGAATAACGCCGTGTCTTCCAATTCTCTATGTATGGCATTGTCTAGAAATTAAAATGAGGAAATCATGAGATTCCAATATTTTTACCCAGTGCTAGCTGCCAGTTTCACACTTGTTTTTCTTTCTACGCTTGCCTCAGCCAAAACACCGGAACAAATTTTTGAGCAAGTGTCGCCTTCCGTCGTAGTAGTAGACATCTTTGATTCGAAGGATGAATTCATCGGGCAGGGCAGTGGCGTAGTAATAGGCGTTGGCCAGGTCATTACCAATTGTCATGTTGCGAAAAGAGGCAAAAGCCGGCAAGTGCGGCAGTCCGGCAAAACATTCTCTGCCACTATGCAATACTCAGATCCTAGTCGCGATCTGTGCCAGCTAAATGTGCCGGATTTACGAGCTCCCCCCGTTGTTCTGGGTACCGCCAAAAAACTCAAGGTGGGCCAGCGAGTTTATGCCATCGGCGCACCGGAAGATTTGGAGCTGACCTTGAGCGAAGGACTTATCTCCAGTTTGCGCCCGCATGAAGGCTCGGAATACATTCAGACCTCCGCCGCGATTTCTCTCGGCTCCAGTGGTGGCGGGCTATTCGATGATCAAGGGCAATTAATCGGCATCACCACGTTTTATCACGCAGAAGGACAAAATCTTAACTTCGCCTTGCCCGTAGATTGGATAGGGGAGCTGCCGAAACGGACTCAGGGCACTCTGCCGGCAGCGAAAAAGAGCGGGCTGGCTTGGCTTAACCGCGTAGTTGCGCTGGAACACAAAAAAGACTGGCAAGGAATGCTGAAACTTTCGCAGCAGTGGGTCAAAAGTGAACCGGTAAGTGCGGACGCCTGGTTTAGCTTGGGCATTGCTCACAAAAATCTTAAACAATATGAGCAGGCAATTAAAGCCTATCGAAGCGCGCTACGAATTCAGCCTGAATATGCCGATGCCTGGAATAATCTGGGCAATATCCATAACAACATCAAACAACACGAACAAGCAATTCAAGCCTATCGCGAGGCGCTACGCATTGATCCGGAGTATGCCTCTGCCTGGAATAATTTGGGCATCGCTTATGGAAATCTTAAGCAATACGAGCAAGCGATTTCCGCCTATCGAGAAGCGGTCCGCATCGAACCGGAGAAAACAAGTGGATGGTATAACTTGGGAGAGGCTTATTCCCGCCAAGGTCAGCAGGACAGAGTGCTAGAGATTTATCAAACCTTACTCAAGCTCGACTTGCAAATAGCGAAAGCATATTCGAACACTTTTATTTTGCCTTTAGCCAAGTAAAGTAGATACGCCCTGGCCATTCCCACGCATATTAATTTTGCTAAGCCCTTGATGATGCATTCTTTCGCGTCTTAGTCGTCCGGATGTGAAACTACGTCGCTTGGTCGCCGTTGACCCGATAGCCAATGATGAAGCTGAGTTTGGGCGGAATTAGAGCCTTATAGAGGCGCCCTCAACAGTTGCGCATACGGCTGTGCATTCTGAACTATACCCGCGACATTCTTCTTCAATGTAAAAAAGGGGCACTTACGCCCCTTTTTGTTTAACATTTAAAGCAAGTATTACCTAGCGGGAAGCACGCTTACGATCTTGTTCTGTAAGATGACGCTTGCGCACCCGTATGGACAGTGGAGTGATTTCCACCAGCTCGTCGTCATCAATAAACTCAACAGCAGACTCCAGCGTCAGCAGAATTGGCGTGGTCAAGCGCACGGCTTCATCCGTGCCGGAGGAACGCACATTGGTCAGTTGCTTACCCTTAATCGGGTTAACGACAAGGTCGTTATCGCGACTGTGTATGCCAATGACCATGCCTTCATACAATTTATCTCCGGGGCTGACGAACATGCGGCCACGATCTTCCAATTTCCATAAAGCATAGGCCACGGCCTCACCATTGTCTTGAGAAACCAGCACTCCATTATGACGACCCGGCATATCCGGCTTGACCGGGCCGTAGTCGTCAAACACGTGCGAGATAAGCCCCGTGCCACGAGTCATGGTCATAAAATCACCTTGGAAGCCGATCAAGCTGCGTGCCGGAATACGATATTCCAAACGCACGCGGCCTCTTCCATCCGACTGCATATCCTGTAAATCGCCGCGCCGACGGCCCAGCTCTTCCATGACCGCGCCCTGATTTGCCTCTTCAACGTCGACAGAGAGCATTTCATATGGCTCACATTTTTCGCCGTTAATTTCACGAAACACCACGCGTGGTTTCGAAACAGCTAATTCAAAGCCCTCTCGACGCATATTTTCCAGCAAAATGGTCAAGTGCAATTCACCACGTCCAGACACCAGGAAAGAATCTGTCTCACCCGTATCTTCCACGCGCAATGCCACGTTGACCAACAATTCTTTAGTCAAACGATCTTTAATCTGGCGGCTAGTAACGAACTTGCCTTCTTGTCCTGCCAATGGGGAGTTGTTCACTTGGAAGGTCATGGTCAAAGTCGGCTCATCCACCTTAGGCATAGGTAGGGCTTCTGGCTGGTTAATATCGGCCAAGGTGACACCAATACCGATATCTTCGATACCATTGACTAGAATAATGTCGCCAACACCCGCTTCTTCCATCTGTACCCGCTCTATACCACGGAAGCCCAGCACCTGATTGACCCGCGCTTTCTTCGGTGGTTTATCGCCATTCAGCACCATGACATCTTGACCAGGCTTAATTCGCCCCCGTGAAACGCGTCCAACTCCAATGCGTCCAACAAAGCTGGAATAATCCAGCGCAGAAATCTGGAATTGCAGCGGCCCGTCCATATCGCCAACTGGGGCCGGCACATGCTTTAACACGGTATCGAACAACGGGCGCATATCCTTGCTCGGATTCGCCAAATCCAATGTCGCAAACCCATTTAACGCCGAGGCGTAGACTATCGGAAAATCCATTTGTGCTTCGGTTGCACCAAGCTTATCGAACAAATCAAAGGTATGATCCACAACCCACTCTGGCCTAGCGCCAGGACGATCAATCTTGTTAATTACGACGATAGGACGCAAACCCAGTGCCAGCGCCTTGCGTGTGACAAAGCGGGTTTGCGGCATAGGACCTTCCACCGCATCTACCAGCAACAACACGCCGTCTACCATCGATAGCACGCGTTCTACTTCACCACCAAAGTCGGCGTGCCCTGGCGTATCCACGATGTTGATATGTACGCCTTCATATTCCACTGCGCAGTTTTTTGCCAAAATGGTGATGCCACGCTCTTTCTCAAGATCGTTGCTGTCCATCACACGCTCAGCGATATGCTGGTGCGCGGCGAAAGTGGCTGTCTGGGACAACAGCTTGTCCACCATGGTGGTTTTGCCATGATCAACGTGGGCAATGATGGCGATATTACGGAGTGCGCGCGGCATGTTTACTACCTAAGCTAGATAAAGGGCGCGCATTCTAGCATACGGATACCCCCAAACATTACAATTCATTCCAAACTACTACTTAGTAGTAAAAATTATTCAGACTATTTTGCAGGTAGCAAGGCACATCTAGATTTATTTTCTGGCTATTTATTACCCAGTTGTGTATAATGCGCCCTCGCTGCGATATTCGTGCAGCGATGGCTCATCGTTTCCTGACCTCTGGCGTCTCTGACGCGTCTTGCTTTTACCGGTTAGCGACGATGTTTTGCGCTGGTAGAGTCTATGATCTCCCTACTAAATTTTAGTGTGTGGCTTTAGCCATGCATGCGCTTTGATTTAATCATTACATTAAGGAACAATCGTGTCTATTGAAAACACAGCTGCACCTATTAAAGTCATTACCTTTGCCTCTCTGGGATTAAATCCCTTAATCCTCAGTGCCGTAGAAGAATCCGGCTACACCGTGCCCTCGCCCATTCAAGCCGAAGCCATTCCCGAAGTGATGGCAGGTCATGATTTGATGGCATCCGCCCAGACCGGCACCGGCAAAACCGCCGCTTTCATCCTGCCCGCGTTACACCGCATCGCCGAACCTGCCGCCGTACGTAGCAAGGGGCCACGCGTGCTGGTGCTGACTCCGACGCGCGAACTGGCACAACAAGTTTCAGACGCTGCCGCTAAATACGGCAAGCACATGCGCCTGAAAGTAGTGAGCATTCTCGGTGGCATGCCCTATCCGCTGCAAAACAAATTGCTATCCAGCCCAGTTGATATTTTAGTAGCCACTCCGGGCCGTTTGATTGATCACATTGAGCGCGGCCGTATCGACTTCTCGCGTCTCGAAATGTTGGTACTGGACGAAGCCGACCGCATGCTGGATATGGGTTTCATTGATGACGTGGAGCGTATTGCCGCAGCCACACCGGCCACGCGCCAAACGCTGCTGTTCTCCGCCACACTGGATGGCGTAATCGGCAACCTGGCAAAACGGCTACTCAAAAATCCAAAGCGCATAAGCGTCGCAGCTACGCAGGCACGCCACGAAAACATCGAACAACGCCTAATGTATGTGGACGACATGGCACACAAGGGTCGCTTGCTGGATCACTTGCTGCGTGATACGGACTTGAACCAAGCATTGGTATTCACCGCTACCAAGCGCGACGCTGATGCTTTGGCTGACAAACTGCTGTCCCAAGGACACTCCGCCGCCGCGCTACATGGCGACATGAACCAGCGCGAACGCAACCGCACCTTGGTTAGCCTGCGCCGTGGCCAAGTGCGTATTTTGGTGGCGACCGATGTGGCTGCTCGTGGCATCGACGTTCCGGGTATTTCACACGTAATCAATTTCGACCTGCCCAAGGCCGCCGAAGACTACGTTCACCGTATCGGCCGCACCGGTCGCGCTGGATCTTCCGGTATTGCAGTATCATTTGCTTCCAACCGCGATGCCGGAAACCTGCAAAAGATCGAACGCTACACCGGACAGAGCATCACCGCTCATATCGTTGCCGGTCTGGAGCCAAAATTCAAACCGCGTTCACAGCCCTCCATCACACGTGGCAAACCCGGCGGATTCGGACGTCACACCGCCCCAGACAGCCGTCATGCCCATCCTGAGGGCGCTCGACGTGAGGGTCAATCGCACAATCGTTTCGGCGACAATGCACCGCGGCGTAATGGAAACACCGGCAACACGAGTCCTGCTGGCCAGGAACGTCGGCCGGCAAGCAGCTACTCTGGACGCAACCACAACAGCGGCAACCGTTAAGCATTAAACGATTTTTTCGCTATAAGCAAAAAGGCATGCCTAGGCGTGCCTTTTTTGTTTCTACTGGTAATCATGCTGTTGTGCTGACAGCCGCGATCCACTATGCTTGCCACCGTTTATTCTTAAAATCTAAGCAATTATGCCAGTCAGCATCAAGACCACTCAGGAAATAGAAAAAATGCGCATCGCAGGCCGCTTGGCTAGCGAAGTGCTGGACTACATCACGCCTTTTATTCAAGCTGGCGTTACTACTAACGAAATTGACCGGCTCTGCCATGATTACATGGTGGATATTCAACAATGTATTCCTGCGCCGCTCAATTACGCGCCGCCAGGACATGCGCCCTATCCAAAATCAATCTGCACCTCAATCAATCATCAGGTATGTCATGGCGTGCCAGGTGAAAAAAAACTCAAGAATGGCGACATTCTGAACATTGACATCACCACCATCAAACAAGACTATCACGGCGATACCAGCCGCATGTTCCATGTCGGCGAAACTTCCATCCAGGCAAAACGGCTGTGCGAAACCACTTATCAGGCTATGTGGCGAGGCATCCGCATGGTTAAAGCCGGCGCATATTTAGGCGATATCGGCCACGCCATCCAGAGCTTTGTCGAAGCGCAGGGCTACAGCGTGGTACGAGAATTCTGCGGCCACGGCATTGGCAGAGTATTTCATGAAGAGCCACAGGTGTTGCACTATGGAAAGCCTAAAAGCGGTTTGAAACTGGAAGCGGGCATGATCTTCACCATAGAGCCTATGATCAACGCAGGCAAGGCTGGCATCACCCAACTCGGCGATGGCTGGACCATCGTGACCAAGGATCACAGTTTGTCGGCTCAGTGGGAACATACCGTTCTGGTAACCGAATCCGGCTTTGAAGTACTGACTGTATCTGCTGGATCTCCACCTCCTCCACCTTAAATTAAGTCGTGCAAAGCGCCGCCGAAATCCGCCAGAGCTTGTGTGCTGCGCGATTATTCCTGCAACAGGATTATGAACGTCACGCGCAACCAGCTCGCCTACTGCGCGCCCATGCCAAGCTGGTGGATGAACATTTACGCGCGGCATGGCAACTCCTCGCAATGCCGCCAAATCTGACGCTCATAGGCGTTGGCGGCTATGGGCGCAGCGAGCTATATCCGAAGTCCGACATTGATCTGCTAATCCTGTTGCCGGAGGAACCGAATCCAGCATTGCAGCAACAGTTGCAAGAACTGGTTGGCCTGCTGTGGGACATTGGCCTGGAAGTCGGCCACAGCATCCGTACCGTTGTTCAATGCGTAGAGGAATCAGTCGATATTACGGTGCAGACCAATCTATTGGAAGCACGTTTAATTATCGGCGCACCCCAACTATTTGAGGAAATGGTCAGCACGCTGACACAGCACCTTGATCATCGCGCTTTCTACCTTGCCAAGCAGAATGAACAGCAGCGGCGCCACGCACGCTTCATCGACGCGGACTACAACCTCGAACCCCACCTGAAAGAAAGCCCCGGTGGCCTGCGCGATTTACAGACCGTGCTGTGGATTAGCCGCGCCTGCAACTTGGGTGACACCTGGCGCGAGCTGGCCAAGGCAGGCATGATTACCGAGCCTGAGGCGCGCGCCATCGCGCGTCACGAAGCCCTGCTGCAAAACCTGCGCATTCGCCTGCATTATTTGGCCAAGCGGCGTGAAGATCGTCTGCTATTCGATTATCAGACCGAACTGGCGAAACAAATGAACATCACTGCAACAGGCGCACGCCGTGCCAGCGAACACATGATGCAACGCTACTACCGCACTAAACAAGCTGTACTACAACTCAATGCAGTGCTACTGCAAAACTTGCGCACACACCTGTTCCCCGAAGCCAGCACAAACCATCCGCTAAATGCGCGCTTCATAACGCGCGATGATTTGCTCGAAGCGCGTGATGAAGACCTGTTCGAACGCGAACCATCTGCCATTATGGAAAGCTTCCTGTTACTGGAACAACATCCACATCTGAGCGAATTTTCTGCCTCCACTTTGCGTGCTCTGTGGCGGGCACGCCATAAGATAGATGCTGCATTTCGACGCAATGCACAGAACCGTGCATTGTTCATGGCTATCATGCGCCAACCACATGGCCTTACCCATGCGCTGCGACGCATGAATCAAAATGGCATTCTGGGTCGCTACCTACCTGCGTTTGGTCGCATCGTCGGGCAAATGCAGCATGACCTGTTTCATGTTTATACTGTAGACGAACACATCCTGATGGTAGTGCGCAATCTGCGCCGTTTTACCTTGGCAGAACATGCGCATGAATCCCCATTGTGTAACAAGCTGATCAAGGATTTCGCGCGCGCCGAGGTGCTGTATATCGCCGGGCTGTTCCACGACATCGCCAAGGGACGCGGCGGCGATCATTCGATGCTGGGGCGTGCAGACGCTGCTCGCTTCTGCAAACAACACGGGTTAACGCAAGAAGATGCCGACTTAGTGGTATGGCTGGTAGAGCGTCATCTAACCATGTCCACCACCGCACAAAAACAAGACTTGTCCGATCAAGACGTGATTGCGGCCTTCGCTGCAACAATAAAAAATGATCGTTACTTAATAGCGTTGTACCTGCTCACCGTTGCCGATATTCGTGGCACCAGCCCAAAAGTGTGGAATGCCTGGAAGGGCAAGTTGCTCGAAGATCTATTCTGGGCAACGCGCCGCTATATGGTCGACGGCAAGATTGCCGATCAGGTCGGCGAAATCCGCGCACGCACACTGGAAATACTTAGCTTGCATGCGATTGCTCCTGAGGTACATGAAACACTGTGGGCGCAACTAGACGCAGAGTATTTCCTGCGCCACGAACCACAAGAAATCGCCTGGCACACTCGCCTGCTGGCGCATCGAGTCAATAGCGACACAGCCATCGTCAAGACACGTTTAAGCCCCATCGGAGAAGGCATTCAGTTGATGGTATATAGTCCCGACCAGCCTTATATTTTTGCGCGTATTTGCAGCTTTTTCGAGCGACTAAACTACAACATTATGGAAGCAAAGATCCACACCACCCAGCACGGCTATGCGCTGGACAGCTTTCTGGCATTGGATGCAGGCAACAGCAAGCCAGCATATCGCGATGTAATGAACTACATAGAGTATGAACTATCACGCGAGATAGCCAACGCCAATGAACCCTCCGCACCAAAATCCGCCAGAATATCCCGCCAACTCAAACATTTTCCCATCGCATCCGAGGTCAACATTACGTCCGATGATAAAGGAAACTATCTACTTTCCATCATCGCCGGCGACCGCCCCGGCCTGTTGGCGCGGATCGCACAAGTGCTGGCGCAGCATGGCATAGCAATACGTAGCGCCAAGATCAACACTCTGGGGGCGCGTGCCGAGGACACCTTCCACATAGCCAGCGCAGCGCTAATTCATCCGCAGACAATTACAGCGCTTCGCGAAGAACTGCTAAGACAGATTTCTTAAACGTTATCCAGGGAATACGAAGTATGAGAGATCGCTTCAGAACAATGCTGTGGCGGGCGATTTATCTTTTTCTAGCGTGCCTTATAAGTACAGGTGCAGGGATTGTCCATGCCGATATTCCTGACACGAATTCAGCAGCGGCCCTCCGCACGAAGTACTTGACATTGCGGGATGCACTCAGCCACAACCAGTTCCAATTACCGCTTAATCTGGATTCCAGTCAGACCTCAACTGACTTAAAGGGCGACATCTATGCGCTCGTGGATTATCCATTTGCAACGGTAAGTACTGCGCTCCAGGGCGCAACCCATTGGTGCGACATCCTGATCCTGCATCTCAATGTCAAATATTGTCGCGAATCGGCTGACAAACCAGGCAGCAACCTCACGGTACATATCGGCACTAAAAACGAGCAATCGCTGAATATCGCCCCCCGAATGGAATTTGAATATCGAGTTGGCTCCAACTCATCGGATTACCTCCAGATATTTCTGGACGCAGATAAAGGTCCATTCGGTACTAAAAACTATCGCTTCATGTTGGAAGCAATCCCCCTAAAAGACGGAGGAACATTTATCCATCTATCATATTCGTATGCCTATGGCTTTACAGCAAAGCTTGCAATGCAGGCCTACCTGAAAACGTTGGGAAGCGACAAGGTAGGATTTACCGTAATTAAAAAGCTGCCTGACGGCAAGCCCCTTTATGTCAGCGGGATACGTGGAGCACTGGAACGCAACACCATGCGCTATTATTTGGCAATAAGCGCTTATCTGGGCGCCTTATCCACGCCCCCCCAGCAACAACTGGAAAAGCGCCTGCGAGACTGGTTTACATCCACCGAACGCTATCCACTCCAGTTACATGAGCTAGAGCAGAGCGAATACCTCGATATGAAACGCAAGGAGTATAAGCGTCAGCAGGTTGGAGGTTAACTTGACAGTTTGCCCATCGAAATTACGACCACGGCTTAACTCTAGCCATTAAGTCGAATCTCCTTTAGCAAACTACACTTATCTCAAAATATTGAGCCACACAGCACTGCCCGCAATTTATAATTGCGCACTACTTTATTTTTGTAAATTTATGAATAACTCAATATCCCATTTGTGGGCTGTACTCATGCTCGCAGGCTATACAAACCATGCCCTTGGCGCAGATACTCCACCAGCACCAGCCACATCTGCCGTACCGCAAGTTGCCGCACCTGCTGATCGGCAATCTCTAATCGCACGCCGCCAAGCAAGACGCGCAGCTCCCGATGCAGTAATCAGCTTAAAAAACCCATCGTTCAACCCTGACCAGCAAGGCAAGCTAAATGCCTGGACAGCGATTGAGCACGGTTCAGGCAACTCCTATACCTTTGTGGCCGATCCAGAAAATGCACTTTCCAGCCCGAGTAGTGCGCGAATCAGGCGCCATGGCTCTGAACCTTATGGCTTGCTCCAACAATCGATCAGCGTCCATCCTTCATGGCACAACAAGACTGCACGGCTTTCTGGTTCGATTAGAGGCGTGGACATCAGCGGAGCTGGCGGCGCACTCGTCCTTCGTGCAGATGACGGAAGTGGTCAAATCCTGGCCTGGAATTTCATGCAAAATGACCGCGTGAAAGGCACGCAAGACTGGAAGCGTTACACCATCGAACTCAAAATCCCGCCTTCTGCCTATTCTCTGATAGCTGGCGTGATGCTGGAAGATGGTGGAACGCTGTGGGCGGATAACTTGACGATTGAATTGATCGATTAAATTGCGCTGGGCGTCGCGTGCCGATGACAGACCGCTTTGTTTAAATCGAGTCTGACCCTGGGGTCTCCCCTCAAAGTTGCAGCACAGGATGATCATACCGCAAGGACTCAAGAGCTTCGCGAAACTCGCGCGGCGGGAATGCAGCCATCCCATGCTGTACCAGCTGCAACGCTAGTGAAATAACAGAGAGTACTGGGCGTGACCGCCGCGTGTTGCTCTGGAATT
>JAIOPT010000041.1 GCA_021413765.1 Betaproteobacteria bacterium
CGCAGAAATCGAGGCCGACGCGGTGCGCATGCTGCGGCAATCCACTTTCGGGCCGAACGACCAACTGGTGCAGCACGTGAAGGCCATCGGCAACGCCGCATGGCTGGACGAGCAGTTCGACTTGCCTGCCACTCAATACCCGGCCTATCCCTGGGTCCCGTCAACCCGGCCGGATTCCTGCGTTGACAACCGCACGCTCCCGGTGCGCGCCGACAGCTACTGCTCGCGCGACAACTACACGCTTTTCCAGCTGCAGAGCCGCTTCTTCGCCGATGCCGTGTCTGCGCCGGACCAGCTGCGCCAGCGCGTTGCCTTCGCCTACTCGCAGATCTTCGTCACCTCGGGCGTCGACAATAGCCGCAACTACGCGATGCGGCACTATCAGCAGATCTTCCGCGACAAGGCCTTCGCCAACTACGAGGACCTCATCACCGCGGTGACGCTGTCGCCGATGATGGGCGACTACCTGGATATGGTGAACAACGTGAAGGCGAATCCCGCCACGGGCGCGGAGCCGAACGAGAACTATGCGCGCGAGCTGCTGCAGCTCTTCTCGGTGGGCGTGTACAAGTTGAACCAGGATGGCACGCTGCAGTACGACGCGATCGGCAACCCCGTTCCCACCTACGACCAGGAGGAGATCGAGGGCTTCGCCCACGTATTCACCGGCTGGACCTACCCCACCATCGCCGGAAACACACCACACAACATCAACCCGCGCAATTACCTCGGACAGATGGAGGCGGTGGCGGCAAACCACGACACCGGCTCCAAGGAACTTCTGAATAACGCCACGAACGTGGCAGGGCTATCGATGCAACAGGATCTCGCTGCGGCGCTTCGCAACGTGCTGATGCATCCCAACGTCGGTCCCTTCCTTGGCAAGCAACTGATCCAGAAGCTGGTCACCAGCAATCCAACGCCCGGCTATGTGTCCCGCGTTGCAGCGGCATTCAACGACAACGGCGCCGGCGTGCGCGGCGACATGCGCGCCGTGGTGCGTGCCGTGCTCATGGATCCGGAGGCGCGGGGGGCGAACAAGATCGACCTGGGCTGGGGCAAGCTTGCCGAGCCCGTGCTGTGGATGATGCAGGCCACGCGCGCACTCGGCGGAACGAGCGACGGGGTATTCTTCCGCAACGCCTCGTCGCAGCTCGGACAGTCCATTTTCTACGCCCCGTCGGTATTCAATTACTTTCCGCCGGACTATTACGTTCCGGGAACAGAGACGCTCGGCCCCGAGTTTGGCATCCAGACCACCACCACCTCGCTCAACCGTGCGAACGTTGCCAATACGCTGGTGTTCTCCAACGGCATCGCCCCCGACAACAATGTCTACGGCGCCACCGGCACGGCGGTAAACCTCGCCTCCCTCCAGGCCTTGGCAAGCGACCCCGCGGCGCTGGTGGAGAAGTTGAACAGTCTCATGCTCGCCGGCGCAATGTCGACTCCGGCAAAGGCCGCGATCATCGCCGCCGTGAACGCAGTACCGGCAACCGACGCGCGGGGCCGTGCAAGAACCGCGGCCTACCTCGTCCTGTCGTCGTCGCAATATTCCGTGGAGCGCTAATCATGAACCCTAACCGTCGCAACTTCCTTCGCCACGCCTCCGCGCTTTCCGCAAGCGGCCTCGCATACCGCCTAGGCGGCATGGCCGGGCTGTCCGCGCTTGCCGGCAACGCCGCCGCGCAAACGGCACCTTCGGACTACAAGGCATTGGTCTGCGTCTTCCTCTTCGGCGGCGTGGACGGCAATAGCGTACTCATTCCCTATGACAGCGCCGGCTACGCGCAATACGCTGCCGTGCGGACCCCTGGCTCCGGCATCCAGCTCGCGCAATCGGCGCTGCTGCCCATCCAGCCCGCCAGCACCTCGACGCCGTTCGGGCTACATCCCAACCTCGGCGAGTTGCAGGGACTGTTCAACCAGAAGAAGCTCGCCTTCCTCGCCAACGTCGGCACGCTCAATGCGCCGACCAGCAAGGCCAACTATCAGGCCGAGCGCCCCGACAGCCTGTATTCGCATTCGGACCAGCAGCGCCAATGGCAGTCCTCGATCTCCGACGGCCTTTCGCGCACCGGCTGGGGCGGGCGCATCGCAGATAAGGTGGCGGCGCTCAATGGCGCGACCACCTTCCCGGTGGTGACCTCGATCGCCGGCACCAACCTGTTCATCACTGGCGAGGCGGCCAATCCGCTGGCGCTGCCTGTGAGCGGCGGCATCGGCCTGAAGGGCTTCAACTCCGGCGCGCAATCGAGCGCACGTCTGGCCGCGCTGCAGCAGTTGCTCGCGCTCGACACGGGCAACACCTTCATCAAGGGTGCGTCGGCGATCTCCGCGCAGGCGATTTCGCTCTCGGGCATCGTGACGCCCATCCTCGCCTCGACCACCTCGGCCGTGAGCGGCTTCTTCGCCGGACAGAACTCCTCAATCGCCCAGCAGCTGCAGCAAGTAGCCAAGCTGATCGAGGCACGCGCGCAGATCGGGCTCAAGCGCCAGGTATTCTTCGTCTCGCTCGGCAGCTTCGATACGCATTCGAACGAGTTGAACACTCTCTCCACTCTGTTCGGCCAACTCTCGCCGGCTCTGAAGTCGTTGCATGACGCTACCGTCCAGCTCGGCGTGTCCGACCAAGTAACGACCTTCTCGCTTTCCGACTTCGGCCGCACCTTCCAGCCGGCCTCGGGCGGAGGATCCGACCACGCGTGGGGCAACCATCACTTCGTCATGGGCGGCGCGGTGAAAGGCGGCGATCTCTACGGGCGCTACCCCACTCTGGTGCTCGCCGGCCCGGACGACGCCGAGAAGGAAGGCCGCTGGATCCCGACCACGGCAGTGGACCAATACGGCGCGACACTCGCGCGCTGGTTCGGCGTGGCGGATGCGGACATGGCGCAGGTCTTTCCCAATCTCGCAAGTTTCGGCAACTCGAATCTCGGTTTTCTGGGCTGACGTTATTTTGCGGTAGAAATGGAGTCGGCGGCGAGACGGTTCCCTTCAACCTGTCTGATGGTAGGCGGTGGCGAAGTGAGCGCGGCGATTTTGCTGATCAGTTCCAGCGGGGTGAGCACCAGATCACGCGGGCTATCCAAGCGAGGTTTGGGGTAGTGATAAATCAGATGCTCGGCATCCAGGGGGCAGATGCTCCAGCGCGAAGGGTGGACGGGCGCAATGAGGAGTTAGACACTAAAAATGCCCGAATCCCCATGCCCGTTAATCGTGAAGATTTGAAACTGGAATTCGACAACAAGTAATCAAGTTTTCAATCCCCAGCCGTTCCTCTCACACTTTACTCTTCGCTAATCTCCACCTTGGACATTACGTCGCCTTGATTAATGGCATTAACGACATCCATGCCTTCGATCACTTTGCCAAAAACCGTGTGCTTGCCATCCAAGTGGTTCTGGGGACTGTGGGTAATAAAGAATTGGCTGCCATTGCTGTTGGGGCCGGAGTTGGCCATGGAGAGATATCCGGTGCCATGTTTGAGCGGATTGCCACTAGTTTCATCTTCAAATTTGTAGCCTGGCCCGCCTCGCCCGCTACCAGTGGGATCGCCGCCCTGAATCATAAAATCCCTGATCACGCGGTGGAAGATGAGGCCATCGTAGAAACCCTCACGCGCCAGGAAAACAAAGTTATTCACAGTCTTAGGGGCATGTTCTGGGTAAAGTTCGATCACCATATTCCCGCGATCGGTTACCACGGTAGCTGTGTATTTTTTACTAGGGTCAATAAGAATTTCAGGGGGCGTTGTCCATTGTTTTGACATTTTTTGGTTCCTTTGGTTTGTCTTGATAAAAAGTTAAAAGTTAAAAAAAACACTAGCAGATACTTGGCATCCGCATTATTGGCAGGAGGCGTTAGATAGGCTTTCTAAGTGTGATCATCACCGCCCACACACCCAAGAGCACATACAAAAATAGAGACCATTCCGGGATCCCCAAGCCAAGGAAAGTCCAGCCTTTGGCGGCACATTCGCCGGAACCGTGCATAAGCTCCTGCCACACTTCTGCCATAGGGAAGTTTCCCAGCATGTACTCCAGGCCTGGGCCGCAGGCAGGCACTTGGTCTTTAGGCAAATGCTGAAGCCAGATATGGCGACCTGCAGTACTCACACCACTCAATGCCAGCAGTGCTATCAATGCTCCGTACACTTTCGTACCGCTGCGTTTGGGGTTATGCAGAGTGGCAATAGCAAACAGGACTAACATGGCAATGAAGATGAAGCGCTGGATCATGCATAAAGGGCAGGGCTCCTGATGCAGAACGTATTGCAGATAGAGCGCTGTGCCGAACGCACCGGCGATGACCAGCGTCCCGGCCAAATATAGCCAGCGGTTTGAAAGAGTACGCCACAGATTTTTAATTTTCATCACGCAACTTGCTGATTTTATTTTTCAACAGCTCTATCGTGAAGTTGACTTCCTCCTCGGTGGTGAAGCGTCCCACTGTGAACCGGATCGAGCTGCGTGCCAATGCATCGCTGCGTCCCAAACCACGTAGCACATAAGATGGCTCCAAGCTTGCCGAAGTGCAGGCAGACCCGCTGGATACTGCAATATCGGTGATCGCCTTGGTCAGTGCATCACCATCCACATAACTGAAACTGACATTCAGGGTATGCGATACGCGCTGCTTAATGTCGCCGTTCAGGTACACATCTCCTATGCTGGACAGGCCGTGCCACAGGCTGTCACGTAGCGTGCGGATGCGTTCGTTTTCTGTTGTCATTTCCGCTTGCGCTATGCGAAACGCTTCACCCATGCCAACGATCTGGTGCGTTGCCAGGGTGCCTGAACGCATGCCACGTTCATGCCCGCCACCATGCATCTGTGCTTCCAGACGCACTCGTGGCTTGCGCCGTACATACAACGCACCTATACCTTTTGGACCATAAGTTTTATGTGCGGAAAATGACATCAAATCAACTTTCAAGCGCGACAGATCTATCACTATCTTGCCGGTGGCCTGCGCTGCATCAACATGGAACAGGATGCCGCGCTCACGGCATATTTCACCGATCGCTGCAATGTCCTGAATCACACCAATTTCGTTATTGACATACATTACCGAAACGATAATGGTATCAGGGCGCAATGCCGCCTTTAATTTATCCAGATCGAGCAAGCCATTCGGTTTGGAATCGAGGTAAGTTGCGGAAAACCCTTGCCGCTCCAGTTCGCACACGGTATCGAGTACCGCCTTATGCTCGATTTTCATCGTAACAATGTGCTTGCCCTTATTATTCTGGTAGAACTGTGCCGCACCCTTCAGCGCCAGATTGTTGGACTCGGTCGCTCCCGAAGTCCAGACGATTTCTTTAGGATCAGCGTTCACCAGTGCCGCCACCTGTTCACGCGCCCGTTCCACCGCCTCTTCCGCCGCCTGACCATAGACATGGGGGCTCGCCGGGTTGCCGAACTTCTCTGTTAAATAGGGGATCATTGCTTCAGCAACGCGCGGATCAACTGGCGTGGTGGCTGAATAGTCCAAGTAAATTGGGAGATGCAAACTCATTTTAATTTTGAATTCAAATTATGCCTCACGCGTTAAAGCAAGAAATTCCGTGCGCAATGCCAGATTGGGTTGAAGTTCGCCGAGCATAGCTGACGTGACGGTTTCTTCTCCCTCAGTGCCAATGCCGCGACTTTCCATGCACATGTGCCGACAGCGAATAACCACGCCCACTGCTTTCGGTTCCAGATGCGTCATCAAGGCGTTGGCAATTTGAATGGTGAGCCGTTCTTGTACCTGTAACCGCCGGGAAAAACAATTGACCAAACGCGTCAGCTTGGATAAACCGACTATTTTTCCATTAGGAACATAGCCGATCGTGGCTTTGCCAAAGAAAGGCGCCAGATGATGCTCGCAATGACTATAGACAGGGATGCCTCGTATCACGATGAGCTCGTTGTAATCCTCTGCCCCATCTTCAAATACCTTTAGAAGCTCTGCCGGGTCTTGGGTATATCCGGAAGTCCAGTGCTTCCAGGCAGTGACCAAGCGGGACGGTGTTTCAACCAGGCCGGCTCTATCGGGATCCTCCCCCAAACTCGCCAGAAGCCGGCGCCAGTCCTGCTCGGTAAACTGTTGTTCTGACATCTGTGCTTTTCCTGTCAATGTTGGTAGCTACACGGCTTGAATCAATCCCAGCGGTTGTCGCGTACTTGAATCTCGTCGTTTTCGATGCGCACGGGGAAAGTGGCGGTCGGTTCGTAAGCAGGTGCAGTCAATGCCTCGCCAGTACGTATGCAGAAACGTGCGCCGTGGCGCGGACAAATTATTTGGTCGCCTTCGACCGTGCCGCCAGTGAGCTGACCAGAATCATGCGTGCAGACGTCCTCAATGGCATAATATTGGCCTTCGAGGTTGAATACCACGGCCTGCGCACCATCCACATCAACGACTCGCCGCTCGCCTGGCGCGAGTTCACCGACTCGCGCAACCGTCACCCAGTCACTCATTCCAATTCCATTTTAATTGTTCCAATGCGCTAATCTCGCGTTCTCCAAAAGTCGCCAATATTTTATTAATAAGTTGGCATTGAGCTATCGACTTGCTGAGCCCAAGCATGGACGCCACCGGTCAAGTTGATAACTTGCGAAAAACCATTCTGTTCCAAAAAAACCGCAATCTGCATACTGCGCATACCGTGATGACAAATACAAACGATAGCTTGCTCCGAATTTAACTCCGGCAGCCTGTCAGGAATGGTATTCATCGGCATCATCAACGCTCCGTCAATATGACAGGTTTGAAATTCCCATGGCTCACGCACGTCGAGCAATACTGGTTTATCTCGCGTTGTATCCGAAAGCCATGCGGCTAAATCCGGTGCAGTTAAAGTTTGCATAATAGTGGCGACCATTTATTCGCGAAAGAGAACAGCCATTACAATCTAAACAGACAGAACTTCTATGTCCGGTTCAATTGTCCGAAGTAAACTCGTGATGCTGATGAGCGTGGCCGATGTCGAACTTGGACATGAACCGCACGCGCCTTGAAGATGCACGCTGAGAAAATTGCCGGAGAAACCGATTACATGCAGGTCGCCGCCGTCGCTTCGCAGATAGGGACGTATCTTTTCGTCAAGCATCGCGTTGATCTTATCGAAGCGCACCTGATCCTCTGGACTCAGACCGGCGATTGCAACAGCCGCCGCCGCAACCAACGCTTCCGAAGAGGCATCCGCTGCGGGTGCCTCGCGGAGTGGCACAGCGATTAAGCGCGCCAACTGGGGCCAATGGGCTTCTCCGTCCTGCGTGACCGTTAGGCAGCTATCAACATAAAACACATTGGTCACATGCTCGATATCGAACAGCGCAGAAGCGAGGGTATCAGATTTGGCCTCCTCGGCATTATCGTATGAGTGTGATATACCCCATGTTAATGGCTCCTTGAGCATAAACTTCACTGCGTTTGGATTGGGCGTGTCTTCTATTTCAGCAATTTTTGGCATATCTATTCCTTAAAAATAAAGGCCTCATTTTTAACGCCTTTGACAATCCCATAAGCAATAGGTTGCTATAAATAACCGCTTGTCCAAGCCTCTCCTCTAATGTCTGTGCTTTTTGCAGCAGTTTTTGGATACCGCCTAGCTTGAAAAGCTTGAACATGCTGAAGCTGCCGACAAAAAATTATATTACCGTGTTAGTCGTAATTTGTGCGTTAACTATTTTCAGGCATCACCGATCGGGGCATGCATTGGATCTTGTTCAGCCTCAGTCGAGGTGGTTGCTACTGCGTTAAACGCGCCACTCAGGGTATGCCATGGCAGGATTGCGCATTTGACACGTGTTGGCAAATCGCTCACGCCAGCAAATACCGCAAGCCTGCCAATGTTGGGACAGGCGTCATGGGAAAGCTTGCCAGTCGCCATAGCGAGAAACTCCTGGATCAGCGTTTCCGCTTCCGCACGCGTCTTGCCCTTGATAGCAGTCGTCATCATCGATGCAGAAGCCTTGCAGATCGCGCAAGATTCACCCTGAAATGCAATGTTGTTGATACGCTCATCACCGAGAACGACATCCACGCTTATGTGATCACCACACAGCGGATTGTGTCCCACCGCATGATGGCTCGGGGATTCAATCGTGCCGTAATTACGCGGTTTCTTATTGTGGTCGAGGATCACCTCTTGATAGAGAGATTTATAGTTAGTCATTATGTAAATATTTTCTGTACGGTGCGGATGCCGGCGATCAGTGCATCAACTTCATCCATGCTGTTGTAAAACGCAAACGATGCGCGCGAAGTGGCCGGCACATGCAAACGTTGCATAACTGGCTGCGCGCAATGATGTCCAGTACGCACAGCGACGCCTTCTTGATTGAGCAGTGTGCCGATATCATGTGGATGCACACCGTCGACTGCAAAAGACAATACTGCAGCCTTGTGCTCTGCGGTGCCAATAACCCGCACGCCTGGCATAGTGTTTATTTGCTCAGTTGCATATTTAAGCAGGGCGTGTTCGTGCGCGGCTATTGCATCCATGCCTATCTCCGACAAATAGTCGACTGCAGCGCCAAGTCCAATTGCCGCTGCAATAGGCGGAGTGCCCGCCTCGAATTTATGCGGAATTGTGTTGTAGGTGGTTTTTTCAAACGTCACCGACAAAATCATGTCGCCACCACCCTTGAATGGCTGCATGTTTTCTAGCAGCGCAGCACGGCCGTAAAGAATGCCGATGCCGGTCGGCCCGCACAGCTTGTGACCCGAGAATGCGTAGAAATCGCAGTCAAGATCCTGCACATCAACCTTAGTATGTGGGGCTGCCTGCGCACCATCAACCAGCACCGGCACTCCGCGCGCATGTGCAAACGCAATCATTTCCTTTATCGGGTTGATCGAGCCAAGCGCGTTCGAAACGTGCGTCACACCGACAAATTTGGTGCGCTCGTTAAAAAGTTTCTCGTATTCATCTATGAGCAGTTCACCCGCGTCGTTAATCGGCACCACGCGAATCTTTGCACCCTTTTCTTCTGCCAGCATCTGCCACGGCACAATGTTTGAATGATGCTCAAGCGTGGTCAGGATGATTTCGTCGCCGGCTCCGATGAACTTACGGCCATAGCCATGCATCACCAGATTGATCGAATCGGTGGTACCACTGGTGTAGATCACTTCACGCTCATCATTTGCATTAATAAAGCGCTGTAACTTGCGGCGCGCTTCCTCGAATTCGGAGGTTGCAATCTCTGACAAGTAATGCACCGCACGATTGATATTGGCATGCTGCGTCGTCTGGTAGCGCACCAGGCGATCGATCACCTGCTGAGGCATCTGACTCGAGGCAGCATTGTCGAGATATACCAACGGTTTATCGTTGACCGTCAGTTTCAGGATTGGAAAATCAGCGCGAATACGCTCAACATCGAATGCGGACGTCGATTGAAATTTTGTTGTAGTTTGACTTGCGCTCATGGTTGGACTGTGGTCTGTTCGAGTACGGTTTGTTCAAGCTGGCATTTGAGTGATGAAATGGGTATGCGTTCGATGATTTCGGCCCCGAATGCATAAGTAAGCATGTTACGCGCTACTGTTTCGGACAACCCGCGACTCTGCAAATAAAACACTTCCTCGTTGTCGAGCTGGCCGATGGTCGCGCCATGTGTACACTTCACGTCGTCGGCAAAAATTTCAAGTTGCGGCTTGGTATCGACGTGGGCTTTGCCGGTCAATAGCAGGTTGCGGCTGGACTGTCTGGAGTCGGTTCGTTGTGCACCTTGACGCACCTTGATTTTGCCGTTGAATACCGCATGCGCGCTGCCGCCGACGATACATTTGTGCATCTGATGACTTACGGCGTGCGGCTTCGCGTGGTCAATGCAGGTATGTGTATCGGCCAACTGACGCCCTGAGATTAGCGCCAACCCGTCAACCGCACATTCGGCCTCCTCGGCTAACTGTACATTCAGGTTATAACGCGAAATGCGAGCGCCAAACGCGACACTCACCGACTGATAATTACTAGCACGTGCGAGTGTTACCGCGCAGTTTGCAATATGAAATGCCTTCGCGCCTTCACGCTGCACCCGGATATGGTTGACTCGCGCATTATCGACCAACGCGATTTCGGTCACTGCATTGGTGAAATAGGCATCTTCTTGCAATGAAACGTAATCCTCGATCACTGTCACTGCGCTACCGGACTCGGCCAGCAACAGGCAACGCGGGTAGCTTACGACATCCTTTTGCGTCGCAATGAATAACAAATGTACCGGCACCGCAACTGAAATATCGCGTGGCACGACGATCAAAGCCGCGTCGTGCAGAAATGCAGTATTAAGGGCGGCAAATACATTGTCGCGGAATTCTGTGAGACGACCCAGGTATGGTTCGATGGCTGTTGCGTGCGCAGCAAATCCAGCTTCCAGATTGACCACCGCTACACCATTGTCCGTGATACCACTAGACAGCTGAGGGGTATAGACACCATCGACGAACACCAGTCGGGTAGTCGCTTCTTCGATATAAAAGCGCTCTATGTCTGCGGCCTGGAGGCTGACGGTTGCGCGCACCGGATGGAACGATATCTTGGTGAGCTGCGAAATATCGGTAAAACGCCATTCCTCGTCGCGCAGGGTGGGTACCGTCAGAACACCGACGCGGTCGACCGCCTCCGCGCGTAGTGCATTGAGCCATGCCAACGGACTTGCGGGCAAGTGTGGCTGTCCTGCCAGCAGGTTTTCCAGGTAACCCGCATTAATAGTGCCGGGTGCACTCATGCCGTCGCCCTCGCTGCAGCCTTGTTCTCGACTCCGACCCAGTCATAGCCACGTGATTCAAGTTCAAGTGCAAGTTCCTTGCCACCCGTCTTGATGATGCGACCTGCTTCCATCACATGTACGTAATCAGGCACGATATAGTTCAGCAAACGCTGATAGTGCGTTACCAGCACGATCGCATTATCTTTGTTGGCGAGCTGGTTGACGCCGTTGGCGACGATCCTGAGCGCGTCAATGTCGAGGCCGGAATCGGTCTCATCCAGAATCGCCAGTCGTGGGTCCAGCATCGCCATTTGCAATATTTCGTTGCGCTTTTTTTCGCCACCAGAGAAGCCTTCGTTAACACTACGCTCAAGGAAATCAGGGCTCATTTCGAGCAACTTCATCTTCTCGCGCACATAGTCATCAAACTCGAGGGGATCGAGCTCTTCTTTGCCACAATGCGTCTGGACAGTATTATAAGTAAGGCGCAGGAACTGGCTATTGCCGACGCCGGGTATCTCAATCGGATACTGAAATGCGAGGAATACACCTGCACGTGCGCGCTCTTCGGGAGCAAGATCGAGCAAGTTCTGACCTTCGAACATTACTGTACCGCCCGTGACTTCATAAGCTGAATGGCCCGCGAGTATCTTGGAGAACGTGCTCTTGCCAGAGCCATTTGGCCCCATGATGGCGTGTATTTCGCCACTTTTTACGGTCAAGTCCAATCCTTTTAAAATTTCGGTACCACTCACATTTGCGCATAGCCCGCGCACTTCGAGCAAAATCTTGCTGTCCTTGTAAATCATCCAACGCTCCCTTCTAGTTTGAAACTGAGCAATGCGGTTGCTTCGACCGCAAACTCCATTGGTAATTGCTGAAATACGTCTTTACAGAATCCATTAATAATCATTGAAACTGCAGCCTCTGCGTTGATACCGCGCTGTGCAAAATAGAACAACTGATCCTCACCGATCTTCGAGGTCGATGCCTCGTGCTCGACTTGGGAATTGTTGTTAGCTACTTGGATATAGGGAAAGGTGTGGGCGCCTGACTGGTGGCCAACCAACATCGAATCACATTGCGAATAATTGCGTGCACCCGTGGCGCTCGGCGCAATCTTGACCAATCCGCGGTAACTGTTGTTGGAGTGGCCAGCCGAGATACCTTTGCTGACTATGGTGCTGCGCGTATTTTTTCCGATGTGTATCATTTTGGTGCCCGTATCGGCTTGCTGATAATGGTTGGTGACCGCAACGGAATAGAATTCACCGACCGAATTATCGCCAAGCAACACGCAAGAAGGATATTTCCAGGTGATCGCCGAGCCGGTTTCAACTTGGGTCCACGAAATGCGCGAGTTAACGCCTTTGGCCAAGCCGCGCTTGGTCACAAAGTTGTAAATACCACCGACGCCGTTTTCGTCACCCGCATACCAATTCTGCACTGTTGAATATTTGATGTCAGCGTTATCGAGCGCTACGAGCTCCACTACCGCCGCATGCAGCTGGTTGCTGCTAAACGCAGGCGCGGTGCAGCCTTCAAGGTAAGAAACCGAAGACCCTTCCTCAGCAATGATCATCGTGCGTTCGAATTGACCTGATTCCTCAGTATTGATGCGGAAATAGGTCGATAAATCCATCGGACATTTGACGCCCTTGGGGATATAACAGAATGAGCCGTCGGTAAACACCGCCGAGTTGAGCGCGGCATAAAAATTATCACTGGACGGTATCACGGTACCGAGATATTTCTTCACCAGCTCGGGATGATCAAGCACAGCCTCCGACATTGAACAGAAAATGATGCCAACCTCGGCAAGCTTATCCTTGTAAGTAGTCGCCACTGATACACTGTCAAAAATGACATCAACCGCAACGCCAGCAAGCGCCATGCGCTCATGTAGCGGCACGCCAAGCTTCTCGAACGTACGTAACAATTCAGGATCGACCTCGTCCATGCTTTTCAATTTCGGCTTTTGCTTGGGCGCAGCATAATAGCTGATCGCCTGAAAATCGATCTTCGGATAATGAACATTTGGCCACGCAGGCTCTTCCATCTTGAGCCAAGCCTCGTAGGATTTGAGTCTGAATTCAAGCAGCCATTCTGGTTCTTTTTTCTTGGCCGAAATCATCCGGATGGTATCTTCATTCAATCCCTTCGGCGCGACATCAGACTCGATGCTAGTGACAAAACCATGCTTATATGGCTGGTTGACGAGGTTTTGTAGCGTTGCACTCATTGTGTTACCTCCGAGAAATCATCAATATCGAAGAAAAAAGCTTGTCCATGGGTTACGTGAGGCAATTAAACGGTACACCTTGACTAACCATTTTGAGCCATGGACTTTGCCGCCTCGCCTGTCAGATTGAAGCTCTCACCACAGCCGCACATGCTGCCGACATTGGGATTGTCAAACTTAAACATCTGCTTAAGTCCTTCGGTTACGAAATCCAAACGCGAGCCGTTAATATATGACAAAGTCGAGTCATCAAACACAACCTTGGCGTTATGTGCTTCGAGCATATGATCTCCTGCAAGCACTTCATCGGCATAATCATAGGTGTATGCATAGCCGGAGCAGCCCACTTTTTTGACGCCGATGCGAAGAGCAAGGCCTTTCCCACGCTTTGCGAGTTGAGTCTGAATCTGTTTTGCTGCACTTTCAGTTAATGTAATCGCCATTATTTAAACTCCTAACAGTAGCCAAAGAGAGCATCGAGAAAAGCCACGGAAAATATCAAAGCCAATTTCCATTATAGTTTTCTGTGCTCAATCGTCATTTAAATCGACCACGAAACTAAACGATCGAAGAATGCACCTAATAAAATTTAGGCCTTGATCACACCGGAACAAGTACCTGCTTAGCAATATTTTTACTGACACTTACCGTCTTAACTTCTGACTTGGGCTTGGCCGCATTGTCCACTAATTGCTGCAAGCTTACTCCCGCCATGTAGCCATATAAAGCTTCGTTCAGCCCCATCCATAAATCATGTGTAATGCATTGCTTTTCGTCTTGGCAATTAGCCTTTCCACCACACCGGGTAGCATCCACTGACTCATCTACCGCCACGACGATGTCGGCGACAGAAATTTGTGCGCTTGGACGAGCCAGATAATAACCACCGCCCGGGCCGCGCACTGCAACCACGATATTGCGCTTACGCAACTTGCCGAACAGCTGCTCAAGGTAAGACTGTGAAATTTTTTGGCGCTCACTAATACTGGATAGTGTTATCGGCCCGCATCCGCCA
>JAIOPT010000161.1 GCA_021413765.1 Betaproteobacteria bacterium
GCCCGGCATGACCGAATGGCGTGTGACCAAGATCGTGAGCAAGCGATATAGCTTCCACCAGATCTTCATTTAATTTCAGATACCGAGCGATGGAGCGGGCAATTTGTGCTACTTCCATGCTGTGAGTCAACCGAGTGCGAAACAAGTCGCCTTCATGGTTAACAAATACCTGAGTCTTGTATTCCAGGCGACGGAAGGCGGTGGAATGGATGATGCGATCACGATCACGTTGAAATTCGCTGCGCCCAAAAGGCGCTTCCTCGCGCTCAATCCTGCCGCGTGTGTTGCCCTCTGTTACCGCATAAGGTGCAAGTTCAGCCATGCGCGCTATTCGTCATCAAGGTTTGTCGCAATAATTCCGGCTCCACGTTCCCACTGATTACCGCATTACCGATGCTTTTAAGCAGCACGAAACGGATTTTTCCGCCAACCACTTTCTTGTCCAGACCCATCAATTGCAGGTATTTCTCCATTCCCAAATCAGGTGCGACAACCGGTAGGTCAGCGCGTTCAAACAAGCTTTGGATGCGATCCACATCGTCCTTGCTTAGCCAACCCAGGCGACACGATAGGTCAGCGGCCATAATGGTACCTGCAGCGACTGCCTCGCCATGCAGCCATGTGCCATAACCCATACCTGTCTCGATAGCGTGACCGAAGGTATGGCCCAGGTTAAGCAGGGCGCGTTCGCCATTTTCTCGCTCGTCTGCAGCGACTACCTCGGCCTTATTCTGGCAGCTGCGTATGATGGCGTATTGCAGCGCATCCGCATCGCGAGCTAATAATTTCTCCACATTCTGTTCCAGCCATTCGAAGAAAGGCAGATCGCGGATCAGGCCATATTTTATGACTTCAGCAATGCCTGCGCGTAACTCCTGATTCGACAATGTATTCAATGTGGTGATATCGGCAAGCACAACTTGCGGCTGGTAAAACGCACCTATCATATTCTTACCCAACGGGTGGTTGATGCCGGTCTTGCCACCGACCGATGAATCCACTTGTGCCAGCAGAGTGGTAGGAATCTGGATAAAAGGAACGCCGCGCAAATAGGTTGCGGCAGCATAGCCCGTCATGTCGCCAATCACCCCCCCGCCCAAGGCGATCAATGGTGTGTTGCGTTCGCACCGATGGGAGAGCAGCGCGTCGTAAATTAACCCTAGCGTTTCTACATTTTTGTATTGTTCACCATCCGGCAAGATGATGGAAATGACGTCCACGCCATGAGCGTGCAGCATGATGCGCAATGGTTCCAGGTACAATGGTGCCACTGTAGTGTTGGTAACCACTGCAACTCTCTTGTGGGACAAGTGCGGCAATAGCAATTCTGCACATCCTAGTAAGTCACTGCCTATATAAATAGGGTAGCTGCGCTCTGCCAGCCCAACGGTTAATGTTTGCATATATTTTGAGAGTTTCTAGTGAAGATTGCATAATGAATGGCAGGCAGCGCTATAACATTTCGAACAATCAAGACACAGGCTGAACGAATTGCCCCGTTATTCCTGCTATTCCAGGAATTCCTGCACAGAGTAAAATTCAATGGAATTGAGTAAAAAATACTTTTGAATAGCTGACCATTCAATAAAATTTCTCAATTTTCTATACCTTAAAGTGGGTAGAGTTATCAGTTGGACTTCATGGGAACGACCGCTGCTATCATGATTTAAAGTGATCTCAATGGTTGTTAAGACTTAGTTTCCGCAAGTCGGTTTAGCTCCTGCAGCAAATGTAAAACTAGACTTTGCGCGCTTTGCTTGCCGGTAGGTATAACCAAATTGGCCACTTGTGTATATAGCGGATCACGTAGCTCATACATATTTTTCAGTCGGGCATATGGATCGGCTGTCTGCAATAACGGACGGTTGCGATCATGGCGGGTTCGCTGCCAGAGGTCATGAATTGTGCTTTTCAGGTACACTACTATGCCATTGCAGCACAATGCAATGCGACTATCCTCATTCAATATCGTGCCACCCCCAGTCGCTAAAACGATGTTGTTAAGTAGTACCAAGTCGTGAATTACGCTTGCTTCGCGCTGACGAAAACCAGCCTCACCCTCAACATCAAAGATGTGCGGTATAGTTACGCCAGTACGCTGCTGAATTTCTTCATCACTGTCAACAAAAACCTTCCCTAACGCCTGGGCGAGCAATTTCCCTACGGTTGTTTTTCCAGCTCCCATCATCCCCACAAGGAAGATGTTGCCGGAAAGGCGCTTGGGCTGCATTGCATTAATATGATACATGACCGAATTGTAGCTGAAAATTATTGTGCTTACTGATTTCTGCAACTTAAAAAGCCCGGTTGTGCCGGGCTTTTTAAGTTCATACTCCCATTTTTTAACGGAGATTCAAGCTATCACTCAGAATTTTTGGGGAAATAAAAACTAACAATTCCCTTTTGTTATTAGTGTCAGTTTGGCTTTTAAATAGCCATCCGAGGAAAGGAATATCACCTAGCAATGGCACCTTAGAGTCATTTTTTAACTCGTCTTGGATATAAACTCCGCCAATAACAACAGTTCCTCCATTGTCGACCAATACTTGGGTACTAATTTTTTTGGTATTAATGCTGGGTATCCCCCCCACCGTTGAGTTAATTATTTCGCCCACAGAATCCTGAGTTACTTCTACTTTCATGTTTATATTATCATCTGGTGTGATTTGAGGCGTCACGGTAAGGCTTAAAATTGCTTTTTTAAACAATACATTAGTACCCTGTAGGCTGACTGTTTGATAGGGTATTTGCACACCTTGTTCGATTACAGCCTCTGTTCCATTAGCAGTTACCACACGAGGGCTGGCAATGTTTTTGGTTATTCCATTCAGTTGGGATGCCTGTAACTCCAGCCCTAATATTTTGGTCACCGATGAGTTGAAAAGCAACGCGGTCACTACACCAGTACCAATTTGCCCTGGGGTTCCTGGCAGGTTGACTTCCCCACCACCAGCACTACCACCTACAGAACCGCGACCTCCACCCACAGAAAACCCTCCTCCACTAGATGGAGGTGGCCCGGTATAGCTTAATCTTCCACCCAAGGTTCGAGTAAATTTATCATTTGCCTCAACAAAACGTGCTTCAATCATTACTTGGCGCACGGCCACATCAACCTGCTTGATCAGTTTGCGTGCTTCTTCCAGGCGCGATGGTGTATCTTGAACAAACACAGTATTGGTGCGTGCATCTACCACTGCGCTCCCGCGTTTGGATAGCATGCGCTGTGTGGGGCTCTGCAGCAAAGCTACAATTTCTGCTCCTTTTGAATAAGCAAGTTGGTAACTTTCCGTGTGGAGAGCCTCAAGGTCGAAGATCTCTTGATTCGCCGCTAGATTAAGTTTTTCCTTGGCTGCCAATTCCTCGCGCGGGGCAACCTGGATCACGTTGCCATTCTTTCGCATATCCAGACCGCGTGAATCAAGAATGATTTGTAACGCTTGATCCCATGGCACATCCTTAAGGCGTAAAGTCAGATTACCGCTCACAGAATCGCTGATTACCATGTTCAGATTAGTAAAGTCGGCAATAACATTCAACGCTTCGCGCACTGCAATATTCTGGAAACTCAATGTTAATTTTTCGCCCGCATAACCAACCTGTCTGTTTTTTAACAGCTTATTAGGGTCGTCCGCCACTGCTTTTATTTCCACGATAAACTTGTTATCCGTCTGGTAGGCGACGTGTTCCCACAAGCCCTTGGGTTCAATGACCAT
>JAIOPT010000170.1 GCA_021413765.1 Betaproteobacteria bacterium
ACGGTGCGCAGAGATTACGCGCGCATCGTAAGCCACGCCAAAATCATGCAAAGGGCGCGCGGCCTGCTGCATGATTTCCCAATCATTTGCACTGCCCATCAAGATGGCAACCAGTGGTTTACTCATGTATTTCCTTCTTTAAGGTTGTTGTTTAAGCTTGCTTATGGTTTTTTCATTGTATTTCAAATAGCCTGTCAAATTTTGACCATCTATTAGTTTGTGATAATCAATTTTTTATGTAAATCCAAAGCTGGAAGTCGTGCTACCTACAAGCAACATATGGGTAAATAAATAAAATTGATCTGTGCAATTCAGCTGCACAATACAGTAGAACAACTTAAATGGATTGATTCTTGTATCGGTTGGAGGCGCTTATACCGCAATTAAAATTTAAGAGATTGGCCAGATATTGTTTTTTAAGCGGGCATTTAGCCCAAGAGAGATACTCAGATGTGCGTATACCTTGTATTTGGGCAAACTTTAGATTTTAACGGCATCGTTAAGGTTCATAATTATTTTTTAAATCCAATAAGATAGATGCCGATAACTTTCCCGATTTTATCTTTAATTGGATCATAACAAGTGTAGTAAGAATGACCTAAAATGTCGATATCGCCACAATATACTTCACCTTTGATCGCTGCATCATAAGCCTTGTTATGAGCAAGCTTAGTTCCAACCCCACGTACTCCTTTAGGCGTTAATACGTTTGTACTAACCCGAATAAATTCGATGCCATCTTTAACGAAGACAGTAGAATAAGCACCAGACGTTTTTTTAATTTCATCAACAACACTAAAATTATTGTTTATTTTTTGTTTACCGAAATAAATAACTGGGGCAATTATATTTCCAGACTTTTCTACTCCTTCTAATCTAGGTTCGCCCATTTTTATAAATTTCGCTTTAAGTTCATCAACTGTTTTTCTGGGATCATCTGCACTTGCAGTGGCCATAAACAGCAATGTTGTTAGAAATAGAATTGATTTTTTCATAAAGCATGTCCTTACTTTAAATATGTTGATTCAAATAAATGCGTTCATGGTTATTGAATTTTAAGTATTCATCGTGTAATTGTACATTTTAATAAGTATTATTTATTAAAATAACCTATCTATAATTGATTCGCGGATTCGAGTTTCAGCATTTTTGTAAGTATTATTTTTCGTATGGCTAACGTTTTGGAGTTCATCTTAACCTTATAGCTGCACATGCCGTTATCAGATTTACAGTTAATTTGTGCCTTGAAAGTGTCAAAATCGGGCTTAATGCACGTATCCTTCGCGTTCCAGTTTGAGCAAAATTTGCTGCACTGCCTCTTCCACGCTGATATTTGTAGTATCAATTACCAGGTCGGGGTTTTCCGGGGTTTCATAGGGATCACTGATGCCAGTGAATTCCTTAACTATGCCAGCACGGGCTTTAGCGTAAAGTCCTTTGCGGTCACGGCCTTCACATACTTGAAGCGGCGTGGCCACATGAATTTCAAAAAAACCGCCCAATGGTTTGATCATGACCCGTACGTCTCGGCGTGTGGCATGGTAGGGTGCAATCGGTGCGCAAATAGCAATGCCGTGATTTTTGGTGATTTCAGAAGCTACGAAACCGATTCGCCGTACGTTGAGATCGCGATGCTCACGCGAGAAGCCCAACTCACTGGAAAGATGCTTGCGCATGATATCGCCATCCAGCAAAGTAACTTGCCTACCTCCCATTTCCAGCAGCTTGGTCATTAGCACTTTGGCCAAAGTTGACTTCCCTGCGCCAGATAAGCCTGTAAAAAATATTGTAAGGCCCTGTTTATCACGGGTTGGATAGGCTATACGTAATTCATTCAATACTTCTGGGAAAGAAAACCACTCAGGAATTTTTAGCCCTTCAGTTAGGCGACGCTTCAATTCTGTATCGGTCAAACTAGTGCTATGTGCTCCTTCAGGCACTTCTTCCAGAGGTAGATATTGTGCACGTTCTTCTACGTAAACCATGCGTGGGAATGGGATCAGTTCAATGCCTACAGCGTTGCGCTTCGCTGCATTGGCGGGCAAACAGTATTCCTGGTACAAATCCATGCCGCGTCGGGCACCTTCATTTTCCATATACTCGCCGCCAACAATTAAATGAGAGCAGCCATAATTGCGTTGCACAATGGCTTTCCAAAAAACTTCACGTAAGCCGGATCCACGAGGGTATAGGGGAAGTAAGGATATGGCCGTGGTCGTGGAAGAAAATCGCGGCATTATTGCTTGATAGCAGCGTATCAAGGAGAAATAATCGGAGTGATCAGGTTCTGCGTTGCCGATGATAGGGTGGATTAGTAAATTGGCTTCATAGGCCATTGCTGAACGCAACGTAAATTCATATTGAACACGATGCAATGGTTGGTGTGCCTGAAAAGCAATGATACGGCGCCAGCCGCGCCGCGAAAAAGATTTGCGCAGTTCTTCCGGGGTAAGGTGGAGTGTCGGGTAGTCGTGGCGTAAGGGCAAGGATAATCCCTCAAGACGTCCAGCAACAGCATACTGGCCTTTTTGTTGCAAAAGTTGGGCGACACCGGGGTGAGCGGGGTCAACGGAATTGAATAGGACTTGCGCTTCCACTGTTCTATCAGGCTGCCAAAGTTCTTCCACTGTAATCACGGCCAGCATGAAGCCTTCTGGATCGCGCAATGCAAGATAACTTCCTAACACAAGTTGTTGGGCAACTGAGTCTGGGATGTCCAGAGTAATGGGCATCGGCCAAAATGTGCCATCGGCGAGGCTCATGTCATTCAGAACGCTGTTGTAGTCGGCCTGGTTCATGAAGCCGCGTAATGGAGAGAACCCCCCGTTAAGCAGTAACTCCAAGTCCGATAATTGCCGCTGGTTAAGATCCAGTGATGGAAAGTGTATTGCTTCGCGGCATAGGATTTCCGCACGTGCTTGGTCGATATTTAGATTGACCAAGTCGCCACCATATGGCGTGATTAATTTATCTATTATGTTTGGCATTGTGACTGAATGTAGAGTTGAATATTTGATTGAATCGGTCGAATTGATTTTCCGGCATACAGTTAATACCGGCTGCCCCTTTTCTTCCTCCACCTGTTTCAAATTGCTCGCATACTTTATCGGCCCCGGTTTTTGTAGCCAATGGCGCTCGCACGCTAACCATGAATCCTCCGTTAGTGCGTTTGGTCAATATAGCATGGGCTTTTAAAGGGAATGCTGTGGCCAGGAGGTTCCCGAATACACCGGAAATGCGACGACTCCACGGTGCATCAGGAAGAAAGTAAATCGCTCCGGTGGTATTTTCTACTTCCGGCTTTAGTTTTTTGGCTAGTGCCATATCTTCAATATAGCCATTTTTCAAAGTTTCAAAGACTGGTTCTTCATGGATAAAGGTAAAGGGGTCGCGGTAAAGGTGCATGACTTGATAAAGTTCGGCTGGATGAAAATATAAATCTTGTAATGACTCCCCATAAGCATTGTAGTTGATGCATTCTCCCAATTCTTGCAGCGTGTCTAGCTGGGTAGAGGTAAGTTGCAGAGTTTTTGATGCGTGAATAGCGCTTTCATGCATATTGTCCCCAAATGCGCCGACTACTGCCCAGATTAAAAATTGTCCGTTAAGGTGATTGTTAACCAGCAAACTAGTACAAATGTTGGGGCAGGTGTCGATAAAAGTGGTTAGTTTAGGATGCGTGGGAATGTCGCCAGGGTTGTGATGATCAAAATAACGCACTTGCGCTCCGCGATCCAATGTTGACAGTAGAGCCTCTCGGTTTTTGCTCATGGCAATGTCCAAAACGGTAATTTGGTCACCAACTTTAGCCTGTACTTGTGTCAGCAAAGAAATGTCTCGTTTTACACCCGTGACGAGAATGCTGTTAGCCGGATGAGCGAGACGCAGTTGATGCAAGGCACAAATACCGTCCGCATCGCCGTTAAATATATCGTAAATAGTCACATTGTGCTCTATCGTTAATCATTATTGATCAAATAAATTGTATGGGCTGGCGATTTTCGTTGAACATGCAAACGCTGTGTTATTTAGCACGTGAATCTATGGAAGCTTGGATTAAGTGGAAGTTAATTTGTTCTGCACTAATTGGGGTTTTGAAAGCGCGGGTTTTTTCGCGAAATAGCCTTTGATACCACTGAGAATGGCGCGTGCCATCTTTTCCTGGTAGCCCTTGTCATTCAGGCGAAGCTCTTCGCTGGGATTGCTGATGAAAGCGGTTTCAATCAATATTGATGGGATGTCCGGTGATTTAAGCACGGCGAAACCGGCTTGCTGAACAGAGTTGCCATGTAATGTATTGATGTTGCCCATCTCACCCAGCACATGCTTGGCCAGCTTCAAGCTGTCGTCGATGGTGGCCGTTTGCGAAAGATCCAGTAATGTGCGCGCGAGATAGGGCTCTTTTTCTGCGAGATTCACGCCGCCAATTAAGTCAGCTTCGTTTTCTTTTTTTGCTAGCCAGCGCGCGCTGGCGCTAGTAGCACCGCGTTCGGACAGCGCGAAGACTGAGGAGCCGCGTGCATGTGGCTTAATGAAAGCATCGGCATGGATAGAGATAAGTAAGTCGGCTCGCACTTGGCGCGCTTTCTGCACACGTCCGTTCAATGAAATGAAATAATCGCCGTCGCGAATTAATACGCCATGCATGCCCGTGGATTCATCCATCAGTTCCTTCAGTTTGCGCGCAATCGCCAGCGTGACGTTTTTTTCGTATGTGTCATTGTATCCTTTCGCGCCTGAGTCTTCGCCGCCATGCCCAGCATCGATGGCAATGATGAGCGTACGCGCGTTCATCTCAGGCCGGGGCCGCGACGTAGATTTGTTTGAGTTAATTGCCCGCTGTGGAATTGTTTGCGTACTTGCTATTTTAGATTTTTTTGATTCACTCTCTTGAGGTAACCGACTTTCGGTGACGGGGGCGGATTCCAGCGTGCGAGTTGCTGGCTCTTCCTGTAATAGTGCCATCATCGGATCAAAAGGTATGGCGGGGTAAATATCAAGAATCAGGCGGTGGTTGTAATTTGCTACCGGCATAAGGCTGAATAATTGTGGCTTGATTTGGGATTTAAGGTCGAATACCAAACGCGCTATGCCGGGTTTAAAATGAGCCACGCGTACATTTTTTATATAAGGATCGTCGCTGCGAATTTTACTAACGAGCTCATTAAGAGGACCATTTATTTCGACATCTTTCAGGTCAATCACCAGACGGTCCGGATTTCTAATGGAAAATAATTCATAGCGGATTGGTTTGGCTGATTCCAACGTTAGGCGAGTGTATTCAAGTGCTGGCCAAACGCGGGCAGAACTGATGGCGATAGCTGCATGTGAGTGTGGAAGCCACAGCAAAAGACCAAATACGACTAACTTTGCAGTACTTTTAAGCATTCCCTGCCAGCCTGTGAAATTGCACGAACTTCAATATTGCGGCTATTACATACTGTTTCAGCAGATAATATTTCGAGTGTAATTTCAATATCTGCTTGTGGCACAAGATTTTGCGCTTTTTCTGGCCACTCCACCAGGCATACGTTCCGTCCGTCAAATTCATCGCGGAAGCCGGCGGCATCCCATTCATCCGCGTCGTGGAAGCGGTAGAGATCAAAGTGACGCAAGTGTAACCCACCAGCTTGATACAGCTCAAGCAAAGTATAGGTCGGGCTTTTCACCCGTCCAATGTAGCCCATCGCATGCAGCAGTGTGCGTACCAGGGTGGTTTTGCCAGCGCCTAAGTCGCCATGCAAATAAATCACCATGCCAGGCTTTATTCCTGGGGCTAGTCGTGCTGCAAAAGCAGCGGTAGCGACTTCATCGGCCACCAGTAGGCTTATTCGGCTATTATTCTGATTATGCAAATCGAGACACCTCAAATTGTGGATTACACCGCACTGGCCACCAAAATAAAAGAATGGGGTAAGGAGCTTGGATTTCAGGCAGTAGGTATCGCTGATATCAACCTTCATGATGCTGAGGAGCGCTTGTTGGAATGGCTCGCGCAAGGTTTCCATGGCGAGATGGATTATATGGCAAAACATGGTGCCAAACGTAGCCGTCCGGCGGAATTAATTCCGGGTACGCTGCGCGTCATCTCTGTGCGTATGGACTACTTTCCACCCAGTGTGAAAGACACTTGGGAAGTGGTGGAAGATGGCAGCCGTGCTTTCATTTCACGCTATGCCTTGGGACGCGACTACCACAA
>JAIOPT010000003.1 GCA_021413765.1 Betaproteobacteria bacterium
GAAAACTTGACTGCATCACGCAGCCGTATCGTGGATACCGACTTTGCTGCTGAAACCGCTTCATTATCCCGTAACCAGATCTTGCAACAAGCCGGCACAGCGATGTTGGCACAAGCAAACCAGATCCCAAATGGAGTTTTGGCACTATTGAGATAAGCAAGTTAGTTAAATAACCCTGGCCGAAGCGATTCGGCTGGGTTTTTTTAGAGCAAGGAGAAACCAAATGCTCACCCCAAACATAAGTAACACAACTCAGGCTCAACAGCCTACTAATCTAGCAAACACCAGTCTTGCCAGTAATGGCGAGTCTGGTGTCGTCGTTTCCGTGCCTGGCACGGCCGTAGAGATGCCCAAAATTGCAACACAACAAGCTTCCGGACCGCAGCCTTCATCAGCGCAATTGCAGAGTGCGGTAAATAATATAAATCAAATGCTGAAGCAAGATAACAAGGGCGTTGAGTTCAGCGTGGACAGCAGCACCAAGAAATCTATCGTTAAGGTGGTGGATTCGACCGCAATAGACCGCATCCAAAATGGTTTATTGTTAACACAGAAGGCCTAGGAGAAATTCAGCATGGTAACCGCCACTGCATCTGCAACGACTGGTACAAGCATCGATGTCAACAGCATCGTCAGTCAGTTGATGACGGTGGAGCAACAACCCATTACGAAACTGGATGTCAAAGAAGCCAGTTATCAGGCCAAACTTTCCGCCTTTGGAACAATCAAGAGTGCATTGGCAACCTTCCAAAGTACCTTGCAAGGGCTTAGTAATGCCAGCAAGTTTCAGACAGTCAATGCTACGCCTTCCGACACCACCATTTTCTCTGCCACTGCCGCCAGCACTGCAATAGCTGGCTCTTATTCTGTGGATATCACTAGTCTAGCGCAGTCGCAGAAGCTTGTTGCCGCCGGGCAAACCAGCAGCACCGCTGCGATCGGCACAGGTGCAGCAACTACGGTGACATTTGATTTCGGTTCCATCAGCGGCGGCACCTTCAGTGCCGTGACCGGCGCTTATACTGGTGCGGCATTTACCAGCAATGGTAATGCGACCAAGAGCATCGACATAGATAGCACTAATAATTCGCTTCAGGGTATCCGTGATGCGATCAACTCTCTCAAGATGGGTATAACAGCGACCATCATCAACGATGGCAGTGGCACTCCCTATCGTCTTGCTCTATCTTCGGATAGCAGCGGCGCGACCAACAGCCTCAAGATCAGTGTGGCGGGTGACACTGCAATTAGTGATCTGCTGGCAAACGATCCAGCAGGCGTGCAACATCTTGCCGAGACCGTAACCGCACAAAATGCCAACCTCAAGGTGAATGGTGTAACTGTAAGCAAAAACTCTAACACCGTTTTCGACGTGATTCCAGGGGTGACACTTACACTGAACAAGATTACCGCCTCAACAGCGAGCCTGTCGATAGCACGAGACACCTCAACAGTCAGCAATTCCATCTCTGGGTTCGTTAAAGCTTACAACGAGTTATCAACTGCATTAACAACAATTTCTGCTTACAATCCTGCAACCAAAACGGGTGCCCTATTGCAGGGCGATAGTACGGTACGCACCCTGCAGTCACAATTGCGGGTTGCATTATCAACTGCCATTACGGGCACTTCTGGCGCGTTGACCACACTTTCACAGGTAGGTGTTTCTTTCCAAAAGGATGGCTCACTGGCGCTGGATAGCGCTAAGCTAAATAGTGCAATTTCCAACAATTTTAACGACATTGCCGGTTTGTTTGCCGCAGTGGGCAAGGGCACGGACAGCCTGGTAAGCTTTAATTCTGCAAGTAGCACCACTAAGCCTGGCAGCTATGCTGTGAACATCAGTCAATTGGCTACACGCGGCACAGCCATTGGTTCAGCCGCTGCCAACACCACTATCGCTGCTGGCATTAATGACGCATTGAACTTTACCATCAACGGTATCAGCACTTCCATAACATTGACTGCCGCTACCTATACTGCACAGACACTAGCAGCCGAGTTGCAATCGAAAATCAACAGCGTGAGCGCGCTATCCGCAGCGGACATTTCAGTGGCCGTCACTCAAAGTGCAGGCGTGCTCTCGATAACCTCAGCCAATTATGGCTCCGGCTCAAGTGTCACCATCACCGGTGGCAATGGGGCGGTCGACTTAATGGGTGGCACTCCGACACAAACTGCCGGAGTAAATGTTGCCGGCACCATTGGCGGAGTGACTGCGGTCGGCTCTGGTCAAAGTCTTACTGCAACAAGTGGCGACCCGCAAGGTTTAAGCGCCAGCATTAGCGGCGGAGCATTGGGGGCGCGTGGTTCGCTGAATTACTCTCAAGGCTATGCCTACTCGTTGAATAAATGGTCAACATCCATTCTTGCCAGCGATGGAATTCTGGCAAATCGTACTAATGGCATTAACACATCCATTACGGACATCGGCAACCGTCGCACCACATTAAAAGATCGACTGGCCGGCATCGAGGCAAACTATCGCGCACAGTACAGTGCACTGGATGCCATGTTAACCAGCATGAATCAGACCAGTACTTTTCTAACCCAGCAACTTGCCAATTTATCAACAACATCTTAAGCGGAGCAAATCTTGAACACCATAACTGCAATTAAAACCTATAACAACGTAGGGGTCGAATCCGGCGTAGCGGCAGCAGACCCACACCAGCTGATTTTGATGTTGTATCAAGGCGCATTATTGGCGATTGTCAATGCAAAAAATGGAATGTTGCGCAAAGATATTCCTGCCAAAGGTGCAGCTATTTCCCAAGCCATTCTGATTATTGATGATGGCCTGAAAGCCAGCCTGAATAAAGACGTGGGAGGCGAATTGGCACACAACCTTGCTGCCTTGTATGACTATATGACCAACCGTCTGCTGACTGCCAATTTGAAGAACGACGTGGTCGCCTTGGATGAAGTTGCACGTCTGCTGAATGATCTAAAAGGTGCCTGGGAAAGCATACGCCCCAAATCAACATCCACCTTGCCTGTTACACCCACCATTGCCCGGCAACAGGAAACTCCCAATGTAAAACTGCAAGTAGCCAACGTCCAATCAACAATTTCCACTCCCCTTCAGTCAGCAACTGTCAGACATGCCATGTCAGCATATGGAGGTGTATAGACATTGAATAAGAGACTACTCGCCTTCCCTTACTTAACACGCATTACAATAGTGCGGATAAAAATCTGGAACCAGGCTAAAGTTTTCTAAACTCTAGTTGATATCCTGAACGACGATGCTTGGTTATACCTGCAACTTCAGGAAAATCGAAATGGTCAACAAAGTAGTACCAAGATCAACAAACAAGATTAAAGGATGTAGACCATGAATCCAGTCATCGAAAATTACGAATTTCTTTCATCTCTCACCGCCCAGATGCGTATAGCAGCCACACATGGCCAATGGGATCAGTTGGTGGAATTGGAAAAACAGTGCAGCCAACATATAGAAGTCATGAAAACTCAAGATGTGGACATCCCACCTAGCGAGAGTGCAAGATTACGTAAATTGGAGTTGATCCGTAAAATCCTCGCAGACGATGCGGAAATCCGCAACCATACTGAACCATGGGTGGGGCAATTACAGCGCATCATGCATAGCACTGGGCAAGAGCGCCGTTTGCAGCAGACCTACTCCAGCGAATATTAACAATTTAGAGTGCGCGCGGGTATGACCGTCCTTAAAGTAAGCGACATAATTCCACAGCACTCTGCCTAACATACCAATGCATATGCTGCCTGTCCAACTCTTGAACACACTCAAGGTACTCGCATCAGCGCAAAAAACACTACCGGCTGCTGCAGCTGATGCTACGCCCAAAACAGGGCAACTTGAGCCGGGTCAAAAAATTCTGGGCATTGTGCAAACCCAAATATCCCCCGGTTTGTTCAATGTGCGTATTGGCGAACAGCTTACCCAAATGCCACTTCCTGCTTTTATCAGCATTGGCGACACTATCAAACTGCAAGTCATCGCCACCAGCCCCCGACTGACCTTCAGTATGTCCGCTTCTGCTAACCCGTTATCAACTGATGAGCAATTAAGTTCGGTAGCACGACTACTGTCCGCTCTGTCGCAACAGCCACGTGAAAAAACCAATATGCGTGCGATGCAAAGCACACCGGTATGGACATCGCCAAAGACTATGCAAAGCACCCAATTAGCAGGTCTGCTAAGCGAAGCTTTGGGTAACAGCGGTCTATTCTACGAATCGCACCAGGCTCAATGGCTGGAGGGTGCGCGCAGCACTTCGCAACTTCTGCAAGAACCACAGAATTCCGCAACAGCGAATTCTTCAACAGCCGTGGAAATATCGTCAATGCCGGACAGCAACACATCCACTCTGAATCAACTGAATATGGCAGCTTCAACTGAAGAAAAAATGCCAATTATTCCCGACCACCTGCAACCGCTCGTGCAGCAGCAAATCAATGCACTTGAAACGCGGCAGGTGATATGGCAAGGCAACATCTGGCCAAGCCAGGCCATGCAATGGGAAATTCACGAAGAAGATTCACCAACTTCAACTACGGAAAATCAGAAACGATGGACCACACAAATCCATCTTGATCTGCCCAATCTGGGCATGGTCTCCGCCACATTATGTTTCGATAGTGTTGGCCTAAGCTTAAAACTAAATGCTAGTTCTGCTGCGACACGCACCGCATTAGGCAATGCCAGTTCGCAATTGATCGCCTCCATGTCCGAATGTGGAATTCCAATTGTCAGTACACTAGTCACGCAACATGAGCCCACCCAATAAACGCCAACTAGCTGTCGCGCTTGCTTATCATGGTCACGAACCCGCTCCCAGAGTAGTGGCTCAGGGTCGCGGCTTAATCGCGCAGGCGATCATCAAACGCGCTAAAGAACACGGCGTGTTTGTGCATGAATCGGAGGATCTCGTGGGATTACTGATGCAAGTTGAACTGGATCAGCACATTCCACCGCAGCTTTATCTGGCTGTGGCGGAACTACTAGCCTGGCTATACCGCTTAGAGCAGGGAGAAGATCCCCAGAATTTAAAAATCTAATCCGTAGTGTCCGACAATTTAGTAGAATAAATTCAGTTGGTAGTTATTTTTATGTAGGGTCATTTTTAACTCTAAATTTTTAAGCAATTAATTGAGTGGTGTTTTATCGTAAGGAATCAGGAACAAAATTTATCGGATTGTGTAAAGCGAAGCACTGTTTTTTCGGTAATACCATAGATTCGCTTGATCCGAAGATGCTGTTTGATACATTTGAAGAATAGTTCGACCTGCCAGCAGCAACAATAAAGCTGAGCAACGGTCAGCGCAGGCATGTTCGATGCCGCACAAGTTTTTCAGTAAGTCAGTTGCGCAAAGGCCGTGCAGCGAAATTGTTCAAGATATGAAAGGTTTTAATTGGATATTTTGAAAGGTAATGCTTCGCACATCGGCTAAACAAATGAAGGGGGAAACGCTCCATAAGTTGCTTGAACACCAATTTGCCTGAATACAAGATAGGAAACCTTGGAGAAAATCCCCAAGTTTCCCAAAAAATTCACGTTCAAGTCAGTGTCACCCATAGACATACTGCTCCCTATTCAACATCAAGATGTTATTAACCATCTTGGCAAAATTGCTGAACTCTACTGATAATTAACATACATAGCGAAAAGATCAAGAAATGTGCGAGGTACAAATTCATCCATTTGAATGGTACGAAGGCTATACTGCTTCAACGTTAACTTACAAATCTATAAAGAGAAAATTTACTCAACGGTGTTAATTATGTCGATTTGGTCAATATTGAATAAGCAAAGCTGGCAACTACTATTATCACTTTCAATAAATTATTTGGATATTGCAACCCCATTTTGTGATGGAACCGTTTAATGACTCCCATTTATAAACAGGAGCAAGAGAAAATATCTGAGAAGATAATCACACTAGAGGATGCACGCCTTCAGATAGGTGATCTCGTCAACTTGCAAATTATGAGCGATGTGAGCGATGAGCGCTATTCAGTCAAGCTGATCGGGTTTTTTCATGGTCAAAGCGTGCTTGTGACCACGCCGATGGTCGACGGAAATTATCTATTCATGCGCATTGGTGAAACGTTCATCCTGAGAGTATTTTCGGGCAGGAGTGCTTTTGCCTTTACGACGAATATAATCAAAAGCCTACATACGCCCTATCCTTACCTACACCTAGCCTATCCCCGAGAGGTTCGGGCGCTGGTAGTGCGTAAGGGCGATCGTGCCAAAGTCAAGGTAATTTGCTCAATCGCCGATTACAACAATGAACTGCTCCAAGAAGCCGGAATCATCATTAATTTAAGCGTTGACGGTGCAATGATAGGGGTTAAAAATAAGTTTGGCCACAAGGGTCAAAGGCTTAACGTCAAGTTCAAGGTGTTCGTCAACGGTGCCGAGGCCTTCCTGGGACTCGAAGCCGTAATTAAATCCGTCAGTACCAACCAGTTCAAGGAAACCGATTTCCCATGTCAGCTCGGCCTCCAATTCGTCAATGTATCCACCGAGAACTCGGTTCCTTTGCTGGCATTCGTATATCACAAGTTGATGGAGCAATCGCTATAGGTTCGGCTAATGTTGAATTTCCCTCTGTACTTAAATCTTCCAAGAGATACGCCCCCTTATTTTAGTCTCTTCGAGTAAATTCCCCGTTGCTTGCAGCGAAGACTGGCTATAGCCAGCAGCATGAAGAACTATGTTAGTGCCCGATACCATACTCCAAGCGCTTCATTTTAAGCATAGCTGAAAAAAAGTCCCGGTATAATCAAAAAATGTACAAATTATAATTAGGTGCAGTATGGTCAAAGAAAAAGAAATCCCGTTAAAAATAGAACTGCTTTCAGATGGTGAGAATAGTGAATTTCGCATACACTCAAAAAAGGAAATTCAGTCCATCCTGCGCGGCATTACGAGAACAGGCACACTCGCGGCACTCTATTTTGACGATGAAAATGATTTCATCCTAACCACACTACTTGGAGTTGACGAGCAGAATGTATGGCTGGATGTAAGCACTAGGGAGACCGACAATCAGCGTATTCTGCCAAGCCATAAGATAATCTTCGTCAGTTCGCATCTACGGGTGAAAGTTCAATTCATAGCACATAACATCGATATCGCTTTATTTAAAAATAAAAAAGCATTTTGTTTGCCGATGCCGAATAGCCTATTGCACTTACAACGACGCGATTATTTCCGCTTGCTTGTCCCCGTAAAAAAACCGCTCACTTGTGTCATTCCCGCAAAGCCTGGCACACCAGTTCTCAAGAACTGTCCAACCATTATGGATATTAGTGTCGGAGGAGTGGCGCTGGAATGCCAAGAGCACGACACAGAATTTCGGCCGGGGAAAATTTATTCAGTTTGCAATATTAATCTGCCAAATATTGGCATGCTAACTGCCACGATACTAGTGAAGAATATTTTTATTATTACCATGCACAATGGCGAGGTGAAGAAGCGTGCCGGCTGCGAATTCATTCACTTGAATGGCACAATGGCCATCCTGCTACAACGCTATCTTACCCATCTGCAAAGCGAAAATCTGACACAGCGGTAATAAACAGAAAACTTGTACACGGATCATATTCACGCGGCTTTTCTTCATAAGAAATTTGAGTGATTTTAAGCTACTGCGCTGCCGAGTAACTGCGAGATGTTGGACAGGCAACATGCGACCAAAAAAATGTGGGGTAATGTATTGGCAAACACAGTAAATGCTCTTTGCCAAATCAATGTCTATCGTAATTGTCATTTCGAAAGCATCTTTGACTTTGCAATAGTATGAAAGGTACCACTTTCAAATTTCAATGTCGTTTTGGCATGCGAACGTCCATTTCACATATATTTATATTTGGAAAATTCTACAAGGAAATTACATGAAGGGAATGTGTGGTTGGTTCGGTAGCGAAAAAGATCCCATTCTGGCTAAGGAAATGACCGACGCCATGGTTGATGCTATGACTGACGAAAAAAACGATTCAATGCACGCGCTTTATGGATCTAAAGAGGGGTTAGCGGCTTGGTCAAAAATTGACCAAGCAAGTTGCCATGAAGAAGGTTCCCTTAAGGTAGCTATTGTCGGCAATGTATATTGGGGGAGCGATGAGTTAAATGAGCTGGCTCGAGATAAAACTTCAGCCGCTGCAGTGGCTAAAGCCTATTCCCGATTAGGGAAGGAATTTCTTGAAGATATGCATGGAGCCTTTTGCGTTGCCGTTATTAATGCACAGGAAGGAACGGCCATTGCCGCCATTGATCGATTGGGTATTTATTCCATTTGCTATGCCGCACCGCAGGGCCATTTTATTTTCGCGACCAGCACAAACGGGGTAGTCGCTCATCCCGATATGGAGCGTGTGATTGATCCTCAAGCGATATTTAACTACTTATTTTTTCATACAGTTCCTTCTCCGGGGAGTATATATAAAAATGTACGCAAGCTTCTGCCCGGACAGTATGCGCTATTCCAAAATGGGAAAATTGAAACGAATTTTTACTGGCACCTGAAGTATGCTGATTCAGGTCAAAACCACTTTACGCAACGCCAGGAAAATCTAAAAAAATTGCTGCAAACCGCCTTGAAAAGGTCTGTAACTGATGAACAAGTAGGTGCTTTTCTAAGTGGCGGCACGGACAGCTCTACTATCGCAGGGGTGCTCGCCCAGTCATCTACTAAACTGGCAGAAACTTTTTCTATTGGATTTGCAGCCGAAGGCTATGATGAAATGGAGTTTGCGCGGATTACGAGCACGCATTTTGGCACCCATGCTCACGAGTACTATGTTACGGCACAAGATGTCGTTAATACTATCCCACTAATTGCCAAAACCTACGATGAACCCTTTGGAAATGCATCGGCAGTCCCTACATATTGTTGTGCTAAATTAGCCAAAGAGCATGGCATCCGGCTGATGCTGGCAGGGGACGGCGGAGACGAAATTTTTGGTGGAAACTCGCGCTATGCCAAACAAAAAATGTTCGAAGCTTATTCACTTGTACCTGCAATGCTACGACATAGCATACTGGAGCCTGTTATGTTTGGCGTGCCGGGCATAGATCACATCCCATTATTGAGAAAATTAAAAAGTTACATCGCTCAAGCCCGAATTCCATTACCAGATCGGTTGGAATCCTATAATTTTTTACGTCGCGCTACGCTGAACGAAATATTCACTGCTGACTTCCTGGCTCAAGTGAATCACCAAGAACCAGACGAACTGCTGCGAGCAGAATATGGGCGCACCGATTCCATTTCATCCATCAATAGAATGCTTAACCTCGATTTAAAATTCACATTAGCCGACAATGACTTGCGCAAGGTTAACCGAATGTGCGAATTGGCAGGTATAGCTGTCCATTACCCTCTGTTGGATGAAGACATTGTCACGTTCGCAGCGGATCTTCCCCCTTCGCTTAAAGTAAAGGGGCTAAAGCTCAGATATTTTTTCAAGGAAGCGCTCAAAGATTTTTTACCCCACGAGACTCTCACCAAGAACAAACAAGGATTTGGTCTACCTTTTGGCGTCTGGATGCAATCTTATCCCCCACTGCAAGAATTGACCTACGATAGCTTAAAATCATTGCGCAAGCGTGGTTATCTCAGACCAGAATACCTTGATGCGCTGATAGATCAACACCGCTCGGGACATGCAGCTTATTACGGGGTTATGATTTGGGTGCTGATGATGCTGGAACAATGGCTACAACATCATGAAAGCTAGCAGCCCCCCCAATAAGTAATAAAAAATCAATCAATTACCACTGCGAAATAGTACAACTGAATATTTATAAAAAATAATCTGAATAAACTTTCAAAAGTTACTTCAAGCGGCATACGCTACCTGTGTCCGCCATCGATTAGCGACTGATTACCAGCGCATCACTTAGCGCGATTTATCGTTGAGAGAGGGACGTCCGGCAGACTGCTAGAATTAAACATACTATTTGCCCACTACATATTTTTCATAATATACTTAAAAATATAGTCATTGATCGAAATCAAAGTCACACAAGTTTCAGCATATTCTAAACAGAAATGACAATCGCTATAACTCAATTGGAGGAAACATAAATGTGGAAACTCTATCGGGCAGATTTGCTCGGCAAAGAACTTGAAACCAACCTGCGCCAAATAATCATCGAAGCGCGCACAAAGCGGCATAAAATTCTCTCAGTGGAGCATTTACTGCTGGCCATGTTGGATAATCCTTCAGCGGTTGAGGTATTACAGTCCCGCGGAGTGGATATTGAAGAATTACGCATCTTACTGATTGATTTTGTAGATAACAACACACCTATTGCACCCGATAGCGACGAAATTAATACGCAGCCTACACTCGCTTTTCACCGCGTAATCCAAAGCGCAATCTTACAAGTTAAATCGACTCACAAGAAAGAAGTATCCGGCAGAAACATTCTGGTTTTCCTTCTTAATGAGTATGATTCGCATGCTGTATCCCTCCTTAACCAACGCACTATATACACGCTGGACGAAGGCACAGAAAAAAACGATAGCTGCGCAGTTTCTAACGTGTATAGCAACGCAGGCATCGTTGATCCTCACGATGTTCATCGTGCTGCCAAGAATGAATCGCTACTAGCTGCCGGACTAATGCCGAAGGTGAGTATAGATGAGACTGGCGCAAACCTGGGCTACTACAGTGCCGATTTGGGAGCCGACACGCTGGCTGCATTGGCCAATGCAGCACGTTAGTGATTGAATAAGAATACGTAGGAAAGAATTTGCGTTGGAGTCATTCTGACGCAAATACGCCATCAGCCAAGCTCTCTGCTCTGCCGCAATTATTTCCGACGCCCGTGCATGCCCATCGTGATCGCTATCGGTCAACACCAGCATCTTAATATCAAATGAAAATACATAATGCCGGACAACTCAAAGTTACACACTGTAGCTAATCATGTTGGGTATCAATGCCACACGTGTCAAATTTCCTAGCGCGAAAGTCATTACGTCACATAGTAATTTGATGCGTTAATTGCATACCCCTATATCCATATATCTAGAGCATACATATTTGCGATCACCTGAAGCCGAAAAAATGGTAATGATTCTACCGGGCGGGAATAAATAAGATTTTTGAAGGAGCTACGCTTGTGGTCAATAAGCCCACTGGCCAAGCATAGCAGCCTAATACACTGAGACTACTGCGGGATAAGCAATATGCCAGCTGAGTCAAGAGCAGATAGTCTCCCAAACTAATTTAGCTTTGAATTGACTACTAAAACCATTAGAGACTATGACACCCATTGTCAGCCCGATTGTTTACTGAGAACCACCAACTAAATAACTGTATGTGCATTTGGATCTACAAAAAGCTTGGGCAATCCCGCGATCTTACATCCTTGCTCCGCCGGACCTGAAGGAAACAAATCATACAGATATGGGCTCTTGCCTTTTTCTTCGCCTAATTCCTCGCTAACTGCTTGGGTTAATTCACGAATATTTGGAGGACATTGATGTTGTTTGTAGTACGCGCGCAAGAATTTGATAATTTCCCAGTGATTATCGGTCATTTCCAATTCTTCTATCTGCGCAATGAATTCCGCAATATCAATATTCCATTCGTCAAAATTGACGAGATAACCTTCCGTGTCGGTTTCATAGGTTTTTCCATTAACATCGATGGCGGGCATAATATTTTTCCTGTTTGACAATTAAAAGCGCAACAGCTTATACAATGAACATACTATAAACATAGACAATTTTGCTGATAGCAGCAACACCGTCAAAGCCGCCGCAGTCTATGTAAAGTGGCACTCTCAGTCAAGACAATAAATAGCAAATTACCAATTTCATAAAGAATGCTGCCTCTTAAAAAATGTAGAGGCGGATTCAAGAACAAAAAAACAAACCATAATAGATAATATTTAGTCGAGGATTTAGAGAGTTCTATATCAAACAAGAGCTCTTTGAAACCGTTATCGGCGATCGAAGTCCGAGTGATTTCCTAGCTGTAATCTAAATGTGGCTCTATGCATTATGGCGATAGTCAGTGAATAGCACATCAGTATGTTCATAATCTCCCCGCCAAATCTGATTTAATTTTTTTAAATTCTTATATTTTAAATTCATCTTATATTCTGCCGATTCTCATTTACCCAGGGATGTCGCTGCTTTGGCCACCTGCCTTAAGCAATACCCAAACGGCACCGCTACCACCAGCATTTTGCGGTGCTTCGCAAAATGCCAGCACTTCGGAATATTGAGCCAGCCAATGGCGTACACGGCTTTTCAGTACACCTTCCTTGCCACCTGCTTGCCACCCTTTGCCATGTATCACACACACAAAACGTAGACTATGCTGCATTGCATCGTTCAAAAAAACAAGCAACATCTTACGTGCCGCATCACTTTGGAAGCCATGTAAATCCAAAGTGTCCTGCATCGGCCATCGCCCGCGCCTCAACTTGCGCAGGGTCATGCGCGACATGCCAGAACGTAGAAAGTCGGTCGGAACATCACCCCCGGCATCATTGTCGGAAAGTGCGTCTTCTATTAAGTTGGTGGAAATTGCAGTGCTACGGTGCGGTGCGCGACGCAATGGTTGAGCCAAAGGGATACGATTGAATGGCGGCAATGGAATGACACCATCCAGTGCCTGCTGAAATAAGTCGGAATTAACAGGCGCAGGCTGAACCTTCTTTTTCTTCATTGCTCCTTCAATGAACTCTGCGCGCTTAAATATTTATCAGCATCCAACGCTGCCATACATCCAGTAGCGGCGCTGGTTACCGCTTGACGGTAAATATAATCCTGTACATCACCCGCCGCAAATACGCCGGGAATACTAGTGGCTGTAGCATTTCCATTTAGCCCACCGCGCGTGATTATGTAGCCATTTTCCATTTCC
>JAIOPT010000004.1 GCA_021413765.1 Betaproteobacteria bacterium
AAAGTTCCCGACGAATGCGCGTGGATGCGTCTTGATCAGGTATTAGCCAAGCTGCTGCCGGAGTATTCTCGCAGCCGTCTGCAAGACTGGGTCACGCAGCAGCAAGTTAAACTCGACGGAGCAGCTACTACTTCCAAACAAAAGGTGTGGGGCGGCGAAGCGATAGAAGTCATACTGCAATCGAATCCTACCGAACAACCTTATCAGGCCGAGGATATCGAATTAAATATCTTATTTGAAGATGAAAGCATACTCATCATCAACAAACTGGCGGGGCTGGTGGTACATCCCGGTAGCGGCAATTGGAATGGCACTCTGCTCAACGCCTTACTCCATCATGCGCCTCAACTTTCAGAAGTACCGCGCGCCGGCATTGTGCATCGGCTGGACAAAGATACAAGCGGATTGCTGGTCGTTGCAAAAACCCTAACCGCACAGACGGCGCTAGTACGCCAGTTGCAAGCACGCAGCGTGCAGCGCGAATACTATGCGTTGGTATACGACGAAGTGGTACGCGCCGGCACGGTAAATGCACCTATTGGCCGTCATCCTACGCTGCGCACCAAGATGGCAATTGTTGAAGACGGTAAACCCGCAATCACACATTACACCATAGCGGAGCGTTTCCCTGGCTGCACCCTGCTTCGCTGCAAACTGGAAACCGGACGCACTCATCAGATCCGCGTTCACCTTGCCACTATTCGCCATCCGCTGATTGGAGACAGCGTATATATCAAGGGAGCACAGAAATGCGCGCCACATTTACGCCATATCTTGGCTGCTTTCCCACGCCAGGCGTTACACGCGACGCAACTCGGACTAGAACATCCGATAACGGGTGAATGGTTGGAATGGCAAGCCCCAATGCCAAACGACATAATGCAGTTGCTAAAAAACATCAGGAGCACATCGAATGAACCTACTTGAATATTGCCTTACTCCTGACTGGCCTGCTCCAAAAAATGTTAGGACGCTACAAACCACACGCAACGGAGGAGTAAGTGCTACTCCTTATAACACCCTCAATCTCAGCAGCAACGTAGGCGATGCGCCTTTAGCCGTGGCGCGCAATCGCATGCTGCTTGAACCAATGCTGCCAAGCGAGCCGGTATGGCTTAAGCAAGTGCATGGTGTAGTAGTAGCTGATGCGGCACGGGCCGAATGTTGGCCTGAGGCCGACGCCAGTGTATCTACACACCCAGGCGCAGTGTGTGTAGTAATGACAGCGGATTGCCTGCCAGTGCTGCTGTGCAATGATAAAGGCAGTGTAGTGGGTGCAGTGCATGCAGGATGGCGTGGATTGTGCGACGGGGTAATTGAACACGCCGTGCGTGCCATGGGTGTGCCTTCCGCTACGCTCATGGCTTGGCTGGGGCCTGCAATAGGTGTACAAGCCTTCGAAGTGGGCGACGAAGTACGTGCAGAGTTTGTGGCCAAAGATCCGCAAGCTGCTGCCGCCTTCGTGCCCGGCACATCCGGAAAATGGTTCACCGACATCTATCAGCTTGCAGGTCTGCGCCTGAATGCTTTGGGTGTTACGCGTGTATACGGCGGCGGCCTGTGTACCTATACAGACAGCGCGAATTTCTTCTCTTATCGGCGCGATAATGTGACGGGGCGGATGGGGACATTTATCTGGCTGGATAAGTGACTCCCGTGCTCTTAGCCCTTCTAAAAAAAGGGAAACAGATATTTAACGTGGCGGCTGATTATATATTTCCCACGCCGTACATTAAAACTTTAGCATTTAAATAAAATAGAATGAATTAGATAAGGTTGCCAGCTAAGCGCCTGACAATAATAAAATCAATCGAGCGATACTGATACATAACCACATTTGACCTGATCAGTTAATCCTTCGCTCACCTGGATAACTCGCCACACAATTCTTTTATATCCAGGATTAATATAATCTCGCCCTCGCTGGACATTGTCACACCTGCCACACCCTTAGGCCGAAAAGTATCCAATGACTTGATCACCACATCATCGTGTCCGGCAAAACCATCTGCCGAAAGAATGAAACTGTTTTTGTCGATCTGCATCAGCACGCCCACTTCAGGTTTGTCAGTCTGCTCCCAGCCAATCAGGCTGGCCAATGAAAGCACCGGCAGAACCTCACCGCGCACGACCATGGTGGCTTTGCCAGCTATCTGTTGCAAATCACTCGGTGGAACCGATAAAATCTCCCGCACCAATGACAATGGCACTGCAAATGATTGATTGCAGAGACGCAGCAACAGCACAGGCAGGATCGCTAACGTGAGTGGCAATGAAATAGTGAACTCGCTACCCTTACCCGGCACAGACGTAATACCGATAGTGCCACTCAATTTTTCAATGTTGGTTTTCACTACATCCATGCCGACCCCGCGACCGGAAACACTTGAAATCTCTTCTTTAGTTGAAAACCCAGGAAGTAAAATCAAACTCAAGCTCTGCTCATCATCCAGACTACTCGCGGATTCCGCGTTGATTATTCCCTTCTCAATTGCCTTGTTGCGGATCACTTCGGGGCGCATACCTTTGCCATCATCGGTTATCCTTATGATGATGTGATCTCCCTCCTGTTGAGCACTTAAATGCACTAAGCTCTTTGCTGGTTTACCCACCGCCGCGCGCTGATCCGAATTTTCCACACCATGATCCACCGCATTGCGAATCAAGTGCACCAGCGGATCGTTAAGATCCTCAATCATGGTTTTATCGATCTCGGTCTCTTCACCGGACAACACCAACTCAACATCCTTACCGAGTTGGCGCGCCAAATCGCGGGCCAAACGAGGATATTTATTGAAAAGGCGACCGATAGGTTGCATACGCGTCTTCATCACTGCATTTTGCAAATTCACTACCAGCATATCAAGCTGACTGACTGACTCGTCTAATGCAAGCATTATGGCCGCGTCAGATCGCCCCTGCAGAATGTCGGTGCGAAGATGGGTCAAGCGATTTTTTGTCAATCCAATTTCGCCGGAAAGATTGAGCACTTGATCCAGCCGGTCAGTATCAACACGAATAGTATTATCCTTGCCCGCCTCGTTTTCTCGACGCCCGGCTGCTGGAGCTTTATTGCCTGGAGTATCGGTGCCTCGTCGGCCAAATGAACGAATTTCAGGGGGTATCGTTTCCGCACTGCCTGCAGGCGGCAATGGTGCCTGCGTTGCGGCTGGTGCTGGTGAAGGAGGAGCTGAAGCAGATATCGCATCGGTACCGGCCTGAACTTGAACAGGTGAAGTAGTCACCAATGCCTGATACAAAACAGGCCAGTCTGGTCCAGACACTGCTGAAGATAGAGAATTATCAACCACAGATTCGGGCACAGCCACCTGCGGTGCAACAGCAGAAACAGCAACGACCTCTCCATTCAGGGCGGCGTGCAGCGCGGAAATCAGGTGGGGAGGGGCAGCGTCTGGCTGCCTATATTGTGCTAATGCGTCAAACATCAGCCTGACCTCTCCCGTCGCTGCAAAAATCGCGTCCATCAGATCCGCATTCAAAACTAACTCACCGTTTCGCAGATTGTCAAACAGGTTTTCAGTAAGATGACATAACGTGACTAACTCAGTCGCATTGAGAAATCCAGCGCCACCCTTTATGGTGTGGAAACCACGAAAGATAATATTAAGCAGATCGCGATCATGTGGCAGTTTTTCCAAGTCAATCAGCTTGCTGTCGACGTCAGACAGCAAATCTGAGGCTTCCGTTAGAAAATCCTGCATTAATTCTTCCATACCTGCAAAATCGTTCATTTTAGAACCCCATGCTTTCTAGCAAGTCATCTACTTGATTCTGATTGGTTACCACATCAGTTCGCCCTGCCGCGTTTATCACTGGGCCATTCAGCAGTCCGGCATGCGCATCTGGGTTAGCCATAGGTGGAGAGCTTTCAACCAGCAACTCCACAAGTTGCTGTTCCATTTTTTGTGTCACATCCACAATTTTTTTGATGACCTGCCCAGTCAAATCCTGAAAGTCCTGTGCCATCATGATTTCCGTCAAGTAGGCATTGGTAGCCTTTGCTTGCTTGGGCACCTCAGTCAAAAAAGCACGGGTTTGCGTTACCAAGCTCTTGAACTTCTCAATATCGAGTTGCTTATCAAAAAGCTGCTGCCATTCCTTCTCCAGAAGTTGAGAGTCTGCCTCAAGCTTTGACATAATAGGCTGCGCTGCCTCAGTGGCATTCAGCACCCGTTCAGCCGCTTTTTGAGTCATGGTAACTACATAACCTAGGCGATCGCGAGCATCAGGAATAAAAGACGCGACTTTCTCGAGATCCTTGTCATAACCAAGTTCATGCAGTGTGTCATGAAACTTGCGAGTCATTTGTCCTAGCTTGTTTACTACACTCTCCGATGGAGTACCCGCATCAGCACTTTGGTTCACCCCCTTATGATCTGAAGGCGATGCAATATCGGCAGCCTCTCCACGGCCATCACTTGCCGAAGCAATGCTGTCAAACAACGCTTCCAAGTCATCTGAATCTTGTCCTGCAACTGCTTTCTTAGTCATGGCATCACTCACTTTTGCATGGTCAGGAAAATTTTCTTCAGTTTTTCATCTAGCGTGGCGGCGGTAAACGGCTTAACAACATATCCGCTGGCACCTGCCTGTGCCGCCTCAATAATATTTTCACGCTTGGCCTCAGCGGTCACCATCAATACTGGCAAGTGTTTCAGTGTTGCATCAGCACGGATGGCTCTAAGCAGATCAATGCCGGTCATATTAGGCATATTCCAATCGGACACCACAAAATCAAAACTCTCACTATGTAATTTTTTTAACGCATCGACACCATCTTCCGCCTCTTGCACATTGACGAAACCTAACTCCTTGAGTAGGTTACGCACAATACGACGCATTGTGGAGAAGTCGTCCACTACCAAAAATTTCATATTTGGATCTACCACAATATACCTCCAGTTGCTTTTAGTTCTAATGGGAACGATGGACAGGTCGGAATGTAAAACCATTCACTGCGTTACGTCTTTTTTTATCCTTTACTCTTATTCCTTATCCCGGTAATTTCCTTATCCCGCCAATCATGTTCAGACACATCAAGCCAGCAAAGGGCGCAATGTATTGCTCAACATCGCCGCATCAAATTTGGGTACGTAATAATCCACTCCAACCCGCTTCCCCATATCACGGTTGGCATCAGACGACAGCGACGAATGCATAACCACCGGGATACCATCGAAACGCTTGTCCGCCTTTATATGCTGAGTCAGCACGTAGCCATCCATCACTGGCATTTCAGCATCTACAAGCACCACTTGGATCTGATCATGCAGATCGATACCACTACTTTGCGCGGTATCCGCCAGCCCCTTTAAGCGCTCCCATCCTTCCAGCCCGTTGTTCGCGTGCAAATTTTTGACACCCAACTTATCCAGCACTTCGGTTATTTTCTTACGTGCTACGGCTGAGTCATCCACGAAAAAGATGCATAATTCATGGCCATTATCGATCTTATCTACGCTACCCACTACATCCTCACCAAATGCGCAGGCAAGAATCTGCTCGACATCTAATATCGAAACGAGCTTGCCATCCGGCAACTCTGTGATCGCAGTAATCATGTCCTTGTTGCCTGAAAACATGTCGTCTGCAGGACGCACCTTATCCCAGTCAACTCGAATAATTCGATCTACGTCATGCACTAGAAAACCGAGAATATGACGGCTATATTCGGCCACCATCATAGTGCTTTGGGTGTCCGATGCTTCTCCATCAAGCCCCATAAATTTAGCCAAGGTCAGTACGGGAAGAATGTGTCCACGTAGCGACACAATGCCATCTACACCAGACGGCATGTTGGGAGTCTTGGTAATCGCCATCGCACGGCATACCTCCTTGACCTTGAATACATTGATACCAAAGGTTTCTGGAGTACCCAATGAAAACAGCAATATCTCCATCTTATTAGAGCCAGCCAGGCTGGTTCTAGCATCCACGGTATCGAACAAGCCACCTGCACTCTGTGATAGTGACGTATTGTCAGTCAACTGTGATTGATATTCGGCAATCGACATAATCAGTCCTTTCTGTTTCTAGTCAGCAGTCGAGCGAGCGTCTGCGAAAGCTTCTTCGGTTCAAATTTTGGTACATACTCATCCACCCCGACTGCCTTGCCGAGCTGCTGATTGGATTCGCTGGAAAGCGACGAATGCATCAGCACCGGGATATTGTCAAAACGCCTGTCTTCCTTGATCTTACGCGTAAGCATGTAGCCGTCCATTTCCGGCATTTCAACATCGGTGAGAATGACTTGCACCATATCACTCACGGGCACCCCTGCCGATTCAGCGTAACTAGCAATCCTTTGCAACTCTTCCCATGCCTGGCGACCATTAATTGCAGAAATATGATTCACCTGCATTGCCTCTAGCGCACCGACAATCTGCTTACGAGCCACTGCAGAATCATCGGCAAAAAACACTGTTCTATCAGCCACACCTAAAGGCTTTACAGCCTTTAATGCAAGGTCATCATTAAAATGTCCAGTTTCAGCCAACACTTTTTCTACATCCATCATCATCACCAACCGACCATCTGCCAGCTCAGTGACAGCAGTCACCAAACCACCCATTTGGGCATTAAGCATTTCTGGCGGTACCCTCATAGAGGACCAATCGAGACGCAGAATGGTATCTACTGCCTCGACCAAAAAGCCCTGAGTGTGGCCATTGTATTCAGTGACCACCATAATTCCTGGTTTCGTGTCAGTCTGCACCCCGGTGTATTTCGCCAAATCGATTACTGGCACCAGCACTCCACGCAGACTTACCATGCCCTCCACTGAGCCAGGCATTTCTGGCGCATGAGTAATGGGCGGCACACGCATCACTTCACGTACCTTGAACACATTGATACCAAAGGTTTCGCAGCGTCCGGTGCGATTATCCAAGCCAAGCGTAAACATCAAAATTTCTAACTTGTTGGTACCTGCCAGCTTGGTGCGCCCATCTATATTTCTAAGCAATTCAGACATGACTAACCCCGATACTGTAAGCCCCACTCTCCATTACACTTCGTCCCCCGAATTCACTCTCACCGCAGAAGGGAGAGGTTAACAAACTGGATGATGAAACGCGGAAGCGCGCGGCATTATTATTTTAGTAATTACACCTTAAAGTGGGCCACAGCGGCTTCCATATCTCCAGCCAACTTCTCCAACCTTAGTATGTCCTGGCCGACATTCTCGATCGCCGCATAGTTTTCTTCCGCCATTTGCGCAATACTTTCGACATGACGAGCAATTTCATGGCTGCCCTTACTTTGCTCATCCACCGATGCTGCAATATTGCTCACTCCACTGCTGACATCTGTTACCGAAGCTCCGGCCTGTACCAGCATGCTGGAGACAGTGTTAATCTGGTGCTGAGTAGATTTCAAGGACTGCAAGCCATGCTCAATGGCTTTTTCCACATTGCCGGATTGCACATCCAGCGTGCTGGTTACCTTGTCAATTTCACGAGCAGACTGTGCAGATTTTTCAGCAAGCTTGCGAACTTCATCCGCCACCACCGCAAAGCCACGCCCTTGTTCACCGGCACGCGCCGCTTCAATCGCGGCATTCAACGCCAACAGATTGGTTTGATCGGCAATATCCTTAACCTGTTGAGTCATACTGGCAATTGTCCGCGCACTTTGGACAAAGTCACCGACCGACGCCGCAATCTGATTCACCGCTTTTTCAATGCTGGCGATTTCGAGAATCATAACTTCTGCGCTTTGATTACCTTTCTGGGTTTGTTGCAGACTTTGCTCGGAAAGCTTATGCACATCTGCAGCAGTCGCCGCCACTTCCGAAATGCTCACCGTCATCTGTTCCACCGCAGCAGCTGTGGAAGCGGCTGCTTCATTCTGCGATTGCGAACTATGAGTAATTTTCATGGAAGCTGCAGAAAGCTGAGTCGTGCTCTGGCGTACCTGTTTAGAACTTTCGATAACATTGTTAATAATGACCTGCATGCTGCCAATCAGAAGATTGAAGGAATTACCAGTTTCGGCAATTTCATTCTCGCCTTCCACCACGATGCGGTGCGTAAGATCATTGTCGCTCTGAATAAGGGCAATCGTTTCGCGCAAGGAATGCAATTCGGTAACAATACTTCTGACGATAAACAATCCCGCCATCACTGTTACCAGAATGGCCAACAAACCGAATATCGCACTGGCCATGAAAGCCGTGCGCGCACTGGCTGCAGTAGCAGCAGAAGAAGCTCGTATGCGCTCAGCTAGCAGATTCTCAACTTCTTTCATGCTATTAATCTTGGATGTAATGCTGCTAAACCACTTGAGTGGCTCGATACCAAAATCACCCACAGCCACTTTTTCTATCACTACCTTGCGCATGCCTTCCACTTCATCCACAGATGAACCAGACATCTTGCTTTTGTAAAGTGCGCGAGCTTCATCTGTCGCGTAATTAATAAAAGTATCCAGATGCGTCAGCTGCGCGGAGATATGACCAATAAAAGTCCGATACTGCGCAGGTTCAATTTTGCTTGCTGTAAATACCGGCACCATTAACGCACGCTCTTGTCCGGAACGTTCCTTAGCGTAAAGGAAAGCAAGGTATGCCGTCATTTGTTTGGCCACTTTCAAGTCACTGGCCTGCTCAGTGATCACCGGCATTATTTCGAGCAGAGTGGCGACGGCCTTGGTGTAATAGCCGGCAGCTTCTGACGCGGAGATTCTGAACTGCGACGCTGCATCGCGGTTATCTTTAAGACCATCCAATTTGCTCACTGCTGCATCCATCGTAGTCCGCAGCGACACAGGCAAACCGGACGCATTCAGATGGGCATAACTGCTCTTGAGCACCCCTATTTTTTGGTCCGTTTCTGCGCGATACCCAGGCAGATCATTGGCAAATCGCTCGCCTTTGGACTGAACAAAACCTGCCGTAGCACCACGTTCAATTTGCAGATTATGCGTAGCATCACCTATAGCAACAGCGACGTTCATCAATGCTTCGGTTTGCGTCAAACTTCTCCACTCCGCATAGCTTTGTTGAGCATTAATGGCCGAGAAAATAATCAGCCCAATAAGCGGCAGAGCCAACAACAGTATCAATTTTTTTGATATAGAAATATTTTTCATGATTTGCCAAATGCCTTATAAAAAAAGAAACTATTTATTACACAGCAACAATTAATTAGAATTTATTTTTACTTCAACCTGAATTGCTTAATTGTCTATGCTGCACAATGATTAAAATTTTTAGCTCCATCAATTGCATTGGAATCTAAATTTAAAAATATCACCTCACCACATCTTAATTATCTTTACTTCACACACTTCAGGTTATTCCACGAAATGTCGTGTGGCGTTAAGCCTCGTAAAAAAATATACTTCTTACAGCTACTTGTAACGGCGGTACGACTGAAAACTTTAGGGCGCATTTAATAACCCAGAGAAACTTCAATCCACATTGCGCCATAAAATGAAGGGGCTTGAGCATGTTCGCGCCCAGGGTATTGTGGAAATATGGGTGCAGCATATGCCGACTAAAAAAATTTGATCCACAGAAAAGAGCCTGAAATCCACGACTTTTTCAACTACCGCACGCGCATACTCGACGGTGAACTCAATGAATTCAAACGCAGCAAAATGTCGACGCGAATAAAAGATCAGAGCCAGCGTCAGCCCCGTCATTGCGGTAATCAAACGATTGAAGGGTAAAACGAATGTGTGCTGTCGTGGCTTGGACAAGAATGCCAGACGGAAATTTACGGCCTTGATGCTAGTGAATTGCTATCTGCCTGTTGGAAAATAGATAGTACAGGGACGGCCGCAGTGGGCTCTAAATGACTTATTCAGCACTGCCTTTGCAGGTATGCCTTCTTATAAACGATAAGGCCAGCATTAAGCTGGCCTTATCGTTACTATTTATAATGCAATATTATTTATTAACCCACTGGTTGTGGCCTGAATTTGCAGTGAAATGGCTCTGGCCTAATGTATCACCAGATCCATTCGCATCGCCTGTGTGAGCTGCATCTTTTCCAGCACCATATGCTTTGCTGTCAGTATGTTCGTTATTTGCAAGCACTGCATTTGCTCGCCTGAATTCTGGCATACGGTTTCCATCATCATTTTTAAAGCCAGGATCGATTGTGCCGTCTCTGTTTCTCGAATGATTATTTTTTGCTCCAGGTTTATTCACTTCTCCAGGTTGATCACGTGCTTCAGTGAAACCAACATACTGCTTGCAGCAGTTCCAAGGTGTGTTCAGACCTTTCCCTGTAAACGGAGTCGCCTTATCTGCTTCAAATGCCGGCTTAGGCGCCGAAATTGCTTGCGCTTGCGCTAACGAAGCGCCAAATACAAAACAGGAAGCTATAGCGAGACTAATAACATTTTTTTTCATGAGAAGCTCCTTATATATAAACTTGCGAGATTAGTTGAATAGAGTCTAGGCATGCCCAGCTTCTACGCCACAGGCTTTTACGGAGCCTACCTATACCCCAAATTTGGCAGACTCAGGCTAGCATACTACGGGTCAGCTTCGGAATATGTCAAGGACTTTGAGAGCACTTGGGCAAAAAAAATTTGTATTTCCCTTTTTTAAGGTTTATCGATGCCGCAGCATCAAGCTAAAGTGCCTTCAATCGAGAATATGCATCTGTTGGCTTTAATGCGATTTAAGCTCAATTCATATTCGAAACTGAAGTGAAATTCCAAGCCATGATCAGCGCTGGGGTATAATTAAGCCACTCATTTCGCCACACTCCCTATGAACATTTTTTACGAAGAAGACGGCGCTTTCAAGGTCGGCTCGATACTCACTGACAGCATAACCTCGCTGCAAGTGGAAAGCACGCATGGCAAGCGCAGCAAGATCAAGGCAACCAACGTGCTGCTACGCTTTGCCCAACCGGGGCTAGTTGAATTTATGACGCAAGCGGAAAATATCGCAGCAGACATAGATGTCGAATTTCTATGGGAATGCAGCCCACCGGATGATTTCGGCTTTAATGAGCTGGCTAGCGAATATTTTGGCCACACGCCCAATCCGATCGAGGCAGCGGGCACCTTGATCCGCCTGCATTCCTCGCCTATGCACTTTTACAAAAAAGGCAAAGGGCACTACAAGGCCGCTCCACCGGACGCCCTCAAATCTGCGCTAGCCAGCGCCGAAAAAAAACGCCTGCAAGCCGCCTTGCAAGCGCGTTACATCAACGAGCTGGTCGCATTCACCTTGCCGCCGGAGTTCACCGACAAGTTGCCATACCTGCTATACAAACCGGATCGCAACACCATCGAAGTGAAAGCACTGGAGGCCGCCTGCACCGCTACGCACTTGTCGGCCGCACACTTGTTGCAACGCTGCGGAGCAGTTCCTTCCACACAGGCTTATCATTTGGAGCGCTTCTTATTTGAAAATTTCCCGCATGGAACCGATTTCGCTGAGATCGATTTGGCTGTCTGGTCCGATTTACCCCTGGCAGTGGATACTGCATTCAGCATAGATGATGCGACCACCACTGAAATCGACGATGCCTTTTCGGTGAGAGCACTTGCCAACGGTAACTGGCGTATCGGTGTGCATATTGCCGCCCCTTCGCTAGGCATAGCGCCCGGTTCATCAGGTGATGACATCGCGATGCAGCGCATGTCCACGGTTTATATGCCTGGAGACAAGATCACCATGTTGCCAGACAGCGTGGTGCAGGCATTTACACTATGTGCCGACAAGGTTTGTCCGTCGCTCTCCATGTATCTCGAAGTGGATGCCGACACCCTGGCCGTGCTCAGCACGGAAAGTCGTATCGAACGCATCCATATCGCCGCCAACCTCCGCCATGACACGCTGGAACCGCTATTCAACGAGGACACACTAGCTGCAGGCAAGCAGGATTTTTTATTTGCTTCGGAGCTCACGCTATTGTGGAATCTAGCGCAAAAGCTGGAAGCAACGCGTGGAAAATCCGCCGACAATAATCTCCAGCAGGTGGATTACAATTTTCACGTGGAAAATGATCGCGTCAGCATCAGTACGCGGCAGCGTGGTTCACCCATTGACAAGGTGGTAGCAGAACTGATGATTTTCGTTAACTCGGAATGGGGCAAGCTGCTCGCGACGCACGACATAGCGGGCATCTACCGCACGCAAAGCAATGGCAAGGTGAAGATGAGCACCGTGCCAGCACCGCACCAAGGGTTAGGCGTGGCACAGTATATGTGGTCAAGTTCGCCGCTGCGTCGCTACATAGATTTTGTCAACCAACGCCAGATTATCAGCCTGTTGCGCGAAGACCCACCCGCCTACACCAAAAACGATACGACACTGTTTGCCGTTATACGCGATTTCGACGCTGCCTATGTACTTTACAACGAATTCCAACGCAATATGGAACGCTACTGGTGTTTACGCTGGTTGCTGCAGGAAAACATTCAGCAGGCCGAAGCGCTGGTGCTACGCGAAAATCTGGTAAAACTTGTGCACATTCCACTGATAAGCCGCATCCCATCGCTACCGGAATTACCGCCTAACACGCGAGTTATCCTGGAAATAGGCGACATTGACCTGCTCGACCTGAATTTCAATGCCCGCTTTATCTCTGCGGTGGAGGAGGAGGTCACAGCTTGCTAGCATTGTTCAAACAGCCGATTGCCATTGCCCTGGCATTCTCGCTCGTGCTGCATGCTTTTATGCTGTTTGGCATCGGCTTCGCCCTGCCCGACCCACGCAAACTTACTGATTTCATGCAACCGCTGCAAGTGGTCCTGGTAAACAGCAAATCAAAATCGCGCCCTGTTAAGGCCGATGCCTTGGCGCAAAATAACCTCGACGGCGGTGGTAATACACCGGAAGATCGCCATGCAAAAAGCCCGCTACCCACCTTGAGCGATGACAAACAATTCACGCCTGAACAGTCTGCGCGGCGCGTGCAGGAGCTCGAACAAGGAGTCAAACTTCTGCTGGCGCAGGCGGCAATCAGCACTCACAGCATACCGCAGCAAAAAACACAGGGACAAGAACAACTACAAAATGCCAGTGACAGCACAAATAACAGAGACATGGTGCAGCGCAGCCTGGAGATCGCACGCCTGGAAGCACAGATCGGCAAGGATTTTGACGCTTATCAAAAATTGCCACGACGGAAGTTTATTGGTGCGCGCACACAGGAATATCGCTTCGCACAATATATTGAAGACTGGCGTATCAAAGTAGAACGCATAGGCAACATGAACTATCCTCAAGCTGCGCGCCAGAAAAATATTTATGGCAAACTGCAACTCAGCGTCTCTATCCGTGCAGACGGCAGCGTGGAAAAAGTAGAGGTGAGCCGCTCATCCCGGCAGCCCATCCTGGATGCTGCGGCACGGCGTATCGTAAAGCTGGCCGGGCCTTTCTCCCCACTCCCGCCAGACATCCGCAAAGATACTGACATTCTTACTATCACACGCACTTGGACATTTACCTCATCCGACACTCTGCAAAGTGAATGACAGCTCTCTCTAAAACCGAGTGTGTGAGCATCCGCTTCGCGGTATCCTTGCCTGAATTCAGGCTAATGGCATAGCGACTTGCCAATTGAAAGACACGTGCCGAATGCAGGGCTTGGCGGTACCGAGAGTTGAAAAGAGATGAATCTGCCCTGGCACGTAGACTAAACATTATCATGTCCTCGTCCGTAACCAATCATGCCTGTCAGGAAACGTACCATTGCATAGCTGACGCGCATCATCAAATGCATCCATATACCATGCTCACGCCACACAGAATGAGAAATCAACCGGGCGCTAAGCGCAATCTCATGCAACAAATCGGCGCGCAATGATTCAGCAAACCCTGCATCGCGAATTACCAGATTAGCTTCGCGCGCCAACCACAGACTGAATGGATCTATATTGGATGAACCTAAGCTTGCGGTGCAAACGGCGCAGACGGTGGCGACGCAGCTGCGCCGTATCGAGACACGGTATTCAGATACTGTGGAAACCACCTAAAATTATTGATCCATTTCAGCAGCCCAGAATAGTATTTATTCTGGGCCAATAAACGATGCGGGGCTATTATCGATAGATCTGCCCAAGCTGCCAATTCGTGAACATTTGACTCGCCAGATCTTGTTGTTCTTTAGTCAAAGTGATTGAATTTCGTAGTTTTTTTGCAATTGCACTGCCACCATACTCGGCAGCAAGATTTGACCACGCATAGGCCATCAATTCATTTTTTTTCACTCCGCTGCCCAAGTAATAAGCCAAGGCGAGGTTGTACTGCGCATCGATGAATCCAAATGCAGCTGCTTTTTCCCAAAGCCCCACTGCCTTGACTAAATCCTTTGGCACACCTTCTCCAGAATGGTACATTGATCCGAGACTGGACTGCGCTGGATGGTATCCCTGCATTGACGCCCTTGTCCATAATGCAACGGCATTGGAAATATTCCTCGGCACGATTTCACCTTTGTTGTAGATCAACCCAAGCATGAACTGTGCATGGGCAAAATCGCGATCGGCTGCATGCTGCCACCATACCAATGCCTTGGCAGGATCATCGGGTATCCCTTTGCTGTCAGCGTATAGCCAGCCTAGCTCCAATTGCGCTTCAGCATCACCCTGATCGGCTGCCTTCTGAAGCCAATCCACACCAATAACATAATTCTTGGGCACACCAAATCCTTTGATGTACAGCTGCCCTAGAGCAGACTGGGCCTTAGCATGTCCCTGAAGGGCGGCTTTTTCATACCATTCTGCCGCTTTTCTGGTGTCCTTTGGCATGATGCCGCTGTCCCTTCCAGTATCGTTCATGTATCCCAGGTTATATTGCGCATTCGGATCACCCGCTTCTGCATGTTCTCTCAATTCAGCCAGTTGCGCCACCTGCTCTGTCGTTCCGGACCACGAGTGACCATGCGCATACGCCTCAACAGTTAATAACATGGTTATGAAAAATAGTGCTGCAATGCTTTTATAGATATTCAGTAATGACATTTTCAGGCCTCTTTCAAGTTAATATTTTTTAATTTGTTCGATCAAATGTAACAGGGGAACTCAAAAATGCGCACGTACGCCGATAAGAAAGCCGCGACCCGGCAACGGGGCGAGTTCCTTCAAGAAAGACGTATGCATTCGGGCTTCCTGGTTAAAAAGATTATTGCCCTTGATGTAGGCATCCCAATTGACTGTGGGTGTCTTAAAGCGGTAGTTCAACATGGTGTTGGTCAGCGTGTAGCCACTGGTAGGTAGTTCATTCGCTGCGACTCGGTCTTGCTTGAATGAATGGGCAACGTCGAGCCTTGCACTGAATTTTCCAAGCTGGTAGTCAAGGCCCGCACCGAGACGCATTGGAGCAATGCGCGGCAATGATTCGCCCGTGTCACTGTTCTTCGCCCGCACATAGTCGCCGCGCAGGTTGAGGTCGAGGTTTCCTTTTTCCTCATATACCCGGAATTTTCCTTCTGCCTCGAAACCATGAAACTGGGCCTTCACCGCGCGGAACAAAGACTCCCGCAACTCTTCCTGTTCCTGACCACTGCTAACCAATGCAATGTAGTTCTGAAAGCGTGTATAAAAGCCGCTGATACTTGCTGAATTCAGGCCCGAACGCCAGCGCAGTTGTACATCAGCGCCGTTCGACTTCTCCTTCGAAAGCGTTGCATCACCGACCTCGAATTGACCAGTTGCCACATGCCTGCCATTCGCGAATAGTTCGGCGTATGTCGGCACACGCTCGGTGTGCGAAAGGTTTGCAGCCAGGCTAATGTTTTGATTGAAAGTGTAGAGCGTGCCTAAGGCACCACTACTGGCTGAAAAATTTCGTTCCTGGGCCACACCAAAGCGCGTTGTTGTGGGGCTGTTTCCGGCTGATCCCACCGTGGTATGTTCATTACGCCCCCCTGCGGTAAGCTTGATGTCACCGAATACGGCTTCTTCATAAAGGAAGAGCGCTTTGGCATTGGTATTAACTTTTGGCACAAATGCTTCTTCGCCGAGTGCCGCAAAATCAGTATTTGAAAGCTGTACGCCAAAGGCGCCGGAGAACGGCCCCAGCTTGGGGTGAGTCGCGTCTATCCGTGTTTCATATCCCTTGTTTTTGAATGTGGTTGCAACTTCGCCGTTTTCCAGCTCATTGTGCAGGTAATCAGTATGGTTATATTTGAACTTCACCTCTTGTATGATTGTGCCCAGTTCGCGCATCTCTCCCGCCACACCTAACCGTTTGCTGTTCATGTCAACGCGCACGTCCGGTTCCGCCACGGTGCCATAGTTCGATTGTAAGTCGCTATATGAAATACCGAGATACCCCTTGTCCAATGTGAGGGAAGCACCAAGCGCAGCGCTGTCGCTCTTTGATGAGCTGTTGATCAGGCGTCCCTGGGTTTGTTCGACTGTGGGATCATCCAGGGCGCGTTGCCGGGTTGACCGCGCAAAACCGGGAATACGGAGATCATCAGTTCGGCGTGAAGCGATATCCGCGTGGAGCGCGACCACGCCATTGCCGGCTTCCACAACGGCTGCACCGCTGCGCTCGTTGGCGGCACCGCCAATCCGGGGTTCAACGCGGCCTGTAATGCCTTTGATTGATGATTGGGGAATACGGTTGTCAAGCGTGTTCACTACGCCTCCGACTGCGGCACCGCCGTACATCAGGGCTGCGGGGCCACGCACCACTTCGATCCGGTCGACCAGTAGTGGATCGACGGCTGTAGCATGGTCAAAGCTCAAAGCCGAAACATCGAGCATGCCGATACCATTCTGCATTATCCGAACGCGATCACCGTCAAGGCCGCGAATTACGGGACGGCTCGAGTTCGGGCCAAAGTAGGTGGAGCTTACGCCGGGAAGCTTGGAAAGCGTTTCACCTAACGTGCTTTCTTGCCGAAACGATAATTCTTTTCCACTGAGTACCGAAACCGGCGATACAAGATCAAACAGGGCGCTTCCCAGCGGGTTGGCGGTCACTACAATCTGCGGCAATAAAACTGCTTCAGTTGCCGATTGATCAGTAACCGGCTGTGCGGTAACGGGAAGGGTGATTTCAGCCGTGTGTGCGACAGAGGCTGTCGTAAATGCCAGAAATAGTGAGGCCGGAAATAGTGAAGATAGTAAACCGGATTTTTTAGTCGCATCGGGAGTGCGCAGGTGTGCGTGTAGCGACCCGTCATATATGACGTGCTTAAACATAACAATTCTCCAAAATATATTATATGACCCGTGTTAAACGGGACGGACTTATGTGGTTTCTTGGAGAAGGGCAGGCGGGCCGCGCGCAATGGCGGTAAGGGGGTGGCTGGAACGTAAGGTAAGGGCGACAAACCGAACCGTTCCGCCCGGAATGTCGGTAACCGTAAAAAAATGGGAAGCGCTGCCGAGTGCGCCACCCAGTTGCGCGTAAGCCGCACAATACCCACATGTCGCTGAATGTGGTGTGTGCTTATCGTGCTGCTGGTCTTGTTTCGCAAGAGCGTGGTGCAGAGCATGTGCCGCTCCGCTTTGCTGGGCAAAAAGCAGCAACAGAGTAAGCAACAGCGGAATAAAAGCACGGGAAAATTGCATAACGGTGGCAATCAACGCGTGTTACTGAGATTATTCGGTGGTTTGTAAGGCTCAATTAGATCAACCTTGACCTGATAACTGGCGAAACCCATAGAAGTATTGGAAGAAACTGTTTTTAAGGTGCCGCTGATGGAAATCGTCCCATATATCAACATTGCCCGTTTTAGTGTCTTTTGTTGCTTTTTGGTCAAAGTTTTTGGAACTAAAACATGCAGAATCTGATTGCCAGGCGGCGGCGGTACATGGATACAGGCACCAAAATAGGGTACCAAAAGAAATTCCTTGACACTGTCATAGTTAACATCCAGTGGCACTACGAAACCTGGAATTTCAATGCGGGCATTGTTGAGACCGGACACGATGGGAGAATCTTTCCAAGCCTCACGCACTCGCTCCAACGCTTCCATGGCTCGGGGGTCGGAGTCTTTCAGCTTAGAGAGATCCAATCCTTTAAGTGCTTTCATCGGATCCCAATCGGCGGGCATTAATTCGTCCCAATTCAGTTTGCGGTAAGGGGCTGCAGAATTGGCCGTTGAAATTGATTTATTAGGCAGGCGCTCGCCTACTTTGTATTCTTCCTTTTGTGTTTTGACATCAACTTTATTATTGGCAATAGACAAGCCAATAAATCCAGACCAGAGAACAATTAGCAAGGCTAATAACGGCCTCCATTTTTTTTAAGTATTTGCATCAAATTCTCGACATCAAACCGTCCATAAGCGACATTTTATAGGCACGATACCCTGGCAGCAACCCGGCCAACAAGCCCACGACCAAAACCCCAACCAGAAGTTTGAATTCTGCGACAGAGACCAAAGCAGGCTGCAATGCGATGCCGTAGTTTGCCTGTACCCATGGTGCAAGCGCTGACGATGCAGCTGATAAAAGTATGATGCCCAACACGATCCCCCCCAGAGTAACCAACAGGCTTTCGCTAACTATAAGCAAAAAAATATCGCGCCGTCTGGCGCCGATTGCCCGCAGGATGGCCATCTCCCGTCGACGTTCATTGAGGCTCGCCAGCAATACTGCCGCCAAGCCACTGAGCCCGACAAATACCACCATACTGGTTACCGCCAGCAATGTTTTTTCTGCCACGCCTACCACCTGCCAAAGTTGCTCCAGGGCCACGCCCGGCATAACGGCGAGCAAAGGTTCGCCCTTGTACTCATTAATCTGCCGCTGCACTTTGAACACTGCGGCACGAGATTTCATACCTACCAATGCAGCGGTAACGTCTTTTGGGGTCAGATCAAACTTGCGGACGTGTTCACCTGGGATCGTAAACCCATGCATCGGTACACCGCCTACCCAGTTTAGATGGATAGCCGTGATGCCCTCCAAGGAAATGTGTAGGGTACGGTCTACCGGTGTCCCAGTCGGGGCAAGAATGCCGGAGACAATAAACGGCTTATCATCGTGCGCCAGCAACCCGATTTCGCCCATGCCATGACTGAGGACAATACGGTCGCCAATGACATAGCCGAGTTGACTGGCAACTTCCATACCGAGTACTACATCAAAAACATCCCGAAACGGCTGACCTTTAACAAAGGACAATCGACGGGAATCGCTGTACTGAAAATGTTCAAAATAGTCCGGAGTCGTTCCCATAACGGGGAAACCATGGTGCGAATCCCCGAGCGATATAGGTACTGCCCAAGCGACCAAAGGATTATCAGCAATGTCTTGAAAGCTTTTCCAGCCGATGTTGCTGGTGGCCTCTCCGATCCTGAACACGGCATACAATATAAGTTGCACTGGACTAGTTCTGGCACCTACAACCAAGTCAGTGCCGGAAATTGATAGGCTAAACCCGCGGTGAGCCTCGTAGCGCAAGCGCTCAACGCCGATCAGCATAGCCACGCTCAGGGTGATGGCTACCAATGTAAGCCCCAAGGTTAGTCGACGATTCCATGCACTGCGCAATGCTATGTGCAATAGATGGTTCATATGACATCCTCAATCGGCACGGCTTTGTTGATCGATGGCAGTGCTATCTCATGATGAAATTGCGCAGCCAGTTGGCGGTTGTGACTGACAAAAATCAGCGCGGTATTTGCTTCGGCACACTCTTGCAATAACAGATCGAGAAATGCAGATTGCCGGTCCGCATCCAATGCAGACGTGGGTTCATCGGCGATCACGATCTCGGGCTTTCCTATGAGCGCGCGGGCAGCCGCCACACGCTGTTGCTGGCCGACGCTAAGTTGGGTGACGGGAATGTGCTCTGATTTTTCAAGTTGCAGATGAGACAGCAGACGCCGCGCTGTTTTTAGCAGTGTGCCGCCTCCAGCCAATGCCTGTTGCTGTCGGCGCGATGAAAACCGGCAGGGTAGTAGAACATTATCCATCACCGACAGATAAGGGATCAGGTTGAACTGCTGGAAAATAAAGCCGATATGGTCAGCTCGCAGCCTGTCGCATTTCGCTGGACGCATGTGGGTGAGATTTTTGCCCAGAAGGTTGAGTGTGCCTTGCTGCACTGGTATAACCCCTCCAACAAGACTCAGCAAAGTGCTTTTTCCGCTGCCGCTTGGGCCGTACAGGAATACCCGCGCACCCGCTTCTACCTGCAATAGTTCTATGTCCAGACAATCCGCTGCCGCCCCTGGATAACGAAAGCGCACATCTCGGATCTCAATTGCGAGCGCCATTACCAGGTAATCCGCCGTTTGGATGGCGTCAGTATGGCGGCAGACTGACCGCGCGGAGTGGCAGCTTCCGTTTTCAATCGAAGCAGACCTGGAAAATAAGAAAACAAATTGATTTCGAGATCGCGTAACTCGTTTGGTTTAGCGCAATAAAACACGAACTCGGCATTGAGGTCGGTATGGTCATGGCCCTCATGGTCATGACCCTTATACTCGCCCGTTTCCAGTACCGGTGATTCCAGTGAGTATGTTTTTAATGTGCAACGCGCTGCCAGCGTTGGCTGAAACAAGCGTTCAGCCTGGCGTAATTGATCCGCCATATGGCGAACTGCCGCTTTCTGTTTTTCCGTGCGCGGCTGATGCTCGAACCCCAATAGACTGTCGAGCGGGCTGGACAGATTGAGATGCAGCAAGCTGTCATCCAACGCGAGTTGCAAGGTGGCCACACCGTGCACGTGCGCCTCTCCTGCCACGGTAGAAAACGACGTCAGTAGCATCGAAAGCAGCAATAAAACTTTGCATTTGGTCATAACCAATCTCCTTTCAACTATGTTTACCAAAGTGCATCCAAGGACAGCAACACTCTGGGTGCTGTGTTTGAAGGGATAATGGGTGAGCGATGAATAATGCCACTGCCCTCGTTGCCCTGCCATCGAGAACCCTTGAGCAAAACAATGGCGTAGGGTGCGGCACAATGAATACCGGCTGGATTCAAGATAACCCCGGAATTTTCGTCAGAAACATCAGGGGGCGCTGGCCCCAGCTTGCTGCGATCCGCGCAGGCGTCCTCTAGCCATTCGGTGGCTGGGCCGCGATAGGTGCATAGCAAGCGTATGCCGACGTGATCGACATGAAAACGCGGACACATGGCGCGATTTACCACTTCCAGCCGCAATCCAATAGACGGACAATCCAGCAAATCGGCAAATACCCCCACGAGCTGATTTAGGTCAGCTACAAAGGCCTCCTGCCCCGTATGCGCGGGTAGTAAGTGATGCGGAACAGGTGACCCCGTCTTCAAAACATGACGAAAACCGCTGCCCATTTGATGGGCTACAACGGCGAGATAGGCATCGATAACTGGATCAGGATTTCGTTTGACTATCACAACCTGTGTTTCCGCTTCAAAAATGTCAATGAGCCGAAGCAGTTCGCTTGACGGCTCCATTTCTGGCAATTGCTGTGATCGATACTGGATAGCGACACTCATTACGCTTCTCCCGGGAATTCCCGATCCATGCTGATATCCCAATGCGGGAACGGATCAGGCAAGCTATGCCACGTCTCTTTGCCCTGCTCCATTTCATAATCCGTCAGCAAGCAGGCATTCAATGAATTACGTATTTTGTGTTTATTCATGTCTATGCCGATAAACACCAGTTCTTGGCGACGATCGCCGAAATCGGCGTTCCAGTTTGCTTTAATCTGGCCAAGACTTTCCTGATCGTCCGGCCATTGTGATTTGTCTACATCCGCCCACCATAAACCGGCATATCCATGGCGACAGGCACCGCCGGCCTGTGACCAGCTAGCCGCAAAGTTGAAACGAGAGGCCAGCCAGAAATAACCTTTCGAACGCAGTACGCCTGCCCATTCACTATGAATCAAATTCCAAAACCGTTCAGGATGAAATGGACGGGAAGCGCGATAAACAAAACTCTTAATACCGTATTGCACACTTTCCGGTAGATGTTCTCCGCGCAATTCTTTCAACCAGCCGGGAGCCTGCTCGGCCTGTTCGAAATTAAATAGTCCGGTGTTCATAATCATGTCCAGCGGTACGCAGCCAAACTCTGAAATTACATTTTTGGCGCGCGGATTAAGGCTAGCCAGAACATGGCGTAGCCAGTCGAGATAATCACTGCTGACCAGGTCTGCCTTATTGATGACAATCACATCGCAGAATTCCACCTGATCAACCAGCAGGTCAACCACAGTGCGGTCATCTTCTTCCCCCAGGTTTTCACCACGTTCAATTACGGAATCAGCGGATTGGTAATCACGGAAAAAATTTAAGGCATCCACTACCGTAACCATTGTATCCAACCGTGCCACATCGGATAGACTGCGGCCTTGCTCGTCAACGAAGGTAAACGTTTCTGCGATTGGCAGGGGCTCAGAAATCCCCGTCGATTCGATCAACAAGTAATCAAACCGGTCTTCTTTTGCTAGCCGGTTGATTTCCAGCAACAAGTCTTCGCGCAAAGTGCAACAAATACATCCATTGGTCATTTCGACCAATTTTTCCTCGGCACGTGATAATTCCGCACCGCCTTGACGTACTAATTGGGCGTCAATGTTAATCTCCGACATATCATTGACAATCACGGCTACGCGTTTCCCTTCACGGTTGTTTAGTACGTGATTAAGTAAGGTAGTTTTGCCGGCACCTAAAAATCCGGACAGAACAGTTACAGGAAGAATTTGCATGGATTTACCCATAATATTTGTTGAACATCGGCAATAAAATTGCCGTTGGTATTTGTCCGAAAACAATCAATTTCAAGCAGCTCATTGATTCGTTTTCCATCAATGCAGCAAATGAGCCAGTCTTGCTGTGCCTACACCAAGCAACATCAGCATGAATTGAATTAACGTATCTTGTGGTTTGCATTTACGGTGAAGCTGGGGTATCAAGTCGGCAACTGAAATGTAAATGAAACTGGCTGACGCCAGAATCAGCATGTAAGAGATTGCAATCTGTAGCCGATCTAGCGCCAGCCAACCGAGCACACCACCTAAAGTCATGGCGACTCCAGATAAAGCATTCAACGCAAGTGCACGAAATTTTGGTACCCCCGCGCCAAGCATGATCATGAAATCCGATATTTCTTGCGGAATTTCATGCACCAATATGGCCAACGCTGTTGCCCAACCGAGCTTAGTGTCAGCAAGAAATGCAGCCGCAATCAGAATCCCATCCACGAAATTATGCAGGCTGTCACCCACGATAATCATTGCAACTTGGGGATGATTTGAAACTTGTCCATTTGTTGCAGAATGGTCATGACGCCACAATGCCGCTTTTTCCAACAGAAAAAATCCAGCCAGACCGCTTAACAATATCCACCCTGCCTGTTCCATATCCAGGCCGAGCTCTAATGCTTCCGGCAACATATCGGTTAGGGAAAATGCCAGCATGACTCCCACCGCATATGCCACCATCTTGTCGGCAAAGCGGGCCAGTATGGAGAGGGAAAGTGTTGCCGCCAGCAGAACTGAAACAACGCCGCCAACTAGTGTCGCCAAAATTATTGATAACAAAATCATGACTATTTTATTAAGGTCCAGTGCGCTGCGGTTAAACATCTGCTAATCGCGTATTCCGCGACCAGAATCAAACTGCTTGCCATATTCAAATTGATTTTTATAGAGTTATTTACAGTATGTAGGTAGATGGCTAGAAAAAATGGATGCTTTTAGGCTATTCCACTTTAGTAAACAAACGGGCTTTAAGGATTCTGTGGGCAACAAAAAATGCAATAATGTTGCATTATAGCCGAGACAAATCAGATTTTGCAACATAGTTGCATAAACTAATTTTATTGATGTGAGATGGAATTACCGAGGAATGTGGCGGCCGCAATCGTCGCAGACGCCCTTGATATTGAGTTCAATTGACTCGACCGTAAAATGCTCGGGTAAATTGGTTAGCTTTGGCTCTATTTCTGTTAGGCAGCAAATCTTCCCGCACTCCCTACATTGAAAATGCGCATGCCGGTGAGTCGTATCAGGGTGTGTAGCTTGAAATCGGCATGCCCTGCCTGTACCTGCGACTTTGTGTGCCAACCCATGGATAACAAGCCACTCCAGTACGCGATAGACGGTAACTCGATCAAACTCACCCAGGTTTTTAAGTCTTTCAAGAACTTCCGGATGAGCAAGAGCGCTTCCTGCATTCAACAAAACACCAAGTACAGCAGTCCTCACAGCCGTAGGACGCTCGCCGATTTCTTGTATTATTTGATCAGCTTTATTCATGTTATTTAAATTAACGCCTTAATGGGGTAGCGGCTAAACATTATCATGTCCGCGTGCGTAACCAATCACACCAGTCAGAAAACGAACCATTGCATAACTGATGCGCATCAGCAAATGCATCCATATACCATGCTCGCGCCACATAGAAGGAGAAATCAACCGGGCGCTGTGCGAAATCTCTTGCAACAAATCGGCACGCAATGATTCAGCAAACCCTGCATCGCGAACCACCAGGTTAGCTTCGCGCGCCAACCATAGACTGAATGGATCTATATTGGATGAACCTACCGTTGCCCAATAGCCATCCACCACCGCAACCTTGGCGTGCATAAAACTGGCGTGATATTCATGAATTTCCATTCCTGCTCGCAATAACTCGTCATAAAGCGCACGCGTAGCAAAGTGCTGCAGGCGATATTCCACCCGCCCTTGCAACAGCAACACAACGCGCACTCCGCGTCGCGCCGCATTTAGTAAAGCATGGCGGAAGCGCAGTCCTGGCAGAAAATAGGCGTTGGCAATGATAATTTCTCGCCGCGCACCGGCAATAGCTTTGAGATAGGCGTGTTCAATGTCGTGGCGATGACGCAAGTTATCCCTCAACACGAAAGCCACTTTGTGTTGCTCAGTATTTTTGTACGTGGCTAGTAGTTCTATGCGCTCGCGCTGTCGTCGAAAATTTATCCACGACACCAACGTCCATAAACGCCTCATTACGGAGTGTATATGCCCTGCCGTAGCACCCTGCACCTCAACCGTATAATCCAAACGCGGCGCTATAATCCGCCCACCCGGCACATCATTGATAATATTGACGCCGCTTACAAAGGCGATATGCTCATCCACCAGCGCCAGCTTGCGGTGCAAACGGCGCAGGCGGTGGCGGCGCAAGCTGAAGCGCGCGATTTCCGGGCGATACCACAACACTTCTACGCCCGCTCCACGCAGCTCGTCCACCCACTTATCCGGTAAATCGGCTGAGCCGAAACCATCCAGTAGTAAGTGCGCCATCACGCCACGCTTGGCTGCGCGCTGCAACGCCTGAGAGATTTGTCGACCGCAGGTGTCGGCGGCATAAATATAAGTTTCTAGATAAATCGAGCGGGTCGCGGCGTCTATCGCCGCAATCAGGCGTGGAAAATATTCCTCACCGTTACGCAACAGAATCAGAATATGACCGTCAACAAGATGCGTGCTGCTCATAGGGCGAGTGTCGCAGACAGTGCAACATGGTCTGAAATTTTTCTCCACGCATGCACCTTGCAGTGCTGAATCACCAGCCCACGCACATAAATGCGATCCATGCAAAGTAGTGGTATGCCCGCCGGAAAACTGCGGGCCGGCCTGCCAAGATTTGCCTCAAACACCTCATGCAATTGCAATTCATGGGCTAACAAACGACTAGCATTGTTACGCCAGTCATTGAAATCACCCGCGACAATAAGTCGCGCATCCAGCGGTACCATCTGCTTGATACGCTCAATCAGCGCATTTAATTGCGCCCCGCGGCCGCGTTTGAATAAACCGAAATGTACACAAATGCAATGAAGCGGTTGACTGATTTCCCTTTGATCGGTTTTTGGCAGGTCAATTACACAATGCAGCAGGCCTCGACTCTCGAAGCGGTGCGCAGAAATATCCAGATTATCCCACTCCACAATCGAGTAACGGCTCAAGAGGGCATTTCCGTGATGCCCGCCTATATATACGGAATTTTTTCCATATGCATGATGCGGCCATATCTGGTCGGCCAGAAACTCATGTTGCGGCGAAGTGGAATAGCCATGGGGATGCCGACCATCGCGGTTGTTCTCGCCCTGCACCTCCTGCAGGAAGACAATATCGGCGTTGAGTTCACGCAAACGCTCGCGCAATTCGTGCATCACAATACGCTGGTTGAAATGGGACAAACCCTTGTGAATGTTGTAGGTAACGATGTTCAGTGTAGTCATAAGTGGCTCATCAATACCGCATCAATAGACCACATATTATTACAAACTACGCAATGAGCGTGATATTGGCCGCAAACATCCGTCAGGCGTTACCTATGCCTCGGGTGGGAAGGTTGATTTGACGCGCAAAATCCAGCATGCGTTCGATAGGGACCTTGGCACGACGGCCGATTACCGGATCGACATGTATCTCATTTGTTCCTGTTTCCAATGCTTGGGCAAGGTTCAGCAATCCGTTCATCGCCATCCATGGACAGTGACTACAGCTAGTGCAAGTCGCGCCATCTCCAGCCGTAGGTGCTTCGAGAAAAACCTTATCAGGCGATAAGGTTTTCATCCTGTGCAGAATACCGTTATCGGTCGCCACAATGAACTTGTTCGCAGCCAAAGTTTGTGTTGCCTTGATGAGCTGCGTAGTGGAACCCACCACGTCAGCAAGCTGAACCACTGCCGGGGGAGATTCCGGGTGCACCAGCACCTTGGCATCCGGGTGTTGCGCCTTGAGTTCAGCCAACTCCTTGGCCTTGAACTCGTCATGCACCACACATGAACCTTGCCATAGCAACATGTCGGCGCCACTTTGTTGCTGAATGTAATTGCCCAGATGACGATCCGGCGCCCACAATATTTTCTGCCCTTGCTCCTTAAGATGTTTAACGATGGGCAACGCGATAGAACTGGTTACCACCCAGTCGGCGCGCGCCTTCACCGCCGCACTGGTATTGGCATATACCACCACGGTACGATCCGGGTGTGCATCACAGAAAGCAGTAAATTCCTCCACCGGACAACCAAGGTCAAGTGAACAGTTGGCATCCAGATCAGGCATTAACACGCGCTTTTCCGGGTTGAGGATCTTCGCTGTCTCGCCCATGAAACGCACCCCCGCCACCACTAACGTTTGCGCCGGATGTTGATGACCGAAATTGGCCATATCAAGGGAGTCAGATACACAACCGCCAGTCACATCGGCCAAGTCCTGCAAGTCAGGATGCACGTAATAGTGCGCCACCAGCACTGCATCCCGCTCTTTCAACAGTCGTTTGATGCGCTCGATCAGCATGGCTTTTTCATCGGGCTCCGGTTCGCGCGGCTTCTTCGCCCACGCTATTGAAGTGGCGCAACCGGGATGATCGTAGGCAATCGATATCATGCCATCCTGCCTCTCAATTTCCTTCATTTTAAAATCTTTCGTTTACTATGTATGGGCGATTTCAGCCCCCCGCTCATTCAGGCAACTGCAAAATCGCTTCGCGGTTGCTTGGCGAAAATACTAGCCCCGCAGCTTCCTGCCAAGGCAACCATTTATAGCTAAGATGTTCCCGCGGTGACAATTGGACAGGAAGCACGCGGGGTAATTCCAATCCAAATACATGCTCGGTGTTGTGCAGAGTACCGGGCGCATAGCGATGCTGCCATTTTGCATAAATTTCATAGATATTTTGGGCCTGCCAGTCCACCAAGGTATAGAGACTGGCATCCAAGCCAGTCTCCTCAAACACTTCGCGCACGGCTGTCTCGCGCAAGGACTCGCCCTCATCCTGGCTACCGGTAACTGATTGCCAAAAACCTGGGTGATCGGCGCGTTCGAGAAGCAGTACCTCAAAATCCAAGGTATAAATCACCACTAACACCGAAACTGGTAATTTATATTGCATGAATGACGCTAGCAGAAAAATATCCAGAACGGTTTATTTTGCGATTTCCAGAAAGCTATCGTATCAGCAAAAATTTCCATAGCGATATTGTGATCCTCGGCAGCCATCCCTAACATGTTATTATCGTTACGCAGCAGCAGCACATAACCGGAAGCGGGTTGCCAGGAAAGATCACTCAGTGTATCGGCCAGCGCATCCCAATTGCCGCCAAACCAATCCGGCACATGGACTGCCTGGGCAATGGCATCAATAAATTTTTCCTTGCCTTCTATCTCAGCAAGTTCCACTTCGAACAAGACGCAACCTGCCTCTGCCACTGCTGCATACAACTCATCCAAGTGGCAACCCAGTCGGTATGCACCCGCCTCATTTACATCTTTTAAGCGTAGCGACAAATTATCCATGTTATTCAGTGATTCGCCGAAAAGTCTGGTAATGATCCGCGCTGTAATAACACTCAACAGGTTGACCACAAACAATGCGCCGTGCGCCACGATTGCGTGCTCCAGGCGTTTTCACCGTAAATTCACGATAATAGCCACGCTCGCGCTTGGATAACCGTTTTTCGAAATTACTGAATATCGCACCATCACGCGAATATGGAAACGGGCCACCCTGCTTAATAAGATGCAAGGTTTCGCGCCCTTCCGGCGGCAATTCGGACACAGCGATAACCCGCATTTCACGGTCATTATTTGACCCGAACGCATAAGCACAAGTTTGTCCTGAAGCCAGCGCTAAAAGCATTGCAAACAAGACAAATAAAGAATGCAGGGTGAACCGTGCGCTAATCATTCTCACTCTTATGAGTCTCCGCTACATGTCCATGCAGAACGCTAAAGGACACCTCTAAAAATCCAATTTTCGTCACAATCCGGCGTTACTCTAAATAAATTATCGCTTACATATCAACTATATGCTGCGCTCAAATTTTTTACTCGTGCCTTGCATTGTCTAGAAACTTGAATTTTTAGAGGCGCCCTAAATTCATTCTAACTATCTCACAATATTTTGATGCGAGAACGTACCCTGTAGATATTTTTCCAACTTTTTATCCCATTGCACCGCTACACTA
>JAIOPT010000051.1 GCA_021413765.1 Betaproteobacteria bacterium
GAGCACATGCATGGTGGGTTCTCCTTCGCAGTTTGGACGCTACGGAAGAGACAAATAACCTGCCTTGCATGTGCTGTTTTGGTGCGGACAGTACGCCCTAGTTTATTGAAATGCAACGGGGTTTTGTGGGGAGACCTCAGAGTCAAACCCCGTTTAGGCACTTCGCACAAAATAAGCGTCGTTAACGGAATTACTTCAACAGAATCAATTCCAAGAGCTGACCGATGCAGCGTGCATTGAATTCAACAATCGCGCTGCAGCATTGTGAGATTATCCATAATCTTTACTCTATTAAGCAGTCCAGTAGCCAATTTTTTTACTGATCCAAGCATAGAAACGACTAACAATTTAATACCGCAAAATAATCAGCAGCACCCGGGAACAATCATTCAGGCTTAGGTGAAATGAAAGCCTTGTGAAAAAGATGACGCGCAAGAAGAAAGGGCGGCATACGTAACCAGGTTGCGCGTACATAGAGCATCTGCCGTGCTGCACCGGTAAACCAATCAACGCAACTCTTGTGGGCAGGCAAAAGCGCGCGTTCAAAAAGTTGATCTGTAATTATTAACGTTAATGGGTTAGGGCGACCACTTTGAGCAGCTTCCATCATGCCCGAGGGAATGGGCGTATTCAACAGATGTACAGCATAACGCAAAGCGTAAAAAAGCGGTCGCGTCAACTCAAGTTCGTGTGCTCGCTCGGATAAGCTTGGCCAGAATGTTGGCAAGCTACTGAAGTAACGTAACAAACTATCAATGTCAACCAAATCCCGCAGACCCTGATCCAGTTGATCATTATGGAATAGGTGGACAGCACTATGGAGCACCATATCGGCAGGAGCAAATACCTTCAAATCATCGTAACCATCAAGTGGCTGCGCCGCAGCCAGGAGCTTTGCCGAATCAGGGTGAAGCGCTGCCGTTTCCGGCAAAATTGCATGATGTACGTCGATGACAGTCGTCCGTTTAATATGCTGCATCGGCGGCAATTCATGCATCCAAGTGCGATAATAGCGCTGGTCATAGGCATCGTGATGCGTCGCAGCCCAACCATGAAGCATCAAGGCGGCTTCTACAGCATTGAGCCTACCTTTAGGCACAATGATATCAATATCGGAGAATAGCCGCCCCTTGGCGGCCGGCAGTTTGGCCATGGCATAGGCAGCGCCCTTGAGGAGAATGACTGGCACTCCTACCTTCGCCAATGCCTTTCTAATTAGGGTTATTTCCCAATGTACAGCTTGAATGTGTCTTTCAGAGATTACGCGTGACCACTCCAGATGTTCGCGGGGTTTTGGTGGCACCTGCTCTAGTAAGCCTCGTTCGTCCAGTAAAATGCAAATGCGTGCCAACAGATTAGCGCGGCGTGCTTGGCGTATGAGTAAATCCCAGTCTGGCAGACTTAGGGAAAGCAATACTTCTTGCTCTCGGAGCGCTTGTAATATTAAGTAATTAGGAATCACATTTGTTATGCCCATCAAATATAATTTGATGAATCGTTTGACCACCGTCTCATCCAATTTTCGCCAAAAAAGGCGGGGATTCGCTTCCTTCAGAAGGAAGGTTGGGTCAGTTTCATCGTAAATGGCTTCTAATTTATTAGAAAACAGATGATTACTTACTGGAAGCTTGCGGCTTTAACGCGCCAAATATTTCAATAGCATCATCGAGTTTGCTGTACGTAAAATCATAGCACAGAGACGCATCAATCAAATTCGCCATGGTCTTAAAGCCATTGAGTCCGAGAAGACTGTAATTAAAAGAGTTATCCGCAACCCGCATGAAAGCGCGGGATTGAGGCAATGCCTCCAAGCATGCTTTAGCACCCGCCTGATATTTTGGAAAAATGACCCACGCACCTTGTACGACCTCTGTAGCGCGGGTGATGCTGTCAGCTGGTGCTTTCATATGGGCAACCGTACCCTTTATCGTATCTGCCACCTTGCGGCTGAAAATCGCGCTGGGCTCATAACGCCTGATGATATCAATAGATTCATTTTTTAAGCTAACGGGACGCGGAAGCGGAGTGAGTTTCCCATCACTAACGCGAATCAAAGCAAGCTCATCCGACAGCAATCTCCAACCGCGGTTTACCAAGGCTGCACATAAGGTGCTTTTACCCGAGCCAGGAGGCGCGGGCATAATTACAGCATAACCACCCTTTTCAACCACTGCCGCATGAATCATCAAACAGTGGTTAACATGATTTGATATACACCAATTAAGCCCCCACTCCAACATGGGAAATGCCTGGTCTAGCGGCAGGGGCTTGAAAGGGGGATACCCGTCAAACAAGAATAATACCTGAGGCTTGAACCAGCGCCTCAGATTACGTGGATAAGTAAGGCTAACGTGGAAATCCGCAAAATCGGTCTGTTCTGCCAAGGGATAATCGGCGTAAAGTAATCCGACACTTTCAGACACGCTCGGGATCGAAGTTTGCACATGTGTAATGAAAGAGCCAGTTTGGAGACATATCCCCGTTTCCCTGAGCCGGAATCGAAGTTCCGAGGATGTTAATGCAGAAACATTCAAAATCAGGTACGTTCTATCAGTGCGAGAGCGTTCAGGTCTTCGAGAATATTTACCAGTTGAGGCTCAAGTTGCTCACCCATCATTTCGGTTTGCAACAAAGAAGTGAGCAATTCAGCCAAGGACATAAAATCTGACGGCGCCTGTTGTAATCTCAACAGGATTTGAGCTGCAACCGAACCAAGCAAATGCGTATCCCCAGAAAGGCTATTGTAAACAATGAACTCATCTCCCCACGAATGAAAATGAAGCGCCCGGTCGGATCTCACTCTCCATTTTAAATTTGAAGCCATCCTCTATTACGACATTGTCGTTTTCAAATACGCGACAATATCGGCAGGATACCATTTAATGCTTATAGTTGGCTCAAAATACCCTTTTGAATCAAATTCATTAAATATATTTTTAACCTGTGCTACATTCAACACAGGCGTTTTATTCCCGCTTGCTGCATTAAGCAAAGCTGCTACACAGTGTGCGCCGAGCTGGTACGGGTCACCCTGACCGGTTAGTCCAATTACCTGCATCATGGTAAAGCTGGCAAGATGCTTTCCATAGCCACTGCAATTAAACACACTTGAAAATTTTGTACCAGGAATGGTGGTGGTGGTGGTGAGGGGGGCGGAGGTGATGGAGCTAAAAGATGTTTGTTGTCCAATTTTTTTACGACCACTTGAAACTACTGTAGTTGTAGTCGTAGTTTTATCGGCAACGTATGGCGATGGCCAGTCCGCATGATTCATATAGTAACCAGGAGAGAGGCCCGCGCATGTAATCGATGTACCGTGGAAGCTGAGATTGCCTGACTCAAAACCAGACGGTGTCGTACAGACCAATGCGCCCAATACTGGTCGACTGCTAAGGGTAAGCAGTACACCCGACGCTACCAATCCTGATTTGGCGAAGCTTCTGCGTGATTTATCTGACGATTTCTCTGGCGCGCCAATATCCTGAGGCGCCCGTTGCGTTCCATCTCCACTCTGTTGCTCTTGGATGGTCATGTCTTCTCCTTGAAAATACTTCGCCTTGCCAACTTTGCATCCTGTTTTTTTGTATTACGACAACCCCATCGTTCAATATTATAAAAAATATGAAGTGGCTAGCATAATACACCTATTACTTAAGCAAGTACTTAAGCAAAATACATGCCCAATAAAACTATATTTATCATATTATATTAAATACAGTATGTTACATTATTCATATTTGGGCGATTTCTTGTGCTTCTGAATACGTTTAAGTGGAGATGTAAGAATTTTCGACAAGATTATAAAAATAATATTTTTTTAATTATATTTCAATATGTTAGCATTTCGAATACATGACAGAATGAAACTGTAATTTCAAACTTTAATAAATTTCTGCATTGATGTCTCGTGGAATAAAGCGTCTCATTCAAAAAAATTTATCTCATTTTTTAAGTGCACTTGCACTATTTCTTCTTCAGCAACAACCTCAATCAGATTTAAGCTGGGTGGATTCAAAAACAAGCTGTAGCAGGTAATTCTTAAAAAGCCGACCATTAGATAGATTAATGACGAATCGTACTATTTAATGGCCGACTTTGTAACAGCGCACCCGCAACAAGTACGATTACCAAGCTACAATTTTCTGATTTTAAATTTGATATATGTCAAAATTAGCATATAATTTTTGCCCACATGCGCGGCCTAAGTACGGCGTACCGAAATAACTTATAAAAATCGATACTATGCACAAACCTGCTCCCAACAATTCACTGAAAGCTGCATGCTCGACTTGTAACCTGCGCAAATTATGTCTGCCCGTTAACCTGAGTAATATCGAAATGGCACGCTTGGATGCTTTAATCACTCGCAAGGGTGTTTACCGTCATGGCAGCATCTTATACCGGAGCGGGGACAAATTTCAGGCACTGTATGCGATTCGAACTGGATTTTTCAAAACCCAGATCCTCAATGAGGACGGGCGCGAACAAGTCACCGGCTTTCAGATGGCTGGGGAGATCATCGGCATGGATGGCATTGGTAGCGATGCACACACTTGCGATGCCGTAGCACTTGAAGACAGTGAGATATGTGAAATCCCCTTTAGTCGCCTAGAGGATCTCGGTCGAGAACTTCCCCCTCTGCAGAAACATTTACACCGCATCCTTAGCCGAGAAATTGTGCGCGATCAAAACATTATGCTGCTGCTTGGATCAATGCGTGCAGAGGAGCGCTTGGCTGCTTTCCTGCTCAACCTATCGCAGCGTTTTGCGGTGCGCGGTTATTCGCCCACATCATTCCAATTGCGGATGACGCGTCAAGAAATCGGCAGCTATCTCGGATTAAAATTGGAAACTGTCAGCCGCGCGCTGTCGCAACTACAGGAAAGCAAACTAATTACTGTGCGTAATAGGTCATTGGAAATACTTTGCCTGCACGGGCTACAAGCCTGTATGGGAAAGCGTGCGCGCTAACATACCGAACAACTGATTGATGACGTGCCCTGTGCTGTTATTCAATCTGAACATGAACCATGTGGCTTTCTTTGTAACCACCAGCATTGCTGTAATAAAAACCTGCCACAACTAATTTTTAGTGCAGCCATCATCTGCTTGGACTTACATCATCACTGCTAATTGCTGTAAGGAGAACTAAATGCGCAGCCTGCTTTTACTATTATTATTTATGACGCTGCTCGTCAGCTGCGGGAAATCCAAGCCGTCTACACCATTCCAAGCCGTTGATATCAGTTGGCGGTATGCAAAAGAACCTGTGGATTTCAATCTCACCGACCCCAACGGCAAATTGCGCAGGCTATCGGATTTCAAAGGCAAGGTGGTGGTGGTATTTTTTGGCTATACCCACTGTCCCGAAATTTGCCCGACTACCTTGGCTGACCTGGCGCAGGTGATGCGTTTGCTTGGTAAAGATGCAGAAAAGGTGCAAGTGCTATTCGTCACACTTGATCCTGAACGCGACACGCCAAAAATATTGGCTGAATATGTTCCCTTTTTTCACCCGTCTTTTCTGGGCTTGTACGGCGATGCACAAACTACTGCACAGGTAGCCAAGACATTTGGCGTCAATTATGAAAAACGGGTTGCAAAAGGCAGCTATATGCTGGACCATTCCGATGGTACCTACTTGATTGGCGCAAATGGCAAACCCGTATTGCTTTCTCCCTATAATCAGCGCGCCGAATTGTTGGTGCAGGATATAAAATTGCTGTTACAGATGGCGCGTTAAACTTGGCTCTGAAGCCCCTGACCAAGCGGCCTACCCACCATCGTCTGTACCCCGTAAAACCTTAAAAATCACATCCGGCATAAAGCCGCGTGACTGCATAAAACGCACCTGCTTGGCTTTATCCTTAGCATCCTCCGGGGCAATACCGAACTTTCTTTGCCAGATGCTGCGAGCCGCTTCCAGTTCTGACTCTCTTATTTGCGGTAATGCATCGTTAATCAGATCTTCGCCTATACCTTTCTGGCGAAGTTCATATGCGATGCGCTGCATGCCGAAACGATTGCGACGTAGGCGCACCAACTGCTCTGCTGCACGGACATCGGATAGCCAACCTCGCGCCGCCAATTCATCTAGAACTCTCTCCACATTGTCTTCTGGTGTGGCTTTGAGCAGAAGCTTAGCGTGAAGTTCGGCACGGCTGTGTTCACGCCGCACCAGATATTTCATGGCGCGGGTGTGCAGACTTAACTCAGGCTTCTTTGACACCGCTTTCAGGTCCATCATTGAGCGCGGCTACACCAGCTGCAGCGCGGATTTTGTTCTCAATTTCAATTGCCATTTCAGGATGCTCTTTCAGATATTCGCGCGCATTATCTTTTCCCTGACCAATCTTCTCGCCTTTGTAGCTGTACCAAGCGCCAGCTTTCTCGACCAGCTTGTGCAGCACACCCAGCTCGACGACTTCGCCTTCACGAGAAATACCTTCACCATACAAAATATCGAATTCCGCCTGTTTGAACGGCGGCGCGACCTTGTTCTTGACCACTTTCACGCGGGTTTCTGAACCGATCACTTCATCGCCCTTCTTGATCGCACCAACACGACGAATATCCAGCCGAACTGAAGCATAGAACTTCAGAGCATTGCCGCCGGTTGTGGTTTCCGGGCTACCAAACATCACACCAATTTTCATACGTATCTGATTAATAAAAATCACCGTTGTATTGGAACGCTTGATGTTGGCGGTCAGCTTACGCAATGCCTGCGACATCAAGCGTGCCTGCAAGCCCATTTGCGGCTCGCCCATTTCTCCTTCAATTTCTGCCTTAGGAGTCAGTGCTGCCACAGAATCTACCACCACCACATCTACGGCAGCCGAACGCACTAACATATCCGCAATCTCCAAAGCTTGCTCACCGTTATCCGGTTGCGAAATAAGCAACTCACTGACATTCACGCCCAGCTTTTGCGCATATTGCGGATCGAGCGCATGTTCTGCATCAATAAATGCAGCCGTGCCGCCTAATTTTTGCATTTCGGCTATCACTTGCAGCGTGAGCGTGGTCTTGCCAGACGATTCCGGGCCGTAGATTTCGATTACACGGCCACGCGGCAGACCACCCACACCCAGTGCGATATCCAACCCTAATGATCCAGTAGAAACCACTTGAATATCGCGCGCAATATCATGCTCGCCCAAACGCATTATGGAACCCTTGCCAAACTGCTTTTCAATCTGACTCAGAGCCGCCGCGAGTGCCTTGCTTTTATTATCATCCATGCAATTTTTCCCCTTCGAAAATGATACTTGATTATGGCATAAGCCATACGAATCTGAACCAGAAAGCGTTTGACTGAACTAGTTGCCGAATTAACAATGGATTTTTTTAATGCTATGAAAGATTGTCGCAGATTTCCTGATTTTAAAAGTCATCTTCAGGATTTATTGTGCAAACTATAAATGGTACGAACTTAAGCTACCTCCGTTACCTGATTCAGCAATTCCAACACTCCTTGAAAAGCTATGCATACCGACTGCATGCGGATTTCTGCACGGTTACCGGAAAGTTGATGCAAGCGCGTAACACACTGCCCCCCCTTGATCCCCCAAGCGAACCACACAGTACCAACCGGCTTGTCCGGCATACCGCCCGCTGGCCCGGCAATGCCGCTGACCGCCAATGCCACCTGCGCATGGCTATGGTACAACGCGCCTGCTACCATTTCGCGCACTACTGCCTCGCTGACTGCGCCGTAACGCGTCAGAGTGTCTTGGGCGACACCCAGCATCTCGCGTTTGGCCTCATTTGAATAAGTGATAAAGCCGCGCTCAAACCATTCAGAACTGCCCGCAATATCAGTAATAGCACTGGCCACCGCACCGCCCGTGCATGACTCGGCTGTGGCCAACACGAGGCCAAGCGACTTTAGCGCACTGCCAATTTGGATTGCCAGGTTTTCAATGTCACGGCTCACAAGCATAATTTCTCTGACTCGACATTTTTACACTTGGACTAATTGCACGGCAAATTGACCATCGGTCAGATGGGGAATCCGGTTAATCGCAAATAAATACATCTCTGCCTGGTGCGGAGTTGGCAGCATTTTTTTATTTGTACAGCCCTCGAGCCAGATCAGTCTGGATATCGCTCACAGCTTCCAACCCGACCGCAATGCGCAGCAAACCCTCACGTATACCTGCTGCATCTCTAGCTTCCTGAGTAATACGAGCATGCGTGGTGGTGGCTGGGTGAGTTAATGTAGTCTTGGTATCGCCCAAATTAGCGGTGATTGAAATCATGCGCGTACTGTCAATAAGACGCCAAGCCTCCTCTCTGCCACCCTTCACTTCGAACGATACAATACCACCGCCAGTCTTTTGCTGCTTCATCGCCAATTGATGTTGTGGATGCGATGGCAGACCTGGGTAATAAACGCGCGCCACATTAGCCTGTGCCTCCAACCATTGCGCCACGGACAACGCATTAGCGCTGTGCGCGTCCATACGAATCTTCAGCGTCTCCATGCCTTTCAGGAATACCCATGCATTAAATGCGCTCATAGTCGGACCCGCCGTTCGCAGAAACTGATATACAGGCTCCATCACTTTCTTGCTGCCTAGCACTGCACCGCCCAGTACACGCCCTTGTCCATCAAGATATTTGGTTGCGGAATGAATCACAATGTCCGCGCCTAATTCCAGCGGACGTTGGAGCACTGGGGTGCAAAAACAATTATCTACTGCCAGCAATACATCATGCTGCTTCGCCACAGCCGCAATGCCTGCAATGTCGGATATTTCGGTAAGCGGATTGGACGGCGTTTCCAGGAAGAATAGCCGTGTGTTGGGTCGTACCGCAACTTCCCACTCGTTCACATCAGTGGCAGAAACAAAGGTGGTGTCCACACCAAAACGTTTGAAGATGGTGCCGAATAAATTTACCGTCGAACCGAATATACTACGTGAAGCAACGATGTGATCACCGCTTTTCAGCAAACCCATGCAGCACGCCAATATCGCCGACATACCTGACGCCGTCGCCACACATTGCTCCGCGCCTTCCAGCGCTGCCAAACGCTCCTCGAACATGGTAACGGTAGGGTTGGTGAAACGCGAATAAATATTGCCCGGCTCTGCGCCGATGAAGCGTGCAGCGGCTTGTGCCGCGCTATCGAACACGTAACTGGAAGTGAGGAACAGTGCTTCGCTATGTTCATTAAATTGACTACGCTTTATACCCGCGTGTACTGCGAGTGTTTCAAGCTGATAAGCATGCTCTGCTTGGTTGGATTGCTCTGGCATAACGTACTCCCTCGTGCAGAATAAAAAACCCGGTTAGCTTAAGCTAAACCGGGCTTTACCCGCTTTAGCTGTATTTATAAAGCGCCCGCAAGCTGTTTCTCAAATCGGCGCATGTGCAAAATTAACACCTGTTACACACGATTGTCAACTCCAGCAGCCATGAAGCAAAGGCGCCTAGATGCAGGTGTAATGTATGCCAGCCAGCCCCAAGCATTGGTCTCACAAAGCGCTGGAATACGGAATATTATTTCAGGTATTCTTTAACCAGAAGGTGCGCTACACTAAAATATTAAACATACCACTTTATCATCGGCTGTTGAACTTTGAATTTAAATCTGCACTACTTCTAACAGGGTGCGAATCCTTGCGGCATCCAAGATGAGGGAGTCAATCAACGAGGAAATTGTCATGGCGGGTCATAGTAAATGGGCAAATATTCAGCACCGCAAAGGTCGTCAGGATGAAAGGCGTGGCAAGATTTTTACGCGCCTGATCAAGGAAATTACCGTGGCAGCCAGGTTAGGCGACAGCGACCCGGCCACTAATCCGCGCCTGCGATTGGCTATGGAAAAAGCCTATGACCAGAATATGCCGAAAGATAATGTGGAGCGGGCCATTAAACGCGGCAGCGGCGAACTGGAAGGTGTGGATTATATTGAGCTTCGCTACGAAGGCTATGGCATCAATGGCGCAGCGGTGATGGTAAATTGCCTGACCGACAATAAGACACGTACCGTGGCCGATGTGCGTCATGCTTTCACCAAGTACGGCGGCAATCTCGGTACGGATGGTTCTGTGTCATTTCTGTTTAAACATTGCGGGCAGATGATTTTTGCACCTGGCACCGATGAGAACGCGCTCATGGAAGTAGTGCTGGACGCGGGCGCAGAGGATGTAGTAAGCAATGATGACGGCAGTATTGAAGTGATCACCGCACCCAATGATTTTGTCGAGGTTAAGCAGCGCTTGGAAGCAGCCGGTTTTAAGCCGGAAATGGCGGAAGTAACTATGAAGCCTATTGTCGAAGTTATGTTTACGGGTGACGATGCAGTGCGCATGCAAAAACTATTGGACGCGCTGGAAAACCTTGATGATGTTCAAGAAGTGTATACCACGGCCGTGATTGCGGAATGAATGTAGAGGGAATTGAAGGAGAAAAGGGTAAATCCTCCCTACACCGATGAACCTTGCTTCTACTACACGCATTTTAGGGATAGACCCCGGTCTGCGCATCACCGGGTTTGGCGTGCTGGACAAAGTGGGGCAGAAACTCATTTATGTCGCTAGCGGTTGTATCAAAACGCCAGCAGGCGAGCTGCCTGAGCGTCTTAAAGTCATTCTCAATTCATTGCGTGAGGTGATTGAAACGCATCAGCCGCAGCTGGTGGCGGTAGAAAAAGTATTCGTTAACGTCAACCCGCAATCCACCCTGCTGCTGGGGCAAGCGCGCGGCGCGGCGATTTGCGCTGCGGTGCTGGTGAGCCTGCCGGTTGCAGAATACACTGCGTTGCAAGTAAAGCAGGCGGTGGTAGGCAACGGCCATGCAAAAAAGGAACAGGTGCAAGATATGGTAAAGCGATTGCTGGAATTGTCCGGCTCCCCCAGCCCGGATGCGGCGGATGCGCTGGCGTGTGCGATTTGTCATGCGCACGCTGGTATGGGGTTGGGCCAGCTGGCTACCAAGGGCTTGCGCATGCGGAATGGCAGATTAAGTCAAAAAGCATGATAGCTTCTCCAGCCACAGAAAAAGCGTGAATGTAATTTTTATAATGCAATAATTATCGTGCTTGCACCATTAGCCGAAAAAGATTAAAAAGGGAAATATGATAGGGCGCTTGACAGGCAACTTGTTGGAAAAAAATCCACCGCAAATTTTGTTAGATGTTCAAGGCGTGGGATATGAGGTAAATGTACCGATGAGTACCTTCTATAACCTGCCTGTACTACATGAACGGGTGGTGCTATTTACTCAACTTATCGTTCGTGAGGATGCGCACTTGCTCTATGGCTTTGCTTCTGAGGTCGAGCGCGTGGCGTTTCGTCACTTGTTGAAAATTAGTGGCGTGGGGCCGAAGCTGGCGCTGTCAGTGCTGTCGGGCTTGAGTTTGAACGATCTTGCCATTGCCGTGGCAAGTAAGGAGGTGGGACTGTTGACCAGAATTCCAGGGGTTGGCAAGAAAACCGCCGAGCGTCTGTTGTTGGAGCTGCAGGATAAATTCACCGTGTCCGTTTCGGATGGCGCAAGCGGTGTTATGACGCCACATGGCAACGATATTACTAACGCGCTGTTGGCGTTGGGCTACAGCGCGAAGGAAGCGGATTGGGCAGCCAAACAATTGGCCGCCGATGCCAATGTGGCGGACGGCATCCGCCAAGCACTTAAGCTATTATCCAAAGCATGATTCAAAACGATAATTTGACTGCAGTCGATCGCATTATTTCTCCCGTTCCAGTCTCTTTGCAGGAGGAAATGCAGGAGCGTGCATTGCGCCCTAAACATCTGGACGAATATATCGGCCAGGAAAAAATACGCGGTCAACTGGAAATTTTCATTGAAGCAGCTCGCAAACGCAAGGAGCCACTTGACCATGTGCTATTGTTCGGCCCGCCAGGGCTGGGTAAGACGACTTTGGCGCATATCATCGCTCGCGAGATGGGTGTCAACATGCGCCATACTTCCGGGCCGGTTTTGGAACGTGCCGGCGACCTCGCTGCCCTGTTAACCAATCTCGAGCCTGACCAATCCTCTGCGCGACCGTTTTGGTATCGTGGCGCGTCTAGAGTTTTACACCACCAGTGAATTGCAACGCATCGTGACGCGCTCTTCCGGTTTACTGGAGTTGCCGATCTCATCCGAGGGGGCCCTGGAAATTGCAAAGCGTTCACGCGGTACGCCGCGCATTGCAAATCGTTTGCTACGCCGCGTGCGCGATTATGCCGAAGTAAGGGCGCAGGGCGAAGCTACGCGCATCGTGGCAGATGCCGCGCTGACCATGCTTGACGTGGATGGTCAGGGATTGGACATGATGGATAGAAAACTATTACTGACCGTGATCGAAAAATTTACCGGTGGCCCGGTAGGCGTAGACAACCTTGCCGCTGCCATCGGCGAGGAGCGCGATACCATTGAGGATGTGCTGGAACCTTATTTGATTCAACAGGGCTACTTGCAACGTACATCGCGCGGAAGGGTGGCAACCGCTAATGCCTACAAACATTTTGGACTAGCGCAGCCCCATAATGTTAACAGCAAAGATTTATGGGAAGAGGGCCAGTAGAAACAATTGATCGCCAAAAGTCTTGGCATTCGTTGCCACAGGCATGTTCTCCTGCCGGAAACAGGAGAATACTACCTACAACTCGGTTGCATTTCGCTTTGTAGACATCAGACTGATTCCTGAGCATCGTTCATACATTCCGGAAGCTTCCATATAACTTATTAGAGTCTCCAGACGTTAAGCCCGGCTGCGCGCAGAGCGGTCTGATCAAAATGAGATTTAACATCAATAAAGCAACCATTTGAAACGATTTTTGATTGGAAGTCGGCAATAGATCTGACAAGAAATTCACGGTGTGAAACTGCAGCAATAAGTGCATCTGCGCGCGGCAAATTTTCCCAAGTTACAAGTTCCAAGCCATACTCGTGAAGGGCTTCTTCGACGGTTGTCACAGGATCATGGACATGAACTTCTACACCGTAGGACCGGAGTTCGAGAATGATGTCCATGACCTTCGAGTTCCTCAGGTCAGGACAATTTTCCTTGAATGTCAATCCAAGAATGTTTACTTTTGAGCCTTTTACATTGAGGCCAGCCCGGATCATTTCCTTTACGGTTTTTTCCGCAATAAATTTTGCCATTCCATCATTTATTCGGCGCCCGGCAAGTATTACTTGGGGGTGATAGCCAATCATATCTGCTTTGTGGGTAAGATAATAAGGATCTACGCCAATGCAATGTCCACCGACCAATCCAGGACGGAATGGGAGAAAATTCCATTTGGTACCAGCGGCCTGCAGTACCTGTAGCGTGTCAATTTCAAGCTTATCGAAAATGATAGCCAATTCGTTAATTAACGCGATATTCAGGTCACGCTGGGTGTTTTCGATCACTTTTGCTGCTTCTGCAACCTTGATGCTTGATGCTCTATGCACGCCGGCACTGATGACAGCTTCATAAAGCTTTGCTACTTTCTCCAAAGTGTCTTCATCATCTCCTGATACAATCTTTATAATGGAAGCTAGGGTGCGTTCTTTATCACCTGGATTAATTCTTTCTGGAGAATACCCAATATGGAAATCTTTTTTCCATTCCATACCGGAACTCTTCTCTAGAACCGGAACGCATATTTCCTCAGTAGCTCCGGGGTAAACTGTGGATTCATATATAATGATTGCACCGCGCTTCATATACTTCCCAACTGTTTCACTGGCGCCAACAAGCGGGAAAAAATCGGGCTGATGGGCACAATCAACGGGCGTTGGAACTGCGATTACAATATAGTCGGCAAGGGATAATTCTGATGGGTCAGAGCTGACTGTAAGATGGAGGGCCGCCTGCAGGTTTTCGGTTGACAGCTCTCCGGTTGGATCAACGTGCCGTTTGTAACTCTCAATTTTGCTGACAGAGAGATCAAATCCAATAGTTCGCTGTTTTTTTCCAAACTCCACAGCCAGAGGTAAACCCACATAACCAAGCCCAACTACAGCAACAACGTCCATATTAAACTCACTTTGCTAATATCATGATTTTTTGAATCTAGCAGATATGCTAGAAAGCTTCAATCTTATTCTCATATGATCGATTTATTTCATCCCTAATGTTCTTGCTGCAAAAGTCGATATGATGAGAGCGTGGCTTAATGATAACGATACGAGCCAATTTTTTGGAGTAAATTTAATGTTGTTTAGAATTTCCAATCACTATGTCTCCAAAATAGTGTCCATTCTGCTTGTTGTTGAAACTCTTGTTTTCGTAGTCTCTGTCTATCTCGGGGCGGCTATTCGGTTCTATGAAAGCGACTTTCCAAATTTTGTCAAGATGGAGAATTTTCTCCTGACGGCATGTGCGTTTGCATTAGTGATGGTTTTCAGCATGAGTGCTTTTGGCATGTATAAACATAATTACAGAGAAAATATAAGGAATACCTTTCTCCGGCTGATGCCTTCCTTTGCCTTGGGATTCGGCATCTTAATGTTGGTATTTTATATAACGCCAGATATTTATATTGGTCGCGGTATGTTAGGTCTCGTGATAATGGTCGCTGTTTTTTTGATCTTGTTGGTGAGAATTATTTTTTATCAGTTATTTAAATTGAAGTATCTAGAGTCACGAATTATTTTTATAGGATGCGGTACGCTGGCAAAGGAATGCAGAGACCTGGCCATGCATAATATTAGTTATCATAAATATAATATCGTTGGCTTTGTTCAGTTGCCCGGCGAAACAAGCTCTATTCTACCGTCTACCATTTTGCCGACTGGCAATTCGTTGATAAGTTTGGCAAACAAATATAACGCGAATGAGATCATTGTAGCGGTAAATAATCGGCGGGGTGAAAGTTTCCCTATCCAGGAGTTACTGGTATGCAAATTAAATGGAATTAAAGTGACCGATGCAGCGTCTTTTTTTGAGCGTGAGGCATGCCAAATCAGAGTGGATTCTCTTCAACCAAGTTGGTTGGTTTTTGGAGGCGGATTTGACCAGAGTTTCCTGCGATCTTTTATTAAAAGAATTTTCGATTTATTCGCCAGCACAATTATTTTAATTGTTTCGTTTCCGGTGATGTTGATTACAGCGCTGTGCATTTATTTTGAAGACCGAACCCCAATTTTTTATCAACAAGAACGAGTTGGTATGGATGGGCATACTTTTATGGTGCTGAAGTTCCGTAGTATGCGAAATGATGCTGAGAAAGGATTGAAGCCTCAATGGGCGGCTACAAATGACACACGTACGACGACAGTGGGACGTATCATTCGCAAACTGAGAATCGACGAGCTTCCACAAATTTTAAATGTCTTTAAAGGAGAAATGAGCTTCGTTGGGCCACGCCCAGAAAGGCCTTTTTTTGTAAGTCAGCTCGGTGATGAAGTTCCTTATTATAACGTGAGGCACAGTATTAAACCGGGAATAACGGGGTTGGCTCAAGTACGCTACCAGTATGGGGCCTCGGTTGAGGATTCTATCCAAAAGCTCCAATATGACTTGTACTATGTGAAAAACAATAGCTTGTTTCTGGACGTACTTATATTGATCGATACTTTCCAAGTTGTTATATTGGGCAAGGGCAGCAGATAAACCAATGGATCAACCTTGAATGTTGACAAGCATCGCTGCATATAGCTATGGCATAGCCGCTGTAGCATTTTTTATGCTCACCGTTTTATTGCTGACCCATTGGCGCGCCCGAATTTTCGGGACAGCGCTGACAGTTGCCTGCGTGATGACCGCATTTTGGGCGGCATCAATTGCTTATCAGGCAGCCAGAGGGCTTCCTTTGCCGCTGCTGACCAACACTCTGGAAATTCTACGAAATGTAGGGTGGTCTATCTTTCTGCTAATGTTGTTGGGACCTTTCCAACAAGCAAGTTCTTCACCTCCTTTTAAGTTTAAACTTAAACCCTATGTGGTGGGCATCGTAGCGTTTTACTTTGTGCTCTTGTTCGTAAATATATATACCTATTGGAAACTTGAGCCACCTCAAGCAGAAATAGGTTTTATGACGGACATCGTTGGCCGCGTAGCAATGGCAGTTATGGGCATGCTCTTGGTGGAGCAACTTTACCGGAATACACCCATTAAAGGGCGCTGGGGAATAAAGTTCGCCTGTTTTGGAATTGGGGGGATTTTCGCCTACGATTTTTATTTATACAGCGACGCTATGCTGTTCAGGCAAGTCAATATGGAAATCTGGTCTGCCCGAGGGGCAGTCAATGCCCTGATTGTTCCTCTGGTGGCCTTGTCGGCAGCGCGGAATCCTCAGTGGTCATTAGGTATCTCAGTATCACGCCGCATTTTGTTTCATTCCGCAACACTGCTAGGTACTGCCCTGTATTTACTGGCTATGTCTGCTGCTGGCTATTACCTACGTTTTTTCGGAGGGAGCTGGGGAGCCGTCATGCAAGTGACTTTTTTGTTCGGAGCTGTAGCTTTGCTCGTTGGCATACTATTTTCAGGAGTTTTTCGTTCTTGGCTCAAGGTATTCATCAGTAAGCATTTTTACAATTACAATTATGACTATCGTGAGGAATGGTTAGGCTTTACGCGCACACTTTCCGAGCACGGCCATGGACTGGGCGAACGAACTATTCAAGCGGTATCAGCACTCGTGGAAAGTCCAGGAGGCGCTTTGTTCATTAACCGAGAGTCAGGCAATTGCGAACCTGTGGCTCATTGGAATATGAGCTTGCCGAATGAGTCTGAATCGGCAAGTGGTTCCCTTTGTCAGTTTTTGGAAAGCAAGCAGTGGGTAATCGATCTGCGGGAATATGATACAAATCCTGAAAAATACAGCACAATTTTTATTCCTAAATGGTTACGAGTTTTCCCTAAGGGCTGGCTGATAGTCCCCCTAATTCTGCAAGGGAGGTTATTTGGTTTTATGATACTGGCGCAGCCCAGAAGTAGAGTTAAGTTAAATTGGGAAGTGATTGACCTGCTTAAAATTGCTGGTAGCCAAGCTGCGAGTTATCTTGCCCAACAAGAGTCTACTAATGCTCTCCTGATTGCACGTCAGTTTGAATCCTTCAATCGCATGTCGACTTTTATAGTGCATGACCTGAAAAATTTAGTTTCCCAGTTATCGTTATTACTTTCCAATGCCGATAAGCATAAGGATAATCCAGAATTTCAGAGAGATATGCTTGATACGCTGGATTATTCTGTACAGAAAATGAAGCTGCTTCTGCATAAATTGAGCAGAGGTTCTTCCATTGAGCATCCTGCATTGCTTTCCATTGACAAATTACTACTGCAGACATTGGCGCTAAAATCTGCCTTTGAGCCCAAGCCCGAGCTTGAGATACTAGACCCTGGCCTGATGGTGATAGCTAATTGGGATCGTCTTGAGAGAGTGATTGGCCACATTATTCAGAATGCTGTTGAAGCCACACCCAAGGATGGCAAAGTAACAATCCGCATTTCGAAACAGGAGGCTTTTGTGGTCGTCGAAATCAGAGATACCGGTCAAGGCATGAGCGAGGAGTTTATTCGTGAACGGCTATTCAAGCCTTTTGAGTCGACAAAATCGGCAGGCATGGGAATTGGCATGTTCGAGAGTCGTGAATATATCCACGAATTGGGTGGCCAGATTGAAGTCTCCAGTCATCCAACTATCGGCACTACTTTCCGAGTGATTTTGCCATTCCATATGCATGTTGATGATGTTAAGGATGCCGCGTAACGGTAGGAGTAATTTCATGAATCAAGATAAAAAAAAGCTGCTTGTTATTGAAGATGATCTTGGCTTGCAAAAACAATTGCGCTGGAATTTTGATGCTTATGAGGTACTTTTGGCAGGAGACCGTGAAAGCGCGCTGGCGCAAGTCAGACGGCATGAACCTGC